>CAZLZE010000008.1:0-60783 GCA_964563935.1 uncultured Phycisphaerae bacterium | reverse complement strand
GTGTAGAGTTCGTTTTGCGCGGATTTCGCGGCGATGTCGTTCAAAATGTCAGGGGTTGAGCACATATTCTACTTCTGCACTTTTCCATCATGTAAATATTCGTTCACGAAGACACTATACTGCTCCGGCGTATCGATTCCCATGGTCCGATACGGGGTTATTCCCACCTTGATATTATAGCCATGCCACAGAACGCGCAACTGTTCGAGCATTTCTATTTTTTCGATCGGCGCGGGCGGCAGTTGAGTGAGTTTGAGGAGGAATTCTTTCCGATAAGCGTAGATTCCGAGGTGCAGGAGGTGCGGATAGTCGCTCGGGACTTTCTCATACCCATCCCGGGGAAATGGAATCGCGCTGCGGGAGAAATAAATCGCCAAGCCGTTTCTATCGAGAACGACTTTGACGCAATTGGGGTTGGTAATTTCCTCACGGGAAGTCAGTGGAGTAGCCAAGGTTCCCATGGGAACATCGGAATCGGTCATCAACTCGATGAGTTGATCGATTGATTCCGGATGCATGCGGGGTTCATCGCCCTGGACGTTGACGATGATATCGGCATCGAGATTTTTGACGGCCTCGGCGACACGATCGGTCCCGGAGGGCAAGTCGGGATCGGTCAGAACGGCCTTTGCGCCGAAGGATTCGGCGGCGGATACAGTTTCCGGGTCATCGGCGGCGATAATTATCTGTGGGGCCAAACGGGCCTTGGAGGCCTGCTCGTAGACGTGCTGGATGAGGTATTTGCCGGTTTCACGGGCGAGAATCTTCCTGGGGAACCGACTGGAAGCCAATCGTGCCGGAATGACCACTACCGCGTTAACCAATGCCACCGCATCCACCAGCGTAAAAACACCTGAATTTTCACGCTGCCTATAAAAATTACAATTCCTTCAGATCCTGTCAACCGACAGTTGACAGGTGGACGTTCATGGTAGGCAATTTATCACCGACGGCGATGGATGTCAACGATCATTTTGGAGGTAATGCCCTTGATTTACCCCTGCAAGACATTATCATGGGAACGTCATTGAAGCCCCGATCGAGGCGTACTTCAAGGAGTGATTGATGGAAGATCGGAAACTATATCGAGGTAATTTGCGGGACATTGTCATCGTCCTGGCTGTCGCCTCCGCCTTCTTTTTTCCCGTGCATTACAGTCTGGTGATCGTCGCCATGGTTCTTCTGGCGGCGGGGACACTGCTGCATATCATCACCAAAGCGACGCTGATCCGAAATCGGGTACTATGCACGGAAGGCGTGTACCGGATCTGCCGGCATCCGTATTATCTGTCAAATTTCATCGTAGACGCCAGTCTGTGCCTGCTGAGTGGGAATATTTATCTGGTCCTGGCATATCCCTTTTTGTTTTTCTGGGCCTACGGTCCGACGTTGCGATTTGAGGAACAGAAACTGGCGGGCATCCACGGCGAGGCCGTCCATGAGTACCTGCTGAGCACGCCGCAGATTTTTCCGTGTATGGGTTCCTTCGCAGGCATGAAAACCATCTTCCAGGAGACCTCCACCTCGCGAGTGTCGAGGAATGAGTGGGTTCGGATTGCCCGGTTCTGGGCCGTCGGGATTTCGCTGATCGTGATCCACATGATCGCGATCAAGGGCGTGGGCATTCTGTATAAACCGCCGGTGGATATTCTCGCGGTCGTTCTGACGGGAATAGTCGTCCTTCTGGGAGTATTCAGCGTGGTCCTGCGGGCGACTCGGAACAGGGGCGTGTCTGAAGAGACGGAATGATCGGTCGTTCCTCCAGCCCTTTGGGTGAACACTGTTTGAGATGGGGAACACGCGTACGAGGTGAGCGATGCGATCTGTACAAAGACTGGTGTCTGTTTGATCGGGGTGGTGGCCGGTTACGTTGCGAGGAACATGCGGGTGGGATAGATCATGTCGGTCCTGGTGTGGATGACATATGCCCGCCTGCAGCAAGACCGTCTATTCTGGAGCAGGGCCCGCAGATTTCGCGTGATCTTCTGTCCCCACTTTTCGAACATAGGCGTTAAGATTATATCCGTGATGGGAATATTGACAGAGAAACTGGAAGCCCAGTTTCTTGTAAAAGTGATTCGAGGGCAGATCCTCTCCCACCATTACTTTGACATCATTGACTCTTCTTCGCTGGAATTCCGCCATGGCGGAATTCATCAATAATCGCCCGACTCCGTATCCCCTGGCTTCTTCGCTCACGACGATGGACAGGACCTCGGCCCGAGGCAACTCCTGCTTTACGTGGACCGGATAGAGCAGAGTCTCAAGAGCATTCTTGATGTTCTTCCATTTGAGTGTTTTGGGAATGATCGATACGAACAACGGAAGGAAATCCCACGTGAGCACGGATTTGTAGGTTGCCCCCAGATTCTCCGTGCAACAGATGAACCCGACCACCTGTCCATCCTTGACGGCTGCAAATCCGAATGCATATTCCGATTTGAGGATGCCCTCGTATACACGAGACAGTACTCGAGGCCCCAGAGAGCCCAGAAAGCTTCCGGGGATGCCGGACATATGAAGACCGGTAATGGCAGACAGATGGCCTGTGTTTGTCGGGACAATGCGGAGATTTGGCTCCCCTGCCTCGACATTGGTCCTTCCCGTCTTCACCGCGTCTTCGGGAATATTCGCACAGGCCCGGACAATGTGATCCTGTTGAATGACGGTCCCGAGTCTGTTCCTGCACGACTTGCCGTCTTCCTCCGACAGGTTGGACAACCACGATCTGAACGGATAGGCAAATTTGACGGCCAGTTGCAGCCACGGGGAGTAGGCCGCGTGCAAACGCGCATACTCGCGTGTGAACCCAAAAAGGCTGGCCAAAAGATCCTGGATATCGTTGTCGCAGCTGCTTCGGGACCCGCCGAGAACGTATCGCATCTTTCGTTCATTCAAATAATGCGTCAACATCCAATCAATCAGAGCATAAGATGAGTATTTATTGAGGTAGGCAGGGTCATGGCGGATGACATTAAGAACGACGGCATTGCCCTGGATGTAGTTCTCGGAGAAACCAACCAGAGTGTTCTCCTGGAAGCATCCGACGAACTCGGCTGTTCCGGGCACAGCGCACATGGCTTGGGTTCGCTGAACGAAATCGTCCTGTTGCTCTGCGCTCACCGCTCCTTTGTACCGACTCGTCGCCAGTTGGGCGACCCGCGGGCAATGATCGAGAACCTCGCTCTGTGTCAGGGGCCGCACAGTGAAGTTTTCACGCCCCTGCCGGATCATACGCTGTTTCTCCTCGTCGGGAACGCTTTCAACGTCCCAGGGATCCCGTCTCAGGACATACCACCATTCACTGTGGTCAAGTTGCCCGAAATGACTATCCCATTGAGCTATCGATCGTCCCGATTGCCGGAGCACCTCTCGAGCGTCTTCGGACCGGATGAAAGGCACGCAGTGAGGCAAGTATGCAGGCATCATGCAGCCATTGTAATCGTACCAGTCGACGTCACGAACCCGGACGACGAGCATACCGTTTTCCCGGAGAAAACGGGCATAATTGTTCATATCATCGCCTGCCATTGATCAGAACCGCCCCTGAAAGACGTTTGAAATGGAGTCGAACCTGGCCAGGCTCAACATGCGATCAAGCTTCGCCGACATGCCCTTTCGGTTTCGATGCTGAAGATATGAAAAGAGGCGGAATTGGAGCTTCCGTCTTAGCGGCCAATCGGCAGCCGCCTCTTTAATCGGGCAGCAGTCGAATTCATACGGATGGAGGTAGATGATGACCGGGCGTTGTCGGTTGATTTTCTTCATTGCCCAACTGTTGATGAAGAATGGAAAATGCCGGAGGTATCCGCCCCCACAGACAGGCCAGCGGCGTCCCGCGAATTCCAGAACGGTCATGGGAATCTCCAGCAACTGCCCCTCGGAGCCCTTGAGCATAAACGGTTCGAGAGGGACAGAAGGGTCTCCGTAATGCCGACCCCTCATCGGGTAAATGCTTGAATCATACTTAAAGCCGGCCTTGCACAGGACGTCAACGGCCCAGGTCATGTTTGAATTGATGCTGAAGGCAGGCGCCCGATGGCCGAGTACGGGTTGACCGATGATATCCTCGATGGATTTTTTGGCCCGTACCACTTCGGAGGAAAATGCATCGGGAGTCAGGGTGTGGACCCAGCGGTGCTTGTGCCCGTGGACGCCCAGTTCATGCCCCCCGCGATGAATCCGGCGGATGAGATCCGGATACTCCTCGGTCACTTCACCCAGAACAAAGAATGTCGCTCGAGCGTTGAAGGCCTCGATACGATCCAACAAGTAGAGTGTATTATCGAGAACCGCACGGGTGGGAGTGGAGTCGGCGACCCCGAACCACCAGCGGTCCACGATCGCGTGATAGTCTTCAACGTCAATTGACAGGACGTTCACCGGGCCCTGCCGCGATTTTTCCTGAGCATTATCCACGATTCAACCGTAATTTGAACTGCCGCTCTTCCTTATCCCACAACATCACGAGATTGTCGAGCAGATACCCCATAATGGGCCCCCAATCGTGGGCTCGCTCCAATTGGTAAAGCGTGTCGGAACGGAAGAAGTCGAAGAATGACGGCTGGGTCTTCCACCGGTTGTCTTTCGTCGTGAAGAACCACATCAGATCGCCGCACAGGAATCTGACATAGCGGTTTTCCTGGTAATCCATCTGCGGTATCGGCGTCTGGCCCATCGCCAGTTGATACATGATTTTGGTCATGTCGACCCCGGCGGCGACCGTCGTACGATAGCTTTCGGGATAGCGTGGATTAATCTCCATCAGCTTGACCTGGTTATCGCGAGGATCGGTGATGAAATCGAAATCACAGAACCCGAACCATTTGAGCTCGCGGAGCACCTTCATGGCCGACTCGAAGATGTCGGGCCTCCGTTCCGTTTTGTTCAGGACGCTGGAGCCGCCAGTTGGTGGATAGTATCGCAGCTTGGCATAGACGACCCCGGCGAGGGCATTTTGGTTCTGATCGAGAATTGTGTCGACCTTGTATTGCACGCCTGTTTGAGGGATATACTCCTGGACGAAGCTTTCGCCAAAAGCCGTTTCGATCGCGGGGAATTTCGACATAAGTTCCTGCGGCGATTGGCAGAAGGTGATTCCGCGAGCGCCGATGCCGATGGCCGGCTTGATGAGCACAGGGTAATCGCTCTCGCGGGCGATCTGATCCAGCGACTGTGCCTTGGGATACCAGGTGTTTGGAATTGGGCATCCTGCCCGCTTGGCCGCCTGGAGCGTGGGAATCTTATCCCGGCCTTGAACGAAGATCGAGTATGGCGGCAGAACGAGGCGTGTATATTTGCGAAATTCATCCTGATGCCTGGCGATCAGATCGGTCATGACATCGCCCACGGGGAATAGAACAGACACCTGCCGTTTTCGGAGCACGTCGATCAGGAAAGCGACGCACGCGTCGGGCTCATGCTTCGGGCATGGATAGACGATGCGTTCCCGTGTGGCACGGCAATAAAAGCCGCAATTGTACCTTCGGCTTGAACCGGCCAGGACGTAGAGCTTCATCTTGCCGCAGGACTCGATGACAGGTACCGCAGCTTTTCCGTGGGCCTCAAGAACAAATACGGTTTCTCGTTTCATATGGTTTCCGCGCTGCGTTGAGCCGTCGGGGTATTGCCGACTGCATCCTGGAAGGCTTCAATCAGTTGGGCTGCGATGATCTTTCTGTCATACTTTTTCCAAGCCGCCGTTTTTCCTTTACCGCCCAATTCCTGGGCCAGTTGCGGGTTATCGACAAGCAGTTTTACCTTTTCCGCGAGGTCGGCTGGATTGGTCGGGTCCACCAGCAGGCCGCAACCTTCCTCCCGTACCATGTCGATGGTCGGTCCTTCGAAGTTCACAAGAGCGGGCATGCCCATGAACATGTAATCGAAGATCTTATTCGGGGTAACGGGGCGTCCTTCACCGATATATTTCAGAATCATCAATCCGATGTGACACACAGCCAGAATACCGGGAAGTTTTTCTTTGGGGACCACATCCGCGAACACGACATTGGTCAGGTTTCTGGCTTTGGCCTCTTCGCGCAGCCGTTGCTTCTCACTTCCCTCGCCGATCATAACATACGCAATATCGGAGCGATCCTTGGAAATCGCAGCAGCCTCCACGATGTAGTCCAGACCATTGGCCTTGCCGTGAGCGCCCGTATAGATGGCGATTTTCTTTCCTTTGAGGTTGTACTGCTCCAGAAATTCGGTATCCGGTTTGACATCCCTGAACAAGCCCCCTTCCGCCCCCAGAAGGATCGTCTTCATCTTCTGAGCAGGGAATCCACGCTCGATCAGACGTTTTTCGAACCCGGACGACACCAGGAGGATTTTCTTCGCATGCTTGTAGAGGAACACTTCCAGCATTCCCATCAGGCGGATGGAGAGTTCCGTTCCCTTAACCCAACCGCTTCGAACAAAACTTTCGGGCCAAATATCCCGCACTTCAAAGATGAAGGGGACGGCCTTGAGTTTCGCGACGATGTACCCTGGAATTCCCACGGTCAGGGGCGTACTCGTGGCGAAAATCAGATCGGGCTTCCTGATGCGGGCGGCGGCGATGGTCGCCAGAAAGGCGAACCAGACAAACGCCCATGTTCGGCGCAGGCCGCTGTACTTGTTGGAATACGAGACGTTACAGACTGTCACGTCGATTCCGTCAATGTTCTCCCGTCGGAACCAACGGTACCATGGCAGAGGTTCCAGTCCGCTGATGTCATAGATGCCGCAGATCATGTAAATCTGATGACCCGCCTGGAGCATATATTTGGATACATCGTAGCTCCGCGTTCCGCCAGAGCCCTTGTTGGTCATGAAATGCTGGTGAATGTAAACAATTCTCATTTTTGACCTTCTTTCCAGACATTCGTCTCGAACGTCACAGTCGATGGTGATTCAACAACTGCACTTAGAGTAACTATCGGCGTTTTCTCGGAATAATAAAGAGATTCCCATCCCCCATTGGTCTGCCCTGTCAGGAGTTCCACTGTGACATTATCGGAACCTGCGATCTGCAACCGCCAGTCTGAGGGCAGTTCCAGCGTGGCTCGCCTGGGTTCACTGGAGACGATCCGAACACCAGCGGGCAAGTGCCACCGAAGCTCGTAGCGATGCGTCTGATTCCCCGTCAGTTCGTCCCGAATTTGCCAGGAATCGGAACTCGGATTCGCGGAGATACGACGTATGTGCCGTACATTCCATGGCTCACGAAGGTAGGCATCGTTTTCGCCAATCCATTCAACACTCGTCGGGGACTTATCGAATCGCGATACCCGGGCCTTTGGCCAAGGCAGCCAGATGAACCGCGAAACAAGGCGAAGGGGCGACGTTCGATCGACAATCACCGTATTGTGGGCCCAGATGGATTTGAAGTAGTGCTCCATATCCGGCTCATCCGGGGCAAAGTATCGGTAGGAACCGCTGTCACGAAGGAGGTTGATTCCATCCGCCCAGAGATCCAGATGCAGAGGGTCAATATGTCCGACGCGATCGCGATAGGTGTGACAGCGAACCATGGCCCAGGAATTTCGGCTGCGAAGAGAATAATACCCCCCCACTGTGAACGATGAGGATTTCCGTGGGGCATCGGCCGAGGGAACCTGCATCGCCTGCCTCCCCAAGAGCCAGACCAGGTCCTCATCCCACGGACCGTGCTCATAAAGTCGCTGCTGTTTGAACTGGTACCAGCCGGCCTGAATGACGGGACGATAGTCCAGATAGTCGCAATCATTCAATTGGAGGAAGCGTGCGCCGTCATTGGCGCCGTAATTGGGAACGCGCCCGGTTGAGGGGTCCTGAAGTTGATACAGAAACTCCGTGGCCTTGAGAACTCGATCCGATAATGCGGGGCTGAATTGCTCGCCGTGGATTTGTCCCAATCGGAAGCACCACAGATAAGTCTGGAGCATCAGTCGATGGTAATTCATCGAATGCTGAACATAGCTTCCGTCTTCGTAGATTTGCCGCAGGCCCTCCTGCTCGAGAACGGATTTCCCAGTCCGTTTCCAGGAGGCCGATTGTTTGATGAAGGGAAATAAAAGGCCGATTGTCCATAATCCAGCGGCTTCAGTGACGGCGTGATTTGTTTTTTGGCGTATGGCGTGAGAGATGAATCCTTCGATGCGTTCGCCATGAACGGCAATGGCGAGCAGCATCTTCCGAACGCGATCCTCGGTTGTCGCAGGTTCGTTCAGAAATGCAAACAGAGCAAAACACCAGGCCATGAGGCGAAGGGCACATTCCTGTCCCGACACCCAATTGACGCCGAAATTGGGATGGTTATTCTCCAACCAGCTTTCGCAGAGTTCCCAGAACCGCTCTGCGCAGCGAGGATCACCCGTCAGAGCATAGGCACGGACCAAGGTGAATGCCCACGAAAAACGCGACAGTTCCCAGGCGTCCTTTATATCGCCAAGGTCGCGGTTGAAATATCCAATATCACACCAGTGCTTATCTTTCGGCCAGGATTTCTGCTTGAAGGGATTCCGGTGCCAATCGACATCCCGGCCAAAAGAGAACTTGCCCCTGGAGTAGAATTCAAATCTACCTTCCATGACATCAGAGGCACCCGAGATCGCTCTCTGCGGATCTGTCACGATTTGACGCAACATTTCGCGACAGCCAGCCAGACCGGGAGCGAAAAAGAAACGAGTTTCTGCAAGACGACTCTTCCACGTCTGCCCTTGCGAAAGCACATCCAGATAATCCCCCGGCCGAATCTGCGACCACAGGCATGCACGAAACTTCTTTTTGAAATACCCGGATTTCTTCAATACACGGTGCCACATCCCCTGCGCCAGGGGTGCAACGCCGAAATATCGAATCGATGTCAGAAGATCGCCAGAATTCATTCGTTTACTCAATTCGGCCAATCAGTATCCGGTTGTCGATCTTTCGAAGGGCCTGCCCGCTGAACACGATCTGGTCCGACTCGGTGGGAACTCGCGGCAGAACGATCGAGCCGAACTGGAAATATTTCAGCGACCAGATATCCTTGACGGCCTGGTAGATTTTTTCCCAGCCGACGGCATCGCGCGACACCCATAGCGTGGCAATGTTGTTTTGGAACTTCCGGAAATACTCGACACTCGTGGATACCACGTACCATGGACCGAATCGGCAGGAATAGATGCTGCTTCCGGGCATATCGGCAAGCTTTTCTGTTGCCGCCGTCTTCTTGTTCACGCAATATACGCCATTGTAATCCATTTCGGTATCGGTGGCATATACCAGGCGGTCGGGGAAGATAAACGCAGACACCGCGCGATATTTCTGCTCGCCGCGGACCAGCCAATCCAGCTGCTTGAGATTCCACGACAGCCGCCCGATGCCGGGTTCGCTTCCGTGATCGCCGACGAAGACCCAGAAACAATGCTCGAAGGGATCTTCGAGTATGTTATGGACGTGTTTGATATCGCCCGGTTGGAACGTCCAGAACGGTTCGTAGGTTCGCCCCTTGTCGCGTGAGACGAACAGCCGCACCTGCCCACGATCCTTGTTACCCCAATACTCACCCCACAATACACGGTCTTCAGAGTCCACGGTAACAGTCATCGGAGGTTTGACGGGCGTGTCACCCGCATGAACCGTCGCCGGTCGAAGCAGGATGTCAGCAGGTTCACCAAAGTAGACCCCCTGTCGCGTTGCGGCAATTCGAGTCTTATCCGTGAGAAAAGCGAATCCGCGGATTTCGTATCGCAGGAGACGGCACAGGAGGCGACAGTGCCCGGCATATTTCCGAACGCCCTGCACAGGTGCGGAGACTATCGGCGTGATCTTTCCGTCGGATCGCCAGGAAAAGACCTGGTAATTCCGCCCCCCCCAGATCGTACCGTCGGGAGCAACGTCGATGATCCTCCCGGGCAGTTCATTTAGAATCCGCAGCGTGCTCATGAATCGCTAGATTTCCATCACCTGGCCGGTGCGCAGGCTCTCGATCGCTTTGAGCGTCGCCCAGGTGGAAGTGATTATCTCCTCGAAGGGAACAGGGGCTTGCCGGCCTTCCTTGAGAGAGGCGATGTAGGCCTGCCACTGCTCAAAATGGCCTTTGCCCGTCGCGGCCTTCAGCTTCTGCGTATTCCCACCGCGAATGAAGACGCCTCGACGGAAATCATCGATGATTCCGACACAACCGCCGCCGAAGACCTCGATATGCTCTTTCGTATGACTCTTATCGCCACAGGCCAGGTAGGAGACCGTGGCGATGCTGCCATCCTTGAGCTGGAGGGAGATCATGACGTTATCGTCTTTGAACGCCTTTCCCGTCTCGCGCCCGATGGATTGGGCATAGACCTTCACGGGGGCAGAGTTAGTCAGCCAGATCACCCAGTTGATGAAATGGCAGCCTTCACCGATGATTCTGCCTCCGCCGACAAGAGGATCCTGGACCCAACTCTCTTTGGGTGTGAATCCCGCATTGCAGATATAGTTGATGCCAAGCGGACCCGCGTCTTTGAAATATTTCTTCAATTCGACGGCCATCGGAGCAAACCGGCGATTGAAGCCGACCATAACGCTGAGATCGGGCTTCTGATCGGCAGTTTTGACGATCTCCAATAGTTCGTCGTGCGTGATACACAGCGGTTTTTCGACCATGACGTGCTTGTTGGCCTTCAGGGCCTCCAGAACCAGCGGCGCATGTGCGTTATGTCGAGTCGTAACGAAGACGACCTTGATATCCGGATCTTCCAGCAACTGTCGATGATCGGAGACAATCCGCTGAAACCCGAATTTCCTGCCTGTGTGGTTGCCGGCAAGCCCGTTCACGTCGGCCAAACCCACCAGCCGGGCATCGGGAAGCTTTGCGAGAGCGGGGATCAGCATCAGGTTGGCAAAGTTACCGGCTCCGATCACGCCAACGCCCACGCCACCCTCGATTCGCTGAGGCGATTTCCTGGCCTGCGAAGCGGGAACGGGTGAACGATCCTCCACCTTCGGATAATTGAGCACAATGCCCAGGAACGGTTCCTGGATCTCGCCTTTGATAAGTTTGTAGGCGGTCTCAGCCTCTTCGATGGGGAACCGGTGCGTAATCAGTGATTTGACGTCGAGTTTTCCCTGGCTGACCATGTCCAGAACGCAGGCCATGTTGCGTTGTTCCGTCCAAGGCACGTAGGCTTGCGGATAGTCGATACCCTTATCTTCATATTGAGAGTCGTATCGCCCCGGCCCGTAGCTCGTGCTCAGCCGGAGTTGGAGTTCCTTCTGATAGAATGGTTTGCGCGGGATGTCCATCCTGACTGCCCCAACGACGGAAATGCGGCCTTTCTTTCGACAAATCTCCGCAGCGGTTTCCACCGGTTCATTGGATGCGGTCGCAGCGGTGATGATCACGGCATCGGCGCCGACGTTCCCCGTCACTTCGCTGACCACGGCGGCCAGACGGTTCGGCGGACACACGAAATCACAGCCCAATTTACGGGCCAGTTCCAGGCGATTTGGATTAATATCCGCACCGATGACACGGCACCCGGCCGCCCTGACGAGTTGAGTGGTGATCAGACCGAGAAGTCCGAGCCCGATGACGGCCACCTTCTCACCTATGACAAGTTCAGCCACGCGGAGTCCTTGCATCGCAATTGATCCCAGGGTGGCAAACGAGGCCGAATCGAAATCAACGTTATCCGGGACGGGAACCACGAGATTCTTGGGCACGAACATGACTTCCGCATGCCCCGCCCCACCGCATGCGACCCGGTCGCCCGGTTTGATCGACACGACTTCGGGTGATGCCGCCAAAACAATCCCCGCGGCGCTGTAGCCCAGAGGCATGGGCTGGTCCAGCCGGGTCATGACCGTACGAAACGTTTCCACGAGTCCGTCACGCTTTATCTTATCGATGATCTTCCTGACTTCCTGAGGTTTCGACCGAGCCTTTCCGATCAGACCCTTCTCCGCGAACTCCGTGATCATTTTCTCGGTTCCGGCCGAGATAACTGACGCCTGCGTCGCCACGATGACCCCGGGACCGGCGAACTGCGCCGAAGGGACTTCGTCAACCGACAACTTACCGCTGCGAATGTTCTGGACAACCTGCTTCACCTTTGTACTCCCGTAGAAAAATCCAGACTAGGAATTTACGAATGCGTCGTGCAATTTGAGCATAATTTCATTGGTCCCGATGATTGAGGCCATGCTGTCGCCGGGTTCACCGGCCAGAATTTTCTGTCCGATGATTCGATACATGGCTCCATAGGCGGCCATCTTGTTGATCTTCAATTTCCGGAGTACCCTCCGATTGTCTTCCGCGAAGTACTGGCTTCCCCGGTCCACGCGCACCGTCACATGATTCGCCCGCAATTCGATATGATCCTGAACGCCAATGCGCCAACTGCCCTGGTCGGTCAGCTGCATGCTGAATACAGCCCCGTTTGCGAGCTCCAGATTGATATGTACATCGTCATTCTTCGCCCGCCAGAGTTGGTACCGTTCAATCTCGCAATAATCGTTCATAAACAGGAAGTGGTCCAACCAATGGCACGCGTTGCTGACGATCTTGCTCTTGGCGTTGGGCCAGTGGTACCAATGTCGCGGTCTCAGAGGCACTTCGTAAACGATACAATAATAATTGATCGGATCGCCCGGCTTGGTACCCAGGTCTTTTCTCGCGTAATCCCACAGCGGATTGTAGCGGATGTGGAACCCGGTGAAGAGACGATTGGGATAGTCCCTCAGGACCTGCGTCATCGCGTCCAACTGCTCACGGCAAATCACCAGCGGTTTCTCCACCACCGCCCAGGCCCCGGATTTCAGTGCATGAATGGCCAGCGGCGTGTGTGACGCATGATATCCAGCGATAAAGTAAACATCGAATTTCTCATCGGGTCTGGGCAGCGGAGAAGTATCCAGTGACCATGAATGAGTATCGGTCTTTCCGATCTGCGTCGGATCGATTTCGTGAACGCATTCTATCTTCAGTTCCGGAGGTAGATTCGGCATGATGATGACCTTGGCGTAATTGCTCAGACCATACAGCACGCCACGGAGCGATCCTGACGCCGAACCGGTTTTTCGCGGCTCGATCTCGCGAATCGGCGAAGCCGAGGAAATCGCAAGCGTCCTGCACTGCGAGCGATCCACGCTTCGCCAAGTCTCCACCGCGTCGTTCAGCATTCGGGGCAGGTCGTTCGGGAACGGCCAGCCGGACTCCGGCGTCCAGGCCACAAGCGATGTAAATCGCTCCGCGCCCGAAAGGTTCTCCGCAAATGTAATTCCGTCCTTCGAACAGACTTTATCAAAGAGGTCCGCACCGACAGATATCGTTAGAGCTTTGGGAAGAACGACTCGCTCGACACAGGGAGGATGGCACGGGGCAATGAAGGCCACTCGCTGGCTGGGACCCTTGCCCGACCCGCTCGCATCCACCACCGTTCCAAGTCCAATCGCCAGTACTTTCTTGTTCCTGTTCTTCTCCCGGCTTCTCGAAATCACCTTCGTCAGAACGTTGCGAAACCCGATTTCCCGCCCGTAATTCCATAGAATCCGCCAGTCACGGGGCGATTCAAGATACATCCCGGCGATCCGTTCGACGATTCCCCACGCCGCCACCTGGATTCGCACGCAGTCCTCAGCCCCGCAGTAATCGAGGAATCCGTCTTCCCACGAATTGCCCAGAATATACATTCAGATCTCCTATTGCGTCATCGCCGCGATCAGCACCATATCATCGACTCAAAACAACCGTTCAATATCCCGCACGGCATCAGTTACAATCGATTCCCAGGTCTTGAAAAAAGCAGAAACCCGCCGCCGACCGTTATCCGCCAGCACCCTTCGCAATTCAGGGTTATCGCGAAGGTCACAAATCTTCTCCATGACGTCCTTGAGATTCCAGAAATCAAAATACAAAGCCGCATCCTCACAGACATACCGAGCGAAGTCAATATCGCTGGTGAGAATGGGTACGCCAAAGAACATTGCTTCGACGTAGGTCCCACTGAAGCTCTCCACACGAGTGGGAAGCAATAGCGCGTCACAGCTGTAGTAGTAACCCGCCAGTTGATCCTGCTTCAGCGGTCCGACGTTCACGATATGCTTCTCAAGACTGTAGCGGCGGATGTCTTCGAGCACCTTTGGTGCCCTGGCGTGTTGGTCGGGCGCGATGGTAACAAAACAACGAACATTTCGTAACTGCTCCGGGTATGTCCGGAACAAGTCGATCAGAATCTCGGGATTTTTGTACCCATAGAACTTTGAAAGGAAAAACAGGTTGAAGAACCCCTTTTCTCTCAGCGGCTCGGGAACCTCGACCTGTTCGCGAGGGATCTTCGCAAATTCAGAAACTGCATTTGGCATGAGACTGATCTTGTCGATTGGATAACCGAAGAAACGGGCAAAACGCTCTCGCATCACGGGCGTTTGACAGAAAACCCAGTCCGTATACCTCAGGCAGAGTTTCACCTGTCCCTTAACCAGCCAATCTACGAAGTATTCCCCAGCCATCATTCCTTCACAGTACTTGGCCGGATAGATAAGCGTAGGCCGGTGAAACAGGAACGCCTGTTTGCACTGTGGATGTGCCAGGCCGGAATTGCCCAGCCCCCAGATGAAATCAGGTTTGTACTCTTTGGCAACCTTCGGCAGGGTGATGAAATCGAAATGGATCCGCTCGAAGAAGGACATGCGTTTGACCTTCAGCAGCCGGACATTCGATACACCCTCATGCTCCACATATCCCACCTTGTCGGGAATGACCATAAGGTATTCATGCTGAGGGGCGACCTTGGGCAGGACCGCGGTCACATTCCGTCCGACCGAGTATCCGCCCGCCGTATGCAGATTCTGGGCCAAGACCAGCATCTTCAGGGATTTCTCTTTCGATACCATATCAACCCTCAGCAACGACTTTCATGTCGTCCAATGGCATAATCCAGCGATCGTTCATATCCGCGAACCACATCAAACTCCCGATTCCATTCATCAAGTCGTTCCCGACTGGCTTTTCCCATCCGTTGGGCAGTGGCCTTATCCGCCAGAACCTTCTTGAGAGAATCAGCGAGCGCGTCAACGCTGCGGAACGGGAAAACATCGCCGTTGCGACCTGGAACCACAAGATCCACAGCCGCTGCAACCTGGTCGGAGGCGATCACCGCCAATCCCGCCGCCATTGCCTCGTTCACCACCAAACCATAGGGTTCCCAGTTACTCGGAAGGACAAGCACATCCGCCAGACCATAAAGCCGTCCCACTTCCTGCGGCTGGCGGAAGCCCGTAATGCATACGCTATCCCGGATATCCTCCACCTCACGGCAGACTTCATTCCTCAATGGTCCGTCACCCACCAGAAGCAGGCACGTATCCTTCAGATACGGTTTTGCCTGCTTGAACGCTCGAAGCAGAGTCATGATGTTCTTCTGCAAAACAAACCGGCCTACAAAGAGCACGACCTTCTCCGCGGTGATCCCCAACTCTCGTTTCAACGGGCATCCCTGCCTCTGCTCCTCCCGGGCCAGGTTCCCGAAGCTTTCCGTATCCACCATGTAGCTGCACCGGAAGAACCGACTTTCATCGCCATGGTAGTACCGGTAGAACTCCTCATTCAGCGTACCGATTGTCTGAAAGGCGTCGATATGCCGATACATATAGCTCAAGGGGACTCGTTTGACGAGATTCTTCCACGAATAACTAGGCCGACTGCGATCGATGATAATGTTGGAATCACTCCGATACAGCAAGCCCCGATTATGGCGGCGTGCCCAGAAAAACCCTGCCCACAACGCGGGTGCGTCGTGCCCGTGCAGGATCACAGCCGAAGGATTCAGTTCGTTCAATCTCCGCGTTGTTCCTTTATTGAACCGGTTGCAGAAAGGCAACCTAGATGCCAGCGGGCTGATCCTCGATTTCGGCAGGACCTCCCATGTCATCACCTTGGGCGTATCGTCCTCCCACTTCATCTGGGCCCAGTGACGCTCCAGAAACAGCGTGTGAAAACGATAGCGGTCCTTCAAACCTTCCTGGACCAGGTCATATTCATACGCCCGGTATGGCGCCGGAGTCGGAGCGATAATCACAACGTCGCGTTGTTTCCCATTCGCCATGCCTTACTACCTCACTCCATCGATGATTTCTACAAACTCCTTCGCCACGTTGTTCGCCGAATAACGGTTCACCTTGTCGAGGGGAAGCGACGGGATTCGAGCGTTTCCTTTTATGACGTCATTCAGGAAGTTGGCACATTGGTCCAGATGCTCATAATCGAACGTCGGCATATTCAGTTCTCTCAGCATCGCCGTTGTGCAACTATGCGATGGAGAAATACCGAGAATGGGAACGCCCGCTCCAAAGTAGTCCGCCACCTTGCTCGGAAAGTACGGTGACTGCTCCAGGTTGGCGTCGATAATAAGCAGACATCCAGCCTTCTGCATGTAACGAAGGCTCTCCCGATATCCCACTTTTCCCACGCTCGTGGCAAGACCTGGAGAGATTTCATTGATCGTCGCCACGGTTTCGTCTGCGTTTTCCCCGACAAATTCGAAAGCTAGACGACGAAAGTCTGCGCCCATCGCCTTCATGTTCTCAATCACTTTGAGCAAGGGCAGGATATTGCGTTTCTTGCTCAGTCCTCCGGCATAGGTGATGCGCAGGACCGAATCCGAATCCTTCGCTTCCAGCGGCGCGTAGAGATCCGGATCGAAAACATGATGCAGTACCCGGCATTTGTTCTTCATGTCCGGATATTCCCGCATCGTAAAGTCCAGCAAAGGCTGGCAGACAAAGATAACTCTATCCGCCCGCCGCATTACTTTCTTCTCATATCGCCCCATCAACGGACGCTGCCAGGGACCTCGGGGCTCGAACAGCGGATTGGTCGCCCACGGATCACTAAAATGGGCCACCCAGGGCAGCTCAGGAAATCGGGCCTTAACGTGCAATCCGACGCGATGCGAATCCATGGGATGCGCGCAAGTCATCATGCACTGATAGTACCCCTTCTCATGAGACGACACCAATTCCACAGCCGCTTTGATGGCCTCATTCGCCCAACCGCGAAAAGGCAGCGTGATGAGCAGACTACTCAACCGATCAATGTGGATCGATCCTTTCGACTGACAGCGATAGACATTCAGTCCCTGCGAGGACTCCAGAAAGTCGGCAGCGTCACGGTGCTGACGCTTGTCACACTCCGTGGTAACAACATCGATTTCAACATCGTTCTTCAGAACGTACTTAACGAGTTTTCCGAGCTGCAAGCCCCTTGCCGCCAGTGAGGGTGGAAAGTGGTACGATATCAGAAGAATTCGTCGCTTTTTCTGCGTTAATCCCATCGATAGCTCCCTCATTTCATCCGTCTAGGTCGCCGCAGCCTCATCGCACCGATCCAGGTACATTTTGGACGACATCACCAGTTCATCGCCCGCTTTCATGACGATATTCCCACCCGCAAGAACGGTCGGGATGGGAAGCGGAACACGTTCCGCGAATCGCCACAGCATCTTCCGCAAAACTGGATTACCCACAATTGGATTGGCACGGCTTGACCAGATGCGGCGACGTATCCGCAATACGTACTCATCGCAGGCCCCGTTTCGGGTAAGCAACCGATGATGGAGAATCCAAAGCCCGGGCGGCTCATCGCGGAGATACAACAGGTTGTCCAGTGTCGCGGGGTAAATCGTGTCCAGCGTCTGAAAACCAAGGGACCAACGCCCGCCGCAGACACTCGCTTCCGAGGTGGCGTACTGATACATCCGGTTCTTCGAGCTATGCATCAACCGTTTACCCGCGATGCGTCCCTCCGACCAGCGTCCGCCACAGAGCGCCGCGCGAATGACAAAATCCCCCAAAGTGGACTCCTCGATCGCCCGGAGCACATATCGCCGTCGAATCTCTCCCTGGTCGAGGTAATCCCTTCCCTCGAAACAGTAATGTCCGCCCGGCAACCGAACCTCGAATCTTGTTTCCACACACTCAGCCGTCGGCATGACTTCCTTACGAAGAATATCGACCGCTGTTCCCCCCATTCTCGCCTGGGAAAAGAACCCGAACCAGTTCCCAAATTCACATCCCCAACTGGCCACGTCGAAGTCGCCATCATCGTGCAGAAAGCGCACCACGCAACCTGTTCGGGGATCAACATCAATCCGATTGATCGGGACACGTCCCATCGTCTATGACTTCTCCAGATTCGGACCGCCCCGATAGTCCGACAGATCGCCGCCCCATCCGTCCGCCAGATACAGGCTTTCTCCCGATGGCTTGGCCAGCCGGGCAATCAACTCCTCATGGCGCCGCAACTCCACCGCGTCCACCGTTTCACGGTAGGTCAGATCTCGCTCCTTGCCCACATTCTGTTCGAATGGCCGATCCGAATACGCCGGCACATCAACCGATTGGCCCGGACACATGCTCCCCATGAGAAAACTCAGAAGGAAAAACGCATATGCGTTCCATCGCGTCGGACAGCAGATATCCTGCCAGTCCACCCGACAGTCGCTTCCCACAAACCCCACAGAGTTCGGAAACCCGCCGTGCGGAAGCTGGAAGGAGATGAGCTTGATTGTGATTCTGGCCACCGCGTCCTGAATCTCCGGCACATACTTCGTCAGCAACCACAGGGCACGAATTGAATCGGCGCTTCGAGCGATAAAGCTGGGGTAAGCAAACGTCGTCCAAGACGAAATGAACGGCCGCCACCCTTTGTAGATCGCACCGCGACGGCGCAAAATCCGGTAATCCAGTCTCGCCAAGACTGACCGCAGAGTCCTGTAGAGCTTGCCCTCTGCCTCGTGGTAGTTCACAAATATCCCTGCACGTGTCTCCTGCCGCAACATGTAATGTCCCAGAGACACCGCAGCCTTCAAAAAGTCAGGATCTTCGAATTCTTCATAGAACCGCAGCAGCGGTCCCAGACACTTGCCCTGGTAGACGCTGATCAGACGATCGTCACTCCGACTCTGATAAAATGCGCCTCGCATCGGTCCTTCGGAGATCTGTTGATCGAGATACTTTCTCGCCGCCCTCCTTGCCCTGTCAATATGCACCTTCTCACCCGTCGCCCGACCTAGCGACAGCAACGCATCCGCCCATTTGAATCCCTGGTTGGCCACCCCGTAACTGTCTATTCCCGCCCGAACCCAATATTTATCTGTCGTGTCGAGAAGGGTCCTCGCGCCCTGCAGGTGCTGCGGATTGTTCGTCGCACGGTACAGTTCCGCCAGCGCCCAGGCCGGACCCGTGAAAATCACTGACCCAGTCTTTTTCCCCGGAATATCCGCCCAGCAGTTGCGCAGCATCCCGTCCGGACCGATCGAGTCGACCAACCCATCCCCCACTCTCCTCGCTTCCGCCAGCCAATCACCCCCTCCAACCTTTCCCCGATGAAGCTCAAGGAATCCCAAAATCATCGGAAACTGGTTCATCGGATGCGGAACGGCTGTCTCCAGCGTGCTCGACCACCATGTGGCAATCATACCGCCGAAAAGGCCATCAGCGTTCTGCCAACTTCGAAGGTAACCAAGAAGCTTTCCCAGCGATTGGGCTATTCGTTGCGGTTCCAATGTACTTGACGTTTGTTCCATAACACCTACACCAGTTTCCACGTGGACGGCGCCACAGCGACCCGCCCAATACTCACGTATCGAAGCCCGAATTCGACCATCCGCTCCGGCCGATATAGATTTCTCGCGTCGATGACCAGGCGATCCTTGAGCAGCTCCGCCATCCGGCGGAAATTAGGTGAACGAAATTCGCTGCAATCCGTCATCACAACCAGGCAATCCGCCCCCATCAACGCCGCGTACTCATTTTCCACAAACGCCATCCGGTCTCCGAACCGCTCCCGCATCCTGTCCATGGCCACGGGATCATAGCCGCGGATTCGAGTTCCACGTTCGATCAACTTCTCGATCAGGACCAGGGCACTGCTCTCCCGAACGTCATCCGTCTTGGGTTTGAACGCCAACCCCCACACGGCAACACACTTGCCGGCCAGCCGATCCCCATATTCGGCCACCAGTCGCTCGAGCGGCCAGAATTTCTGACGGTCATTCCGCGCCAACGTCGCCTGGAGCATCAGCGGTTCCACGCCGTTGGACTTGGCTGTATGAATCAGCGACTGAATATCCTTGGGAAAACAACTGCCGCCGAATCCCGGACCCGGAAAGAGAAACTTGAATCCCACGCGGGAATCACTGCCGATCCCAATACGAACGGCGTCGATATCCGCTCCCACCTTCTCCGCGATCTGCGACAGTTCGTTCATCAAGCTCAACCGCGAGGCCAGCATGGCGTTTGCCCCATACTTGGTCAGCTCCGCGCTCCTGCGATCCATGACGATGATGCGGTTATTCAGGCGAAGGAACGATGCGTACAGGTCGTCGAATATCATGCGAAGGTGGTCCAGACGCTCGCTGTCCATCGGCAAACCGATGATGACCCGGTCCGGACTGCAAAAATCGGAAATCGCCGTTCCCTCTTTCAAAAACTCCGGAATGCTCACGACATCCACGTCGTGTTTGGTCATCCTGCGAATGGCCGCCTCGATGCGGTCGCCCGTTCCCACGGGAACCGTGCTTCGCATGACGACGATCTTGTATCCATTGGCATACGTGCCGATCATCCCCGCCACTTCTTCGACACCTCGAAGGTCCGAACTCCCATCCTCACACGGCGGCGTTCCCACGCAGATGAAGATAATATCACTCTGCCTGATCGCGTACTCAATATCCGTCGTAAACTCCAGGCGATGCCGATTTCCCTCCAGTTCCGACGAAGGATCCATTGTATTTCGCACGATCAGTTTCTCCAGGCCCGGTTCGTAGATCGGAGATTTCCCCGAACGGAGCATGTCGATGGTCGCAGGATTCTTGTCCGCGCAAATAACGTCATTCCCCGCATCCGCGAAGCAAGCGCCCGCCACCAATCCGACATATCCAGTTCCAATGATCGTCAACTTCATGCCAAATCCTTTTATGCCTTTAGGCGAGGGAGTCCCGTATCATCTTCCCAGGATAAACCGGAGGAAAAACTGAGGGTAGCTCATGGATATCCTATTTATATCTTCGGGCTTGCGTATGACGTTCCTGTCATACTTGTGCAGCGTGATCATCGTCCGCCGGGAGATCGGCCGCCGATCGACGAACGCGGCTTGCAGCGAGCGTTTGATCCGCCGGGGCGTATCGCTGATCCACATTAGTAACGCCTTGCTTCGCAGCGCCCGCCATGATTGCACGGCCAGACTTCGAATCGTGTACCACACCGCCAGTTCCACCGGATACAGTTCCCACGCCGTCGCCAGGGCGTTCGAGCATCGCGACAGAAACTCGCGACGCCGATCCCGGGCAGAGTCGAGCATCTTGTGATACATGATCACCTGAGGTTCGTAGAATATCAGATACCCCCGGTCGATCAGACGCATGGCCATGTTCGTCTCTTCTCCGCCGTACATGTAATTGTCCGGGTAGACGCCGATTTCCTTGTAGATCGATGCCCGGTGCAGCGACGCCCCCCCACTAAAGCTGGCGGTATAAAAATGCTCGTTCACCATATCCTTGCCGTGGCCAAACAGGAAGCGATCCTCGCCCGTCTTGTAGTAGATCGTCTTGGCCGAGACGATGGCGATGCGATTGTCTTGAGATATCGTCTTGTAGGCGATTTCCACCGCCTGCTCGTGCAAAAGTCCGTCGTTGTCGAGGAAGAATATGAACTCGCCCCGCGCCTGAACAATCCCCCGATTCCGTCCGCCGGGGCATCCGTAGTTCTTGTCCAGCCGTACTACCCGCGCCTCGGGAAACTCCCTCTCCACGGCCTCCGCCGATCCGTCGGTCGAACCATTGTCCACCACAAGCATCTCGATCGGCTGATACGTCTGCTTCCGGACGCTCTTCAGCGCCTCCAGCAGATCATCCCGACGATTCCAGTTCAAAACAAAGACGGTGATCAACGGATTCGGTGTCGCGGATACTGTATTCTCAGCCATGATTGAGGACCCCATCCTTCATTCCGCAGTTGCCCAATGACCGGCCATCTCGGCCTTCGAGACAAAGCTGCCGATATAATACCTCGTGACTCTTCACTTGGCTCTCGATCGAGAACATATCTACCGCCCGCTTTCTCGCGGCTTGGCCCATGCGAAGGCGAAGCACCCTATCCGTCAAAAGTCGAATCAAACCTTCCGCCAATGGCTCCGGCTGACCCGGGGGTACACCAATACCGCACTCCGGCGGATTCACAACCTCCCTCAAGGCTGGAATCGTCGATGCCACCACAGGAAGCGACATGGCCATCATCTCAATCGCCGCCAGTCCAAGTCCTTCCGTAAGGGAAGGAAAAACACCCACATCACACAGTGCAAGATAATCTCTCACATTGTCTTTCGCACCCATAAACAGAATGCTCTCCTGCACTCCAAGCTGCCGGGCGAGTTCCTGGAGGCTCTCGCGAAGATATCCGTCGCCGATCAGCAGAAGTTTCGCATTCGGCACCGCAGACACAACCTTCGGCCACGCCTTGACCAGGTACTCATGTCCTTTGACCTCATAAAGTCTGGCCGTATATGCAACCACCAGATCATCACCCAAAAAGCCGATGGCTTCGCGGGTAATTGATCCCTTGTCGCGGGAGAATACACTGACATCGGTCCCGTTATAGATGGTTTGGACCTGATTCGGACCCACATGCAGACTCCGCATAACTACATCCCGAACGGCGTTGGACACCGTTATCAGGCGTGCTCCGCATAGACGCACATTGACATTCTCCAGCCACCGGAAGACCGACGCGGGAAGATGGTTCTGCCTTACATAGTGATATCCCGCGGCATGAATAGTCACCAAGTGCCGGGCCCCAGCATTCAGAGTGCCAAGGAATTGAAGAGGAGCGGCGGTCGAGTACAAATGTGAATGAACAACATCCGGTCGAAACTCCCGCACTACCTTCTGAACATTCCATCCCGTACGAAGATAGTTGCCTGGAGACGGGAAGCCAGGACGAATACCGCAGGTCGTGACCTTGACCTCTTCCGGCCGAATCAATCTGCTTGCCAACGGGATACTATCCATCAGCGAACAAATCCGGACCTCAAACTCCTCCGGATTAAGAAAATTGCACAGATTGATCACGACCATCTCCGCCCCACCGCGATTCAGGCCGCCGATCAATTGCAGTACCTTGATTCGTTTTCGCATCATATTTCAGTCTCACCCCACTCAAAGTCCCAACGTGGGCGACACCTATGCCGATGGGAAGCAGGGACGAAAGTCAAACCTCCTGAACCCCCGCCGTCAGAACACCTTCCTGCGCGACAGGTTTTTCCGATGGACCGATTAGTGTGGCCCAATCCTGCTTCTTGAAAGTTCCGGTCACGAGAAGAAGCAATCCAAACACCGCCAGGCCCGCCAGCACCTGCACCGGCCAGTATGACGGCACGTACACGGCTGCCGCAAATCCCCCAAAAACGCATACCATGGTAAGCAGGAAACCCCACAGTACCTCCCCTTTGATCAATGCCTTGTGGAGAAGCACAAAATACGCGAAATACTGATATACCATCGGGATACTCGCCCCAATCGCTGCCCCCTCGCTGCCCCACCGCGGGATCATGACGACGTTAAGGATCACGTTCAACAGACTCGTCGACCCGATGATCACCATCACCCAGAACGTCTTTCGCATCGCCATGGCCAGGTTCCACAGCATCCCCGTTCCCGCGGCGAACGGCACCGCTATGCACAGAATTCGAATCACGTCCTTGTTCACAGCACCATATTTCCCCTTCGTCACCGCGTCGATTACCGGCACCCACGAAACCGCCATAATCAGCGGCAAAATACTCGATACTGCGATCATGATCCGGTGCATGCTGGTGAACTTCCGCCGAAAACTGTCCGTAATCTCGCCCGTTCGAAGCGCAGTGCACAACCTTGGCAGCAGAATCGTGCTCAGCGTCGCGTGGGGCATCCACGACGTCTCATAGATGCGACGGGCAAACGCATATTCACCCGTCTCGCTCATCGCTCGAGATGCCCCCATGAAGATCGTGTCGAAGCGAAGCAGCCCCTGGTCGAAGAGAATCGCCCCCATGAGGGGCAGCCCTTCCCAAGCCAGCGTCCACACTTCCTTGTGGTAATAACGAGGAGACGCCGAAATATGAAGCACACGTTTGATGACAATACTGGAGAAAATAAACTCGGCGACCAGCCCCACGAAAAGAGCCACAAACAAGCCCCACGCGCCGTATCCCAAAGCCGCCAACGCGACACCCAATCCGATCTTGGCGCCCGTTCCGATCTGCTCTGACGCCGTTGCCCACCAGAATTTCTGCTCCGCGATCAATGCCTGACGCTGGGCCGTCGTATATTGCCCCATCGCCGCCACAACGAACGCGAACGCCATCAAATTCAGCGGCTCAACCTTGATCCCCGTGAAATGAGAGAAAACCAGGAATCCCACCGCAAAAACAGCGGGAAAAGCGACCCGCTGAAACAATGCGCTGCCCAGAACCACTTCCGGCGGCGCCGCGCGACCGGCAACTCGGCGAACCATGATCGGGGCCGTTCCACACGTCAGGATCAAGGCCGCCATCTGCGTACCCGCCAGACAGTAGGCGTATGTCCCCAGTTCCGTCTTCGTGAGCCAGGCTGCCGCAAGAATAAAATACAGAGAGTTGACCGCGACGGCCAGGACCCGACTTACACCGGAAGCCGAAAGATCAGAAATGATCTTCTTAACTCGACTGGACATTCTGCGGCGGCTCCGTCAAAACATATTCGTTGGTCGTCGGATAGTATTCGGAGTAGTTGGCGTCGTACAGAGCTTCAGACGTCCAGGCATAGGGATCCTGCAGCCGTCCGTAGATCAGCCCCAAAAGGAACATGATCGTATAGACCACGGGAATCATCAGCACCGCGGGATACATCACGTCGGCGCTCATCGATCCCACACACAAAGATACAAGGAAACAGAGCGTCAGCGTGCATATCTTCCCCGTGCTGCCTTCTATCTTCCGTGCCCGAAGAACCCACTTCCCAAAACGGTAGATAATACCGTAGTAGAGAATCGTACCCAGAACGCCCAGTTCGCCCCAGGCGGAAAGAAACGCGTTATGACCGATGTACAATCCGCTGAAGTATTGCAGCCGGAACTGCCAGCAGTCAAAACCGGAGCCAAAAACAAAAACCATGGGATTGGTGACAATGTACTCAATCGCGCTAAGCCATCCTTGCGTTCGACCGCCCATGCTCAACGCTCGCGTCGTCTCCTCCGTACTACCGACCGTTCCCAATCGAGCCGAGATCGTAGGCGAACTCATCACGATGGCAATCGCGGCAATAAGGCCAATCCCCGCGATCATCAAATTGCGGGCACGAGTCCCCTTCTGAAACAAAATATAAAGAAGAACAAACACGCCCGTCGCCATAATGTTCGTACGCGACAATGAGGCCAGCATCAGCCCGAGGAATCCGAGCAGACCGCCCACTCCAACGATGGGGTTTACCTCCTTGATCGTCAGAAGCAAAATGGCCAGGAAAAAGCCGATCTGCGTCATGGTACCAAGCGACGCACGAACGAACATGCCCAATCCGCCGCTGACGCCGCTGACCTCCAGCTTCTCAAACTTGTAGACGCCGAAATGCGTTATCCCCACCTGCTCCATAAGACCCAACGCCAGAAATGCCAACATCGCATAATAAAACCATCGCATACTCCAGCGGAACGCCTCCTCACTCAGCGGCACCGAGGAAGCCATGATGAAAACGAGAGCAATACCGCTGAACCGAATTGCCGCCAGCGTCGAACGGATGGGGATCTCCGTGAACTGCCCGAGGAGCAGATAACCAATCGCCGTACAGAAGAACACATAGATGACAAGTACGATCCAGTGACCGCGCATACTGGGCAACACGCCCAACTTGGGCTGCCCCAAATCTCGGATCAGCCAGGGTAGGAATCCAGCCGCCAAAACCGCCTCCTGCGCGTAAACCGCGGACCGCATACCGGCCGTCGGGTTAAACACGGGGAAAATTACCACCACCGCGAAGCCCAAGGCCAGAAGAAGCCAGCGATGCCCGCATAAGGCCAGGCAAACCAGAATGAAACCAGCACCAAGCGCTAATGGATTCATCTTATCTCAATCATAGTAGACTTCGTCCCCGTCGGTGCACCGGACACAAAAAAAATGCACCTTCCCTGCCAAAGTCTGGACTCGTCATTTATGTTCTTCACCGATTGCTTCCCGGCCATCCACAGATGTAATTGCCCAGGAAACAACATCTTAGAAAAGAATAGCAGCCTGACATGCACGATAGTGTTTCACCCGGTTCACTCTTCAGCATGCCTATGACAGTCGAAAGACCGAACCGATAAACACATCTTTGACTACTAATTCTTAATATCTACATCGGCAAAAAATTTGGACCGTCTAAATACAAAACCCGTCAAAGAAAGTGTCAAATTCTATTCTATGCCCGAACTGTGATCATTGCCGTAAGCTCGGTTATAATTTGGACATAATGATAATACGTTCACCACTAGGGTCGGGTTCCGCCCGGGGTACCACCAACGAAAAAGAGACTGCGATCGCAACTACTCTCCTACTCGCTGAAAACGGATGATTTTTGCGTTGCGAAATGCTCTTTCATCAACTCTCGAAGAACGGCCGTGGCGTATGAACCCGAAGGGAGGTCGAATCGTAAATGTAGGTAATTACCGTAGTTATCTCTACCAGTCTGGACCTCCAGATTCGTCATACGGACTCGGAACGGTCGTCGACCGCCCTTGAGCTTGTGGCCGGGAGCATGTTTCAGGCCTTGCAGCGTAATTTTTTCCCGTTCCAGTATTTCTCGCTCAATTTCACCTTCCAGTCCCTCTGGCATCATCATGCGATAACCGAAGATAGGCCCGGTGGGACTGATTTCGAAGCGATCAGCCCGGGGTTGTTCAACGGCAGGGTCATCCACGCGGAATACCCCCCCGCTGTCTTCCTTGGCTGCCATATCGCCCAGCAAAACCTTGTCGAGCGTCTCAATTCGCCTGGCCAGGACCTCGTTGAACATGTACGATTGGAACGCGGAAACGAAAAGCCGCTTCAGCTTATCATCCACACAGCCAACGGCCTTTGCCAGATTGTCTGGTTTGCCAGCCAGGATTCGGCAGGCCCGTTTGGCATCACGGAAGAACGCAGGCCAAATTTCAGACGCCAATTCGTAGTGACCCTTATCATACAACTCACGAGCTTTTCTCACCTGGTCGCGATCGCCGGGTATTGGCCGGCCACAGAATTGGTCCAAAAATTCCTTCATATCTCCGCGAAGAATCGCCCCACCCAGAATCCAGCTATCACCCCGCATGCCGAACCGCTGATGGCCAAAGTAGTTGGGCACGCCCCGCTTTTGAAGCACTTGGAGACATTTTTGCGTCGTTTCCGAGTCCTCGGGTGGAACGTCACGGATCTTGATCCAAAAGCGATTGCCCGCAAGATGGCCCAGTTTGATCTTGTTCCCGTGCCGACTGATTTCAAGAATCTTCACACCCGGAATATCCAGCTTCCGGATTTGCTCGTCATCGGCATGTTCGAGGCTTATCATCTGTCGAGTGACGGCCTGGGCGTCTTTCAGCCCACCGTAGCCGAAATCCCGGTCTCGACGGCCTAAAGCCCGGCCGAGACGGCGGATAAGATCCAGCGTCGTCATTCCCGTCTTTTCCACGACAAAATACGTGTGGTCCCCCTGCCCGCAGGCCTCATACTGGGGAATTTCCTCCACAACAAAGTCCTCGGGGCGCGATTTCACCACACCTGGTATACCGGGCAGGTCCGCTGTAAGATATGGCCAATTCGGTAGCTGCAAGGTTCGCACTCCATGGAAATATATGCAATCATATGCTCTTGAGAAGCGACAACTGATCAATAAATGGCTGGGGAATCCGTCCCTCGGGCGTAATCGGGACATCCCACGAGACGACCCCTTCCTTTGACGTCACATGCTTCGTATAACCGACCACCAATTCATCGGGAAAGCGTGGACTTCCCGATCCCCACGTCGGACCCAGGTAGCTGAGGACGTGATACTGCTCGCCCTCAAGCCACCGCCCTTTGCATTCGGGAAGTGCCTCGGCGACTTCCCCGGCAGTGTAATCTTCATATTCCGTGAACGGGATCACTGGTGCGTACACACCGGGATTAAAGGCCACCAGACTATCGGGATTTCCCACTTTAGCGGCGGCTGCAAAGCTCTTGAAATTCGGCTCTTCCGGACGCTTGTACATCGCATAGGGAAAATAGCATCCGTCAAACCACCACCCGCGAATTTTCTTCCCCCACCGCTTCGACCATTCCGCGATTACCGCTTCCCACTTTCGCTGGAAATTCACCAACGGGTCGTCGGGGCCACCCTTGGGGTGTGACCATAGCGGATATTGCCCATTCTTCCATTCCAAGGCCGCCATCGCCGTCTTGTCGCGATCCGGCGCCCCGGACGGAAGGTAGACCATCAACTGAATTCCCTTCGGGGAGAGCGCATCATACAGATCGCTTACCAGGTCTCGCTGGGAACACTTGCTTGGTTTGATCCCCACGATCGAATCGTAGGTGGCATTTGGCGAGCAATAATGGCCCGAATTCTGGCCGAGCGTGATGAAACAATACCGGGCTCCGACCGACTCATAAGTGTCGGCCAAGCCTTGTACATCGAAGCTATCCACCCGCCGATTCCATTGGTCGGGAGTCAACTCGTCCGGTGAAAGATAGTGTGTAAAGACGCCCCATTTGGCGTCTCTGAACCAGTCGGTATTCGCTCGCATGTTCGGTTCCTTTCTATTGGGATGGTTGAGTGACGTCGGACGGAGGAATATTCGCCTTTGGACAATTGCTGAATACCACAAGTCCCTTGGCATCGGAAAAGTACTGCGGAATCCGAAGAATCTCGTATATGGGAACTTTCTCCCTGTTCGCATACCCCTGGGCCACCATGAATCGCGTGTCCGACGTGACAAAATACACGCACGCATGCTGCTTGATGAGTTTGATCACCCGCTCGGCGATTCTCTCCTGCAAAAGCGCAATTGCCACGTCTTTGTCGTTCGCGTTGAAGATCTCCACGACCTCCTGATCCTCGGGAATCTGAGGCATCTTCCTGCCGTAATAGTAGATCAGCGGTCCATTCGCCTTCCCGATCGAATAGATTGCGGCGTCAGGTCCGACAGCCATGCGAATCCGTTCGGCGGCCGCTCGCGGGTTACGGGAAATGTCCTCGAACCGCGGAACCAGCGGCCAGATGATCGCGAAGCTGATCCCAATCCCCAAAGCCACCGCCGTCACTGGAACCAGGATGTTCCAACGGAAATAAGCTACTAAAGCAAGGAACTCCGTAAACAGCAGGATGGCGGCGAGGATACGGAAGTGGAGCACCATCTCAGGATAATGATTCTGGATATACGTATACCCGTAGGTCACTCCGCCGCCTGTCGCCAGAATGACAAGGATCGCGCCGATCAGAATGGACTTGCGGTCCAGCCAGTGCTCCAGCGCGTAGATCATTCCGACCACCGACAGCATGATCGCCGGGGGAACGATGGGCAGGATATAATGCGATCGCTTGCCCGCAGCTGCGCTGAAGAAGAAGAATCCTATCACCAGCCAAAGGAATACCAGGAGCAACCCAGCCCGTTTTTCCGACAGTTCCTTTCGGAACGGCAGGATCAGTCCGAGAGGGAGAAAAACACTCCACGGCAGCGTCATGAGAAATATCTGCGGGAAGTAGTAGAAGAAGGACCGCGTTGTCCCGAATTCACCGAGGCACCGGGCAACGTACTCCTCATTCCACCGGGTAATCGCATTCGGGACCTTCAGAAGAATCGCCGCCACCCACCCACCGACCAGAACCGCGAAAATGAGCACGCCGAGAGGAAGATACATTCTTCGCAGATACTGCCACATCCCTGCCAATACTGCTCCGATCGGACATCCGGCGTTCTGGCTGCAGAGGGGTTCCGGCTTGCCCACCGGCAGCATGAAACCCACGTAGATCAGGTATACAAACAGCGGGGGAAGGATCGTCAGCACGGGAACCGGGCCCTTGGCCAACATGGCCAAGCTGAACGCCACATACGCGACCATCATCGGTACGAAAGACGGTTTGCCTTCCCGTATATCATTTATCGCGACATATAGGAAGAGGAAACACAGCGTGACGAAGAACGTCATCATCATGTCGGCATTTCCGACATGCGACTGCCAGAGTATGCCTGTCGTGCTCGCCGTAGCCAGCCCCGTGATGATCCCCGGGAAACGGCCGAACATCCGCCCTACGAAAATTGTCAGAATAATCGCGATACCCGTCGCCGCCAAAGCCGACGGCAGACGTACCACAAATTCGCTCAGTTCGCCAAAGATCATACCGAGCGTCGCCACCGTCCAGTACATCAGCGGGGTTTTCTGCAACCGGATCTGGCCATCATAGTGTGGAACGATCCAGTTTCCCTCCAACGTCTCCTGCGCCGTCACCGCCACCAGACCCTCATGGTCCGACAAGGGAACGTAGCTTCCCAGCCGATACCCGAAAAAGGCGATGCAGAACACCACGACCAGGAGCAGGTCGATCGGATATATACGATTATGCACACTGTTTTCCGCCATCAGGATCGAACCCTCAACTTTATTGACACCAACTTTACGCCACGGACAGGGCATTTTCAAGAAAAGATAGAACATGCCGGCAAATAGAGATCCTGGGGTCAGGCAGTAAAGGAAGGCGTACGGATTATCCGAAGACGCTCGCCAGGAGTTGGTTACCGGCCTGATTCAAGAGTCCCCAGCCAACAAATAGAACAACGAGTCCCGCAGCCGATACCGTCATCACGAGCCCCACCGAGCCAGGCACCTTGATCTCCGGGGCATCGGAACTCCTGAAATACATCGCCTGGGCGATCCGCATGTAATAGAACAGGCTCAGGAGCGTGTTGAACAGGATGGCCACGACCAGCACCGTCATGTGATGCGACCACAGGGAGGAGATGAGGATCCACTTGACGGCAAACCCGCCCAGGGGAGGCAATCCCACGAGGGAGAACAGGAAGAACATCATCAGGACGGCCATTCCCGGACTCCGTGAGCCCAGGCCGTCAAAGTTTCGGATATCGTCCGACCCGGTCTCCCGCTCAACCAGACCGACCACGGTGAAGGCGCCCAGATTCATGAACAGGTAGACCACGATGTAAGCCACGATGGCCGCGATGCCGGTGTTGTCGGAGAGAACCGTCAGGCCGCACACCATATACCCGGCGTGGGCAATTGAGGAATATGCCAGCAGGCGTTTCACACTTGATTGCCAGTACGCCGACAGGTTCGCCAGCGTCATGGTCACGATGGCGATGATTGAAATCACGCGCACCATGTTCGGCACGAATCCCGGCGAAAACGCGGGTACCGCCACCCACGAGAGCGTCTGAACCAGTCTCGCCATCGCCACCAGTGCCGCCGACTTCGACGCCACCGACAACCACGCCGCCACATCCGCGCCCGCCGCTTCAAACGCGTCCGGGCACCAGAAATGCGCCGGAACCAGCGAAATTTTGAACGACAGTCCCAACAACACGCACACCAGGCCCACCAGCCCGGTCAACTGGAATCCGGTATCAAAAAGTCTCAGGGAAATTGTCTCAAAATCGAAACTCCCGGACAGGCCATACAGCAGGCTGATCCCGTACATCATGATCGCCGAACTTACCGCCCCGAAAATCACGTACTTGGCCGATCCTTCCGCCGATTTGACCGCGAAACGCCGGAATCCCACCAGAACATACGACGGCATCGACGCCAGCTCGAAGGCGATCGCAAAGAACAGCAGGTGTCGAGTCGAGGAAAGCAGGATCATCCCGATAAGGCTGCCGATCAACAGGCACAGGTAGATGGGCCACTCCCACGCCGGTTTCCGCCACAACTCCACTGACACCACGAGCACGCCGAACAAGAACACAGTCAGAAAGACCGTCATGAAGAGCGAGAGCCTGTCGAGAATGATTGTTCCCGAGAACAGCGAATCGGGAACTTTTGCCAAAAGCTGGATATGGTCAACCGATTTGACCACCACCGCGACAACAATCGTGAAGACCGCCAGGTAGAAGTATCTCGATACGGCTGAACCGAGTCCAATCGACGTGAACAGGATCAGACCCATGCCCACCACGAGGGCGATGATCGGCCAGACCATCCAGACATCCAACGATTGCAGCAAATCGACCAAAACGAAAGACCTCCGGCTACGAAACCAGCTTCAGAATATGGTTCAGCGTCCCACCGACGAAATCAAATACCGTCTGCGAGGGGAAGACGCCTAAGGCGATCGCCATTACCGCCATGGGCGCCATGACCAGCACCTCACGTCCCGTCATTTCCGGCAGATCCGCGTATTGGTCCTTCGGCGGACCCAGGTATACCCGCTGGATCGCCCAGAGAATATAGCCGGCCGTCAGAATCACGCCCGACGCCGCAATGATTGTCAGCACCTTTGCCCCGACGGGACCGAGAATCGGCGCCTGCCAGCTTCCCAGAAGCACATAAATCTCGCCGATAAATCCGCACATACCCGGGAGACCCATCCCGGCGAAGAAACCGACAATTGCGAACCCCGTGTATATGGGCATCTGTGTCGCGATACCTCCCAGCCGTGTGATGTCGCGGTGATGCACCCGATCATAGATCACGCCGACCAGGAAGAACATCGCCGCGCTGGAGATACCGTGCGCGATCATCTGGAACATTGCCCCCTGGAACCCAGCCTTCGTGAACAGGGCAAGCCCCAGGAGCACAAACCCCATGTGCGAAATCGAAGAGTACGCCACGAGTTTTTTGAAATCGTCCTGCGCCATCGCACAAAGCGCGCCGTAAATGATGTTGATCACGCCCAGAATACCCAGCACCCAAGCCACGGCATGCACCGCACCGGCATGCGGCAAAATTGCGTAACTTACCCGCAGCAGACCATAGCCGCCCATCTTCAGCAGCAACCCCGCCAGAATCATACTGATCGGCGTCGGGGCCTCCACGTGGGCGTCCGGCAGCCACGTATGGAACGGGAAAATCGGCAGCTTGATCGCGAATCCAATGTAGAGAAGAACGAAGCACGTAACCCACATGAACTCGTTGCCCACGAACGGCGGCAGCACACCTTTCATGCTCAACAAAATGAAGTTGAACGTGTGGGGGCTGTCATACACGGCGAATCTCGGATGTCCGCCCGTGTAGTTGCTGGAGAAGTAGAACCACAGCATGACGATGAGCATCAGCACGCCGCCGAGAAGCGTATACAGGAAGAACTTGATCGCCGCATATTCTTTTCGCGGGCCGCCCCAGATTCCGATCAGGAAGTACATCGGAAGGAGCGTCAGTTCCCAGAAGACATAGAACAGGAAGAAATCCAGGGCAGAGAAAACACCGATCATTCCCGTTTCGAGAAGCAGAAACAGGGCAAAGTATCCCCGCTGACCTTTCGAAATGTTCCAGCTCGCCACGCACGCGAGCAGACAGATGAACGTCGTCAGCATTACCAGCGGGAAACCGATACCGTCGACTCCGACCAGGTAATCAATATTGAAACCGGCTGCATGAATCCACGGAGCATAGTTCATGAGCTTGAACCCATTCTGGTAGTCCGGTCCGAACACCTTCGCCGGCGAACCCTGGAAATGCGGGATAAGCCACAGCGACAAAATGAACGTCACCAGGCAGAACCCAAGGGCCGTCTGCCGGATCAATCGCTGCGGCGCCGCCAGTACCGCCGCCATGCCGATCAACGGCAGAAAGATGACCCAAGTCAAAAGCCACGTCTCATTCATCTGCATATTGTCTCCACATTCTTACCGTCAAAACATCAGAACCGAAATCACTAGCACGACCGCGACCACCGTCGCCGTGACGAGAACATAGTTTCGTACCCGTCCGGTTTGACCGCTTCTGGCGATATTACCGCCCGCCAGCGCCAGTTGGCCGGCGCCGTTGACCGCGCCGTCCACGCCGCGATTGTCGATCGTCCTGCCGCTGAACAGGGCCGTCCGAACCACCCAATTCGCGGAACCGTCGGCGATACCGTCCAGGACCGTCCTGTCGAACCATTTTCCGAACTGGGCCAATCGCAGCGTACCCGCGACCACCGTCGCCAGGTAGAGTTCATCCACGTAGAATTTGTTTGCGAGCAGGCGATAGACCCCGCTGAACCGCCGAGCCATCCCCTCCGCCGAGATCGCGCCCCATACATATGTCAAAAATGCCAGCAGCGCGCCCGTTGCCATCGCCCCGCTGGCGATGATCGTGGCCGCCGTATGAAAACCATGCTCACTTGTATGATGTCCGCCCATCTCGCCGGAATCCTTCACATGTCCCTTCTCTTCCATCTGCCAACTCATCGCCCACGTCGGCTGGGCCTCGGCGATCAGGCCCATCAGCCCGCTGCCGCCTTCGTAGGTATATTCCCCACCGCCCACGGGTTTGCGCTCGGGCATCTTACTGAACCAGCCGATCCCGATCGACAAAACCGCCAGCAGAACCAGCGGGATCACCATCACTTTGGGTGATTCGTGGGCATGATGGTGAACGTGCTCGTCCTTGACTGTCGTATGGAACGTCAGCAGATACAGCCGCATCATATAGAATGCCGTGATCGCCGCCGCCAATGCCGGCAGGACGAACAAAAGCCATCGGTACGATCCGTGCGACCAGCTGTATTCCAGCATGGACGCCAGCATCGCGTCCTTCGAGTAGAAACCGCTCAGCAGCGGCACACCCGCGATTGCCATCGTTCCCACGAGGAATGTCAGACTCGTCGCAGGCATCTTCTTGTGCAGTTTGCCCATCTTTCGGATGTCCTGTTCGCCGCCGCACCCGTGAATGACGCTTCCGGACCCGAGGAATAACAGGGCCTTGAAGCACGCGTGGGTGATCAGATGGAACAGCCCCGCCGCCCATCCACCGACGCCCAATGCCAAGATCATGTATCCAAGCTGGCTGATCGTCGAATACGCCAGCACGCGTTTGATGTCCGTCATAACAATCGCGATAAGCGCGCTGCCGAACAGCGTGATCGCCCCGATAATGGCCACAAAGAGCATCGCGGTCGGAGTGAGCACCGGAAATATCCGTGCCACCAGGTATACGCCCGCGGCAACCATCGTTGCCGCATGGATCAGCGCGCTCACCGGCGTCGGACCCTCCATCGCGTCCGGAAGCCAGACGTGCAGCGGAAATTGGGCGCTCTTGCCCACTGCCCCGAAAAAGAGACAGATTCCGCCGAATGTCAGCAGGCCCATGTGGCCGTTGAAAGCACCATCCCGAATGCTGTGGAAGACATCTTCCAGCCCTACCTGTTTCGTCATCGCCAGCATTATGGCGATACCAACCAGGAATAAGAAGTCGCCGACCCGATTGGTGATGAAAGCCTTCTTGGCCGCGTTTGACGCGCTATCCTTCTCGAACCAGAACCCGATCAGGAAGTAACTGCACACCCCCACCAGTTCCCAGAACACAAACAGCCCGACCAGGGAGTTCGACAGCACCAGTCCGAGCATCGAAAAACCGAACAGACACAAATACGTGAAGAAGCGCGGGAACCGCTTGTCCCCGTGCATGTAACCGATACTGTAGACGAAAATGCAGATGGCTACGATTGTGACCATGGTAAACATGACCACGGTCAGACTGTCCACCCGCACACCCACGTCGATGGGCTGGTCGCCCAGCGTGAACCACGTTACGGGGATTGTAAGCGGGTTGCGATCTGTGTGATCCAGTGACAACCAGTTCACCGCCGATACGCTCGCGATCACCGCGGCCAGGATCATCAACCCCGCCGCCAGATACCCGGCTTTGGGCTCGCCGATCCGTTTTCCGAAGAACAGGAGGATTACGAATCCCAGAAGCGGAAGCAGAAAACCGATTGTCAACGCATATGCAATATTCATAGCCGTGTTTCGATCTTATCCTTTCAGCCGATCGCCCTTGTCGATGTCGACACTGGCGATTACATGGTAGAAGTTCAGAAATATCGCCAGCGCGACGGCCGCCTCCGCCGCCGCGAGCACGATCACAAAAATTGCCGCCGCCTCACCGGAAATCCCGCCAATCCCGTGCCGGCTGAACGCGATGAAATTCAGATTCGCCGAGTTCAGGATGAACTCCACCCCGATCAGAATCGCAATCGCATTCCGTTTGCTGATGATCATGGCCAAGCCAAGTACCATCAGGATCGCGGACAACACCAGGTAATGCGTCAATCCGATCATTTGCCCACCTCCTTCAGCTTCGTTACCCCCACGGTCGGAATCTTCGGTCTGGCCAGGTAGGCCGCTCCCAACAGCACGACCAGGAGCAGCACCGACGCCAGTTCGAACGGTGCGACAAACTCCGTCAGCAGAAATCCTCCGATATGCGATAACGAATTGGCGGCAACATCCGTCGTCGCGGGCAAGCGGGCATGGAGGAATGTCATCACCAATCCCGCCAGAAGGATTGCCGTCACCACTGTTATCCAGACCGCTTCCAGGCGGCTCGGCACGAGCCGACCAGCTATCTGACGTGATGTCAACATTACGCCGAATACCACCAGCACGGCCACGCCGCCCACGTATACAATGATCTGCACCACCCCCAGGAAAAACGCGCCCATCAGGAAGTAAATTCCCGCCACTGCGAGCAGCATTCCGATCAGCCAGTATGCCATGCGCACGATGTTTCGGCTGAACAGAATCGCCAGTCCGCATCCGACCGCCAGCACAGCAAAAAGATAGAACAGTATTGCTTCAATCATGTCAATATCACGCTCCGGGCAAAACCTTCCGGGCCATTCGACCGGTCAACCGCGACCGGTGATAATATCCATAGAACGCCGCACCCACATACAGCCAGACCAACACCAGCCCCACCGCTCCCAGCAAGCCGCGAACGACGCCATTAAACACATTGTGTCCGACCGTGTACAGATGCCATAGGCTGCTTCCCAGGAATAAGATCATCGTCAGCGGAAGCAGATACTTGACGCACGCGTGCATCACCTGGTCGATTCGAATTCGCGGCAGCGTCCATCGCACCCACATCTGCACCCAAACCAGGAACCCCGCCTTGGCCACGAACCACAGCGGACTATTCGTCGCGTCACCAAAGGGCGAATTCCATCCACCCAGGAAGATGATGGTCGCCAGCGCCGATACCGCGAACATGGCTGTATATTCGGCGAAGAAGAACATCACGAATCGGAATCCCGAGTATTCCGTGTGGAAACCCGCCACCAACTCCGACTCCCCTTCCGGCAGATCGAACGGCGCCCGTTTGCAACTCGCCAGCGAGGCGATGTAATATGTGAAGAACGCCACGAATACGAACGGGTTCTGGAATATCGTCCAACGGAACCATCCGCCCGCCTGCGCCTGCCCCAAATCGAGCAGGTCGATCGATCCGATCGCCATCACAGGCACGAGCAGACTCAATCCCATAGGAATTTCATAACTTACCAATTGGCAGGCCTCACGCATCGCCCCATACAGGCTCCACTTGCTGTTCGACGCCCACCCGGCGAGAATCACGCCCAACACCTCAATTCCCAACATCGCGAGTACGAACAACAGTGACACGTTCGGATCGCGGAACACCCATTGGCCGCCAAACGGAATCGCCGCGAACGCGGCAATCGCCGGTACCAACGCGATATACGGAGCCAGGCGAAACAGCGGTTTATCCGCCGACGCCGGAATCAAGTCTTCTTTCTGCACGAACTTCAGACCGTCCGCCAGCGACTGCGCCCAGCCATGCCATCCGCCCGTCCGCATCGGCCCCAAGCGCGACTGAAGATGCCCTGAGACCTTTCGTTCGCCCCAGATTCCCACAATCGCCACCAGCGACACAAACCCGAGCGCACCGGCCACGACGATAATATCTCTCGCCAGCCACGAGACTCGATCCGTCAGAAACGGATTCACGAACCGCCCCACCGCCCATACAAACGCGATCACGACCAGCACCGCCCCCACGAAGATCACCGGCGCCAGCTTCTTTAAGATGGGACCCGCGAATCGTCCCACCGGCAACGCCAATCCAACGATCAGCTTGCTCAATCCGCGATATTCAACTGTCTCTCGCTCGTATGTTTTCATCTATCCACTTCACCCATCACCACGTCCAGACTTCCGATCATGGCCGCCACATCCGCCAGGAGGCAGTTCTTGGCCATGTCTTCAAGAATCGAAAGATTGCAGAAACTCGGACCCCGCACCTTCAGGCGATACGGACTCGTACCGCCTTCCGACACGATATAGAACCCAAGCTGTCCACGGGGGTTTTCGACTTCGGAATAGACCTCACCCGCCGGCAGTTTGACTGTCCGCGGCACTTTCGCCTGCACCGGTCCGTCCTGCAGCTTCTCCAACGCCTGCCGGATGATCCGGATCGACTGCTCCATTTCCAGAATACGGACGAAGTACCGATCCCAGCAGTCGCCCACCGTTCCCTTGAGTCCCTGACCCACCGGAACGTCGAAATCAAACTCGTTGTACCGCGAGTACGGCATCACTTTTCGCAGGTCCCATTTGACACCGCTCCCCCGCAGGCAGGATCCCGTCAGGCCGTAGGCAATCGCCATGTCCGCCGGACAAATGCCCACATTCGCCGTCCGCTGAACAAAGATGTGATTAAAACTCAGAAGATCGTTGTATTCCCGGATCTTCGGTTCGAAGTAGTTGAGGAATTCCCTGCAGTTCTCCACCCAGCCCGCGGGCAAATCTTCCCGTACGCCGCCGACCGTAATATATGAATACGTCAGCCGTGCCCCGCATACCGATTCGAAGAGATCAACAATCCACTCCCGCTCCCGGAACGCGTAGAGCATCGGCGTTACCGCGCCCATATCCAGGCCATACGACCCGGTGGCCACCAAGTGCGACGCGATTCGATTCAACTCCGCCATGATCACGCGGATGTACTCCGCTCGCGCCGGGACCTCGATTCCCCCCAGTTTTTCCACCGCGATGGCAAATCCCAGATTGCAGTTCATGGCCGACAGATAGTCCATTCGGTCCGTGTATGGCGTATACTGGCGATATCCCACGTTTTCCCCGATCTTCTCCGCACAGCGGTGAAGATAACCTATGTAAGGCGTGGCCTTGAGAATAAGCTCACCGTCCGTCAACAGGACCACCCGCAATACACCGTGGGTACTGGGATGCTGCGGGCCCATGTTCACCATGAGCTCTTCGGTCCGAATGTCGGAAGACACTTCGCCTTCGTGCAGCAGATCGGGTTGTGCTTGATATTCAATTTCTTTCATGGATTGATCTTCAAACCGTGATATTCCGTTAAATCCTGGTAATCTTTCCGCAGCGGATGTCCCGTCCAGTCCTCGGGCATCAAGATCCGCCGGAAGTCCGGATGATTGGTGAAAATAACGCCTACAAGGTCGTATGCTTCCCGCTCATGCCAGTTGGCCGCCGGCCAGATCGAGCTTACCGACTCCACCTTCGGATCGTTCCGATCCAGCATCACTTTCACTGCCAGAGAATATGTATGGCTCACCGAGACGAGGTCGTACGCCACCTCGATCACATTCTTCGCCGGCCAATCGATCGCCGTGACGCATCGCAACAGGTCGAACTTCAGCCTGGCGTCGTCATGCAAAAACCGCCCCACCTCCGTCAACCTGTCCGGTTTCACCTGGATCTGTGGATGCAGTCCCTCCGCGATGGCGGTCGTCACCGCCTCGCCGTGCTGCCCTTTCACTATGTCGATGATTTCCTGAATCGTCATGCCACTACTTCTTCTTCGCGATTGTGATCGTGTCAATCTTGTCCTGCAGCCGCATCAGCCCCTCCAACAGCGCCTCAGGCCTCGGCGGACATCCGGGGACATACACGTCCACCGGAACGACCTCGTCCACGCCCTTCACCACGTGATATCCATACTTGTGATACGGTCCGCCGCTGATCGCGCACGCGCCCATCGCGATCACAAATCGCGGCTCCGCCATCTGTTCCCACAACCGCCGCAGACGGTCCGCCATTTTGAACGTCACCGTGCCCGCCACGATCATCAAGTCGGATTGACGTGGCGTCCCGCGAAAGGCACCCGCCCCAAACCGGTCGATATCGAACCGGCTCATGCTCGTCGCCATCATTTCGATGGCGCAGCATGCCAGTCCGAATGTCATCGGGAAGATCGATCGCTTCTTCGCCCAGTTGAGCGCCCAGTCGACACTCGTCACGATCAGTCCCGGCTCAAATATTCCTTCAATTAATCCCATCTCAGGCAACCTTTAATCCGCAACGCTTCGCAACTAATTCTCTTCTTTTTCCTGTCCGGTATGCGAAACCGACCGCACCCAATCCAGGTAGCCAAACCGCCACAGGTAGACAAATCCGATCACAATCATGCCGAAAAAGAAGAACATTTCCCAGAAGGCAATGCCGCCAATTCCACAGGCAATGAATGTTTTGTACACTACCGCCCACGGGTACAGCATGGCCATTTCCACATCGAACACAAGGAACAGCAGTGCCACTACGTAGAATCGCAGATCAAATTGCACCCACGCAGGACCAACCGTCGGTTCGCCGCATTCATAAATTTCTTCTTTCAGCCCGCCCGGGTTCTTCGGCCGAACCAACTTTCCGAATAAGAGGGCGCCGAGTCCCATCGCCACGCCCGCGGCGACAAACAGCAATACTCCGATGACAAAATGGACTGATTCGTTCACGACGCGGCCTCCTTCGGCGGCTCGACGCTCCCTGCCAAACCCTTGCAGTACTCCACATCGTCCGCCTTCGCCATCAGTTCACGCTTGTCTTCATCCAGATTCCGCCAGTAATCGCGTACCTTCTCGGCCCAAGCTGCCAGTCGCGTCTTGTTCAACCAAATGGGGTCGATCGTCCGTCGCCCTTCCTTCGCCAGTCGCACGTAGTCCGTGACCAGATCCTCGCGTGAGTAGCATGAATCATCGTGTATCGATCCCATTTTCAGGCATTCCGTCGGACACACTTCCGTACAGAGTCCGCAGAACAGACATGTGCCGTGGTTGATCTTGTACTCCGTGATCGCTCCACCAACGGCGATATCTCGCGACTTGTCCATCTTGCGAGGGCCGGTTTTCGCCAGCCATATACAGTCGGCGTGGCAAGCCTTCGCACACGCCTCGCACGCAATGCACCGCTCGATTTGATACACGTGGAATCCCCGGTAACGCGGCTGAAGAACCGGTTCCACATCCGGATACTGGACCACCACGGTACGAGCGAAATTGTAGGGCAACGTCACGCGCAATCCCGAGGCAATCGTTCGAATGGCCTGAAAAATGTTCTTAAAGTACTGCATAACGACAATTATAGGTACGCCAGTTAGTTGTAGTGCGGGTTTTCCTCGACCCGCGGCATCAGAATCCGGTGAAATTGTGTTTTATACTGCTACAAAGCGTCGATGACAAGATAAAAAATTGAGGAACAAGACGCGGCCAAGTGCCTGCCCACATTCTCCAGCACCTCTGCAGGCCGTCATCATCTCGGTCTTCACCAGACTGTCGCCTTCGAGTGGCATCAGGGAGGCAGACCCAAGTTACAGAGCAAGAAACGACAGGTCGGGCTTTGCCCACAGCAGTCCGGGGAAGATCTGCGCCAATCCCTGTGTAATGAACTCCACCGCCAGCGCCGTCAGGAGCAATCCCATCAACCGCGTCGCAATGTTTACTCCCGTCTGCCCGATCCGATGCCGAATCGGCTCCGCCATTCTCAGGCAGATATACACAACGATTCCGGTGAAAACGATCACCCCCATCAGCGCAATCCGCGCCCACCAACCTGGCGCCTGTTGCATGTACAAGATCACCGTGCTGATTGCCCCCGGACCCGCCAAAATAGGAATCCCCATCGGAACTACGGTGAAATCATCTTTTCCCAAAGCCTCCTGCGTCTCCTGCGGCTGACTGCGGGTGGCCGACGGTTCCGCGTGCAACATGGCGATCCCGATCAGAAGTACCAGAATGCCCCCACCCACCCGGAACGACGGCAGCGTGATCCCGAAAAACCGCAAGAGCACATCGCCCGCAACCGATGCCAGAACAAGCGTAACTACGCAAGCGATCGTCGTCTTCAGGGCTGCTCCTTTGATACTGGCCTTAGGACGGTTTGCCGTCAACGTAATGAATGTGGGGATAGCGCCGATCGGGTTGACAATCGAGATCAAGCCTGTTGCAATCTTGACAACAAAGGCGAATTCACCGATATGGTTCATAGACCAATTATACCCTCGTCCTTCGCTACATCAGTTCCAGGGCCTCTTTTCCCGTCATTCCTTCCTTCACGCCCCGTTTGCCAGCCGACGCGTTCGCCTCCCGAACCACACCATTTAATAAATCTTCCACCGTCGCGATCGGCCCGCCATGATTCGACTTCATCTTCGCCGCGGGATAGTTGAACTTGTCCAACGCCATCACGTCAAACGCCCCACACGCGATCATTCCCGACCCCGTTTTTGCGAACACCAGATTGACCGTACCCAACGGAACGATATATCCATCCGCTACCCCGCTCGTCAGATTCACCTTCTCATTTATCATTCGATGTCTCCTGTATGACTTCTATTCTACAATTCATGCGGCCCGTTTTCCATGGCTCCCACGTTCCGTTCAACGCGTCTCCGGCTATCCATGGTCCTGCCGAAAAGCCTCCGGCCATCGGTCTCCCGGGAGATTGATGGCCAGTGTCCGCGACGCAGACCGTCTCAAAACCTCCGTCGCATCGGCCAGAATCCGTCTGTTGGCCGAAGCAATCCTCCGCGCCGTAAGCTCACTTATGCATTGCTCATTCGCCCGTTGGGCTTCAACGTGATCTTCGCGTTTCGGATTACCGCATCCGTCTATTCTGTAGACGGCACATCCGAGGCTTTACATCTGTTTTTTTCCCTTTCACACCCGAATATCCGGCAGCCCATGAACTTTCGATAAGAAGAAATTTATGGAATTTCCATTGTGATTTTGGCCGGTTTGTGGGAAACTCAGAGCTTAATTCACTTTTTTATTAAAGGAAACAGTATATGAAGAAAATCGTGTTACTTCTTGTGTCGGCGGCCGTGATGCTGACTGTGTGTTCAGCCGCGATGGCCTCCGAAATGAAAACGCCCCCCGCGACCAAACCCGCCGAGAAGAAGTCCGCTTTCACCAACGATGTTGATAAGCTCAGCTACGCCATCGGGTACCAGATCGGGCGAAGCATGAAGAACGACAACATCCGGATCAATCTCCAGGTCTTCACCAAGGCGATTGAGGATGTTCTCAAGGGTCGGGAACTTGCCATGAGCCAGGATGAGATAAAGGAAACCATCATGGGGTTCCAGAAGGAAATGATGGCGAAAAGCGAAAAACTCATGAAGGAAACGGCCGAGAAGAACGAAGCCGAAGGTAAGAAGTTCTTCGAAGCCAACGCCAAGAAACCGGGCGTGAAGGTCCTTCCCAGCGGTCTGCAGTACAAGGTGATCAAAGAAGGTACCGGCGAAAACCCGAAGGCAACTGACAAAGTGAAAGTAAAATACAAAGGCACGCTCATCAACGGCAAGGAATTTGACAGCACCGAGAAGTACGGTGGTCAGCCGCTGACCATCGGCGTTGGGAACGTCATTCCCGGCTGGTCCGAGGCCCTGCAACTGATGAAGGTGGGATCCAAGTGGGAAATCTACATCCCCGCGAAGCTGGGTTACGGTGATCGCGGCGCGGGTCCGATGATTCCGCCAGGTTCGGCACTCATCTTTGAAGTTGAACTGCTCGGGATTGAAAAAGCACCAACCACTGAAGGCGCTGCCCCCAAGTAGACCTTTTTTCTGTCAGTGATCTCACAAAGGGCGACGATGACCTCGTCGCCCTCTTTCTTTTGGCCTTCGGTCCCTGTCACGCACTCGCCAACCGGCGAAGTTCTTCCTCACACAGTGCGACTTGATTCGCGTCCTTGAGAGCCGACTTGGCTTGCCGAAGAAGTTCCGCCGCACGGGCGGGATTGGGAATGTAACGGCTGTAGATGATTCCCAGCAGCAGCTGGATCTGCTCGATCTGGCTGGCAGAGGAATAGACAGCCAGATACTTCTCATAAGCGTCCGCCGCCGCCGAATAGTTCTGCATGCTCATGAGTTGATTCGCCACGTCCAGTTGGTCCTGCCGAGACAGCACCTGATGGGAATCCGTCCGGATCAGTTCTCCGTACCGTTCCGCCGCGGTTGCAAGATCATACCGGGTAAGGGCCTCGGAAATAGCGTTGCGAAGTTCCGCTGCCCTGGCAGAAGGAAGCACTGCGTTCCGCGGACCGCCGGAGTCAATAACCGTCGCATCCACCGGCCGCGCCATCAGAACCGCCTCGCCGAACGGGCTTCGTCCCATCTCCACCACCCGCGTGTACTGCTGCCGGCGATATCGCCGCGACCACAAGGCCAGAATATCGAACTGGTCGCGATCCAGCGCTCGCGTCGCCAGCAGGATCAGCGGAACCACAGATCCAAACAGGTATCCGATCAGATGTGCCCCGTGAGCGACATTGCCGGAACCCGACAACGAGGGGAAGATGATATTGTCGAGAAGGATCATCTTGAAGACAATCAGGAACAAGCTCGAGAATTCGAAGGTGTCGACAAAGTAAAATATCCAGACGAGTACCAGAACATTGCTCCGGGGAAAGAGGACCAGGAACGCCGTGGTTACAGCCGCGATGGCGCCCGACGCACCCACCAGGGGCAGCGGGCTTGAGGTTGTCATCGCGTATCCCGCACCGGAGAAAATAGCGCCGGCCGCATAGAACAGAATGTACTCCACGTTCCCCAATTTGTCGTTGATGCTGTTTCCGAAGATGTACAAGAAGAGCATGTTCCCGATCAGGTGCATCCAGTCAGCATGCAGAAATGCGTAGGTGAGGAACTGATACAGTTTCGGGTGGGCGACATTGAGCATTAGGCTGCTCTCGATCTCGCTTCCGAGCTGTCCGCCCCCATAACGGGTGAACAGGAACATGGCAACATTAACCACGATGATGGCGTAGTTGATCACCGGGCGGTGCCGTTGCGGCGCGTCGACTCTAATGGGTAATATCAGCATAAAGCAAGCCTACTTTACGGCGTGGATGAAGTCGTCTTCGTATTCCGCGTCCTGCGGATTTTGATCATACAGACTTCATTTCCCCGTTCGTTATAATGGAGTTCAGTCATGTAGGCCTTCATAAGCATGAGCCCCCGTCCGCAAGGTCTTTCCAGATTCTCATCCTTCCGCGGGTCCGGAATGGTGGTCGGATTGAAACCTTCGCCCTCATCCGAGATGAAGATGACGATGACATTCGGGTCCACTGCCCACCGGGCCGAGATTCGACGGTTGGGTTCGCACTTGTTCCCGTGCTTAAAGGCATTGGTAACCGCCTCTTCCAGCCCCAGGCGAATAGCAAACTGATCCCGACTTCCGTATCCCATAACGGCCGTCTTGGCCAAGATCGGTTTGACGATCTGCTCCCGAGCGGAGTGAAGATCGTTCATGATCACGACCGAGCAAAAGTCCAGCTTGGAGAAATCAATATCCTGCATATGTTTAGAGCTACGCCCGGAAACCTTCCAACGCCTCACCCGCCGTCTTGTGGATCGCGAACACTTCATCAAGCCGGGTGATCTTGAACACCTTGAAAATCTGCGATCGGATATAACAGAGCCTCAGACCGCCCTGCACACCTTCCACCAGTTTCTTCGTCGTGATCAGCATGCCCAATGCCGAACTCGAAAAGTGATCGACATTCGAAAAGTCCAGCACCAGCCTTCTGGCCCCGGCGTCCACCAGGTCCTTCAAACCCTGACTGATCTCCGCGATCTGAAGTTCGTCCAGGATTTGACGGGGAAGGAGCTTCACGACATGAATCCCGTCATCCGTCTGATCCACCGACAACAGCGGCCTGTTTTCTTCCATCTAGCAGCTCCTTGGGCTTTGCGTCACCTAACTCATAATTATAAGCGGTGCGGGGGACCGGTTTCAATTGGTTACCCGCCAATATTTTAAGAGAATCGGCAAGACGACGACTTCACTGAAACAGGTGGAGTCAGTAAAACTCATGTCCCAGTGGCCCGGACGGAGGGCCCGGCGGACGGCAGATGACGAGGAACAACCCCGGACGATTGACGGACGCGATCCTCCTTCCATATCCAGAGTCTATCTCCTTCCCCGCAAGTCTTGCGCAGGGAAGGCAATTTTTGCGCGTGTTATCCCCTCCGATGTTTTTGGGTCGTCGAAACATATCCATTTTCTTATTTAGCGTTCTTTTGACCATTTCGACGCATTATAAGCCCTTTATTCAAATCTCGAAATCCCTCTTTTTCGATTTGGCACGCCTCTTGCCGTTATAGGAGTAGCCGTTGCCGGCGGAGTTCCGGTACAAGGAGTCATGGATGATACCGAAGAAGAACAACACGGGTTCCGGACAGCCAGGGCAAGCGAAACAGGACCTGGCATGGTCGGACCTTGAAGCACTGGCTCGACGGGTGATCCGAGCCGCGAACCTCGCGGTAATGGCGCACGCCGAGCTTGATGCGTTTACCCATCCGAGCACTTCGGCATCCAACTCCGGAAAGAGGGCAGGATAGGCATGTTGTACGGGTCTTACTTGTCAGCAACTGGAATGGCGTTGAACCAGAATCGGCAGGACGTGATTGCCAACAACCTGGCGAACGTCGATACGGCCGGGTTCAAACGCGACCTGTCGGTCTTCCAGGAGCGTTCGCAAGAGGCCCGGGGCGTGAATCGTGCTTTTGTGCCGGAGAACCTTAAGGAGTTCACCGGCGGAGCTTTTGTGTCGGGCGTAGAAACGGATTACACCCCGGCCCGGATAGACCGAACGAATCGGAACCTCGATGTGGCGATCGACGGTCCGGGATTCCTGATGGTCCGCAACGGCGACCAGACGCAGTTCACCCGTGACGGACGACTGGGACTGGTGAACGGAAAACTCGTCCTAACCACCAACGGAGCACCGGTACTGGACAAGGAAGGCCAGGAGATTCTTCTTCAGGACGTTCCAGCCCGGGATATCACCGTTGATTCGGAAGGCACCATCCGGGTTAAGAATCAACCCGTGGCCCAACTGGGCGTCGTGAATTTCGAGGACCCGCAAAAATTGCGCAAGATCGGCGGGAACCTGTTTGACGCGAATGGCGCCGAGTATCACGAAGCTGACACACCCGTGGTCAGCGGTTCCATCGAAGGCAGCGGGGTGAACCCCGCGCAAGAGCTGGTGGCGATGATCAAGTCATCCCGCAGTTTCGAACTCAACGCACAAATGCTTTCACTCCAGGACCAGACCCTGGGGAGACTGGTGAATGAATTACCGAAACTGTAGTTTTTTGAAACATAGGGCGGAGCTGAATAGCCTATGAGCATCATGGCAATGAACACCGCGGCGACCGGGCTGGAAGCTCTATCGAGTAAACTCGACGTGACAGCAAATAACCTGGCCAATGTGAATACGGTAGCGTTCAAACGAAGTCGTGTGAACTTCGAAGACCTGCTCTACCAGATTCGCCGTCAGCCGGGAACGGAAAACGCCCTCGGGAACATTACACCGGCCGGCATCGAGGTGGGAACAGGCGTGAAGGTCAGCTCGACGGAACTGAACTTCACACCGGGAAGTCTCGAGATCACGAACCAGCAACTGGATGTGGCGATCGAAGGGAACGGATTCTTCAAGGTGCAAATATACCCGGACATGGGACCCGGCGGGATCGGCTATACGCGAGCGGGCAACTTCTTCATCAACGCGAACGGCGAGATGGTGCTCGGAAACAGCAACGGATTCCGGCTCGAGCCGACGATCACCATTCCGGAGAACGCGACGTCGATTACAATCGGATCGGACGGCAAGGTCATGGTGACAACGCCGACAGACGCGGCTCCGCAGGAAATCGGCCAGATTACCCTGTCCCGATTCGTAAACCCCCAGGGGCTGCTGGCGAAGGGACAAAACGTGTACGTGGAGACCTCGGCGTCGGGACCGGCAATCGACGGGAATCCGACGGACGAGGGATTCGGATCGCTCCTGCAAGGCAGTCTGGAGGCGTCGAACGTGGAGCCGGTCCGCGAACTGGTGGATATGATCCAGACCCAGCGGTCGTTTGAGCTCAACAGCCAGGCGATCCAGGCGTCGGACGAGATGCTTCGAGTGATTTCGAGTTTGAGGCGATAAGCACACGGACATGATGGAATAAATTAAACGCTATGGTACGAACCAACTTCACAACAAACCGTTTCGTTCAATTCGGCCTGATGGTGGCGGCAGGACTCCTTCTTTCGGAAATTTCCACCGCAGCCGCCACCCATCAAAATACGGGTGCGTCGATTCGCCTATGGTCGGAAACGTCGGTTGGCGCTTCGCAAATCACCCTGGGCGACATCGCGTCGGTGACTGGCGACGAAACGGTCGTTCCGAGCCTGAAGAATCTGGTTCTTGCCTCCAATCTCCCCACCGGCCGAAAGATCACCTACCGGGCCCACGAAATCGTGGACCGGCTCGGTAACTCCGGTTTCGATGTGGGCCGGATCAACCTGACCGGTGCGGCCAGTTGCGTCGTTACCATTGCCACCACCCCGGCGGCCGACACCAGCAACGACCCGTCTTCGGGTCTTTCTCCCGATCAAGCCTCCCGTCTGGCCGGTCCGGCGAGCCTGGAGTCGCGGATTCGGGAACTTATCTGCCGGAATCTGCAGACGCGGTCGCTGCCGAGGGAACAGCGGGTGCGAATCAGCTTCAACCCGGCGCTTCGGGATCTTCTGGCCCTGACCGACCCGCCGTACACCTTCGAAATCGTTCCGCAGCGAACGAACACATGGGTTGGGCTGGTCACGTTCAGAGTGAAGGTCGCCAAGGACGGAAAGGTGCTTCAGTCGCTGACGGTACTGGCGGAAGTACAGGTCCGCGTGCAACTGCTGGTCGCGAGCAAGACGATCAACAGCAAGGCGAAGATCACGAAGACCGAGGTGGAAACCACCTGGCAGGATGTAACCAACCTGAAGAGCCGATTCGTCACCCGAATTGAGGACGTACTGGATCAGCAGGCCAGGAAGATCATTCCGTCGGGAACAGTGATCACGAGCGACCTTCTGGAACCGGTGCCGATGGTTCGTCGGGGACAGCTTGTGACGGTAGTGTATCAAAGCGGCGGACTGGGGATCAGAATCGTGGGAAAGGCCCTTGCGACGGCGTTCCGCAATGAGATCATCCAAGTCCGCAACGAACGTTCAAAGGAAGTATTCAGGGCCCGGGTCATCGGACCGGGTCAGGTCGCGATAGAGGACAATCTGGGCGCCGAAGGTTCGCGGGCGACCGCGTCGGCGTCCGGTGGGAGTAATCCATGATACGCCTGTTTACGTTTGTGTGGTTGATGCGGACATTGTTAGCCTCAATGTCGGTGGTGCTGTTGGCGTCAGCCTGGTCCGGAAGTGAGAGCTTTGGCCAAAGCTCTTCATTATTCCACCGGGCCGGCGCCAACCCTGCCCCACTCTCCGTTCGACCGGCGGCCATGGAGGAGCAGTATCAGACGATCCAGTCGAGCCACTCGTACTTCGCGGTCAAGGCCACCCCGAAGCGGGTGTGGAAGATCGGTGACCTGGTGACGGTGGTGGTTCGCAACAAGTCCGAATACAAGAACACCGGAAAGACCGACCTGAGCCGGGACCTGAGTTACAAAGCACAATTGAAAGACTGGATCCGGTTCAAAGGCAGCAAACTTGTACCCGATACTCTTCCCGCGGGCGACCCGACGGTCAATTTCACGACCGGAAGCGAGTTCACCGGCGACGGAAAGATGAACCGAACGAACGAACTGATCACCCGGATCACCTGCCAGGTGGTGGACGTTCAGCCGAACGGGAACCTCGTCCTTCAAGGCGGAACGGACGAAATCAACACAGATGGCGAGAAGCAGACCATGACCCTGACCGGCACGTGCCGGAGCGAGGACATCATGGCCGACAATACGATCCTTTCGACGCAGATTTACCAGCTCCGAGTGGAGAACATCAATTCCGGGGCGGTGAAAGACACGATGAATCGTGGATGGATGCACAAGCTGTGGGACATCATTAAACCGTTGTAAGAGAGATTATGATCAACCGGAAGTTTCTGACAATTCTGATTACGCTCACGCTGACGATCGCGGCCCGCGGGGTCAAGATCGCCGATATAACGGTTCTCCAGGGTCAACGTGAGAACAAGCTGATCACGGTGGGCCTGGTGGTCGGCCTGAACGGAACGGGCGACGGTGGAAACTTCCTTCCCGCGATCCAGCCCCTTGCGCAATTCCTGCAGACGTTCAATAACGTGTCGTATTCCCCGATCGATCTGCGGTCGGTGAAGAACGTGGCGTTGGTTTCGGTTCAGGCGGAAATCGGCAGGAACGGCGCCCGCGAAGGACAGAAGATCGATGTGACGGTCTCGGCGATCGGGTCGGCCAAGAGCCTTAAGGGTGGAAATCTGCTGATGATCCCCATGCGGGGTCCGAGCAAGACCGATTTGACCGTTTTCGCCCTGGCTAGCGGACCGGTATCGGTGGACCCGAACAACCCCACGACCGGGGTCATCAAGGGCGGCGCCCAGATGGAACAGAACGTGTTCAATGAGTATATCCAGAACAATACGTTCACGCTGGTCATCGACGACGCTCACGCGGGATGGTCGATGGCCTCGGCGATCGCGGACCGGATCAATGAAGAGGTTGCCGTGCAGCAGGTTCGACAGCAGACGGCCAAGGCGATCGATCCGAAGAATGTTCTGGTGGTTATCCCCGCGGCTGAACAGCAGGATCCGGCGAACTTCATCGCCCTGATCCAGAACCTGCCGCTGCTGATGCCGGAAAAGACGGCACAGGTGACCATCAATGCCCGCACGGGAACCATCGTCGCGGACGAAAACGTCACCATTTCCCCCGTAACGATCAGCTACAAAGGAATGACGATCAGCACGGACATGCTGGTCAAGCAGTTGAAGGAACAGGCGGACAAGAACAAGCAGGCGTTCGAGATGCCGGAGTTCGTGAACCTCGGCCTCCTGATCGACGCGATGAATTACCTGACGATGCCCGTGGAAGACCGGATCGCGATCATTCGCGAACTCGCCCGGGGCGGACATCTGCAGGGACAGATGGTGGAACAGCCATGAGTGAAATTCAGCCCACGGCCACGAACATGTTGAAGGATTACGCCGCGACCGCCTCGGCGGCGGATCGGGACGTGCTACGCCGGAAGGTGGGCGAATGGGTCGGCCAGGTCTTCTTCGGCACGCTGCTTAAGCAGATGCGGTCGCAGATGAACCCGAACAACCCGCTCAATGGTGGCCGCGCGGCTCAAACGTTCGGAACGCAGCTTGACCAGACAGTCATCAGCCAATGGACACAGTCGGCCCGGCTTGAGGTAGCGGACAAGATCGCCCAACAATGGATTGGGGTAAAGGACGAAGTACAGGAGCAGAATCGATGACGAAGGAAATGACCAGACAGATCAACACGCTGGTGCAGCAACTCCAGGAACTCCGCGAGTTGCACGAGCAATTGCTCTTGACCGCACACGGGAAGCAGCGAACGATGCGGACGGGCGACATGAGTGGACTGGATTCCTGGTCGGCCCGCGAACGGTTCCTCATCGATCGGATCAAGCAGGTGGATGAAATCCGCCGCCAGGACACAGCCGTCATGGCCAAGTTGCTGGGATTCGACGAAGATGTCACGATGACCGTTCTCGCGGAGCATCTGGATGAACCGGAACGCAGCCGACTCCTGGCACTGGCCGGCGCCATCCGAAGCACCGCGGAGCACATCTACCAGGTCAATCAGGTCAACGACGCGGTGACGCGGGAGATCCTCAACTGCTTCGCTCAGATGCAGCGGCAGATCACCGCCACCCACTGCGATATCGGATTGTACGATCCCAGCGGACATAAGCGAATGAGCAACCATATCAATATTCTGGATGCCGTGGGTTAACAAGGAAAACACACGATGGGTTTGGTAAATGGATCATTACAAATCGGACGCTCGGCCCTGCTGGCCCACCAGTCTGCCATGCAGATTGTGGGCAACAACATCGCCAATGCAGGAAACGCCGATTTTACGCGTCAGACCCCGAAGCTCTCGCCCATCTACGGTTCGAAGCTTCCGGAGGGTTTCGACTCGGGCGCAGGCGTCCAGCTGACCGCCATCGAGCGGAACATCGACGAGGCGTTGGAGCAGCGTCTGCGTCAAGCGTTGAGTGACCAGAATTACGACGACTTGATCAGCCAGACACTCGGACGGCTGGAAACGCTGTACAACGAAATGACCGACAATGACATATCCAGCGGTCTGAGTGAGTTGTTCAACGCGTTCTCCGAGCTTCAATCCACTCCGCAGGACGTGGCTTCGCGGGCCGTCGTGGTCCAAACCGCCCAAGCCCTGACGCAAAAGATCCAGATGCTGCGAAAAGACATTGTCGGGGTCTACAATGAGACGTCGGCCAAAATGACCGACGTGGTGGACCAGATCAATCGGATCACCGGCCAGATCGCCAATCTGAACGTCCAGGTCGCCAACGCCAAGTCCGGGGGCGACACGGCTGGGGCGCTGATGGACCAACGGGACGCCCTGCTGAAGGAACTTTCCAGCCTGGTCGACATTACTTCCATTCCACAGAGCAACGGAAGCGTCACGGTCTACATCGGAACCGACCCACTGATCCAGGACAACATCGCCAGACAGTTGAAGGTCGTCGAGACCCCCGACGGGGACCTGGTTGTCCCGACGATTGCATTTTCCGACAATTCACGGGTGGCCACGGTAACCGGAGGGACGGCGGGCGCGATCGACGAGTTGATCAACACGCTGATCGGCGGCAATTTGAAGCAGCTCGACACATTCGCCTCGGGTCTGATCTTTGAGGTCAACAAGATTCACTCTTCCGGCCAAGGGCTTCACGGATATTCCAGTGTCACCTCGACCAACGCCATCACGGACGCCGATGCCGCCCTGAACGCGGCAGGCCTGCCGTTTACCCCGACCAACGGAACATTTCTGGTCTCGGTGAAGGACCAAAATACCGGCCAGGAGACGGTTCATCAGATCACGGTTAACCTCAGCGGACTGGGCGTCCAGACAACGCTCAATGGACTGGTGGCCCAACTCAATGGAGTCAGCAACGTGACGGCGTCCGTTCTCGCCGACGGTCGCCTGAAAATCGCGGCGGCCAGCAACAATTACACGCTGACGTTCAGCGAGGACAGTTCGCATGTCCTGGCCGCCCTGGGAATCAACGGATTCTTCACCGGGACCGACGCAGCGACGATCGGTGTAAACGCGGATCTGGCCAACGATCCTCAGCTCGTCGCGTGCGCCAAGACGAACCTGCCGGGCGACGGGACGAACGCGGCGGACATTTCGCTGCTCAGGACGCGTTCCGCGACGTCCTTCAACGGGCTGAGCATCACGGATTACTACCGATCCCTGATCGGGAACGTCGGCACCCAGACGTCGTCGGCTCGAAGTCGGCTGGAAATGCATTCCACCATTACCGAGACGATCCAGGCCCAGCGTGAGAGCATCAGCGGCGTCAGTCTGGACGAGGAGACGATCAACCTCATGTCCAATCAACAGGCGTTCCAGGGCGCCGCGAGATTCATTAACGTCGTTAACCAGATGATGCAGGAGATATTGCAGATATTCTAGGAATGAATGAACTATGGCAATCACTCCCGTAAATATTAGTCGCGTCAGCCAGAACATGCAGATGAACCTGCTCATCTCGAGCAGCCAGAAAAATCTGGTGGCCCTGCTGCATGAGCAGGAGAAGCTGTCGACCGGTCTGCGGATCGTTCGCCCGAGCGACGACCCCATCCAGGCCTCGGCGGCGATCCGGATGGACGAGCTTCTGGAGGCCCAGCAGCAGTATCTTGACAACGTCGACAACGCCAGCAAAGTGATGAACATTGCGGATAACACCCTGGGCTCGATCACGACGCTCACCCAGCAGGCTCACACCCTGGCTTTGGAGAACATCGGATCGACGGCCACGACGGAACAGCGGACGGCGGCTTCGACGCTCGTCGATTCCATTATCGGTCAAATGGTTACCTTGGGGAACACCGAGTACCTGGGCAGCTACATTTTCGCCGGCCGGTCCAATACCGAAATGCCGTTCGAGAAGTACAGCAACCGAGTCCGCTACAGCGGGGATTTCAAGAGCATCACGGTCCAGGTGGCCCCGGACATCTCCGAGGACATTTCGCTGACGGCGAGGGAAGTCTTCGGCACGGGGCAGGGAATGATCACTGGTTACACGAACTTGACGCCGTCGGCCGACCTGACCACGCGTCTGGCGGACATTGACGGAGCGCTCGGTCAGGGAATCCGCCCGGGAACGTTCTCAATCACGGGTTCGGCGATCGGTCAGATCACGGTGGACATCACAGGCTCGGCCACCCTGGGCGACGTGATCCGGAAGATCAACAACGTCTTGCCGGCTTCGGCCCAGGTCGCGTTGACGGCGGACGGTCAACATCTGCAACTCACATCAACCAACCCGGGCGAGACGTTCCAGATCCTGGAGTCCGGACGGGGGACCACGGCACACGACCTTGGGCTCTATACGCCTGCCGCCCTGCCGGGTCCGATCACATCGCGAAACATCGCCCCGCAACTGACGCTACGGACCAACGTCGCGGCACTGAATGCCGGAGCGGGAATCGACCTGGCCAGCGGAGTCATCATCACGAACGGCGGGAATTCAATCACTTTGGACTTCGCCGGGGCACAGAGCGTACAGGACATCATTAACGCGATCAATACCTCCGGCGTCGGTGTTCGAGCCCAGATCAACGCCGATCAAACGGGCATCGATATCATCAACGAACTGGCAGGCGCCTCGCTGACGATCGGAGAGAACGGGGGAACAACGGCCGAGGATTTGGGTATCCGGACGTTCCGGCTGGACACTCGCCTGTCCGACCTCAACGACGGGCTGGGAGTCCATCCGGTCGACGGAGCCGATTTCAGGATCACCACGTCGGCGGGAACAACGGTGGATGTCGACGCCAACGGGGCGCGGACGGTCCAGGACATCATCGCGGCGATCAACGCGGCGGCGACGGCGGCGGGCGTGAACGTATCGGCCTCGCTGGCGACAACCGGAAATGGGATCGTCCTGACGGACAACACCGGCGGCACAGGAAGCTTCAAGGTGGAACGGGCGAATCTCTCCAACGTGGCCGAGGAACTCGGACTCCTCAAGGAGGTCCCGGCGGGAACGCACGTGATCAACGGCGACGACGTCATGGTCAACAAAGAGACATCCATCTTCACATATCTCCTCGATCTCCGCGACAGCTTGAAGAACGACGATTCGGTCGCCATCGAGCTGGCGGCTCAAAAGATCGAGGCGTACCTGAGCGAGTTGAACCAGTTTCACGGAAAGCTTGGGTTCATGGCCCGGGGATTGGAGACCCGCAAGACGCAAACGGAAGACGCTGTCACGTCCACGAAGGCTTTGGTCAGCAGCATCAAGGATCTGGACTATACCGAAGCCATCACGAAGTTTCAGAACTTGCAGACGACGCTTCAGGCGAACCTGCAGACGGGCGGACAGATTTTAAATATATCGTTGTTGGACTTTCTTCAGTAGGAGCTGACTTACGTAATGCATGAAGCTTCTGCGGACATAATGAGAAAGCGTGGTCTTCAGACCCATTCGACTGGCAGGAAAGGCCCGATGCCGGACGGATGTACGACTTGCCCGCCGAAAGTCGGCGGGTTGCGACCGGAGGTTCGCGGCCGGTTCGGGACACTTTCCCGTCCGACAAGTCATCAGGGATTCGGGCTGGTATGGAGTGTATAAATGCAGATCCAAACGACGAGATTTGGTATGGTGGAGATCGACGACCAGCGGATCATGGACTTTCCGAAAGGCATGGTCGGATTTCCGAACTGTCAGAGGTTTGCCCTGATCCAGACCAACGACGAAGGAGTATTCTTCTGGCTTCAGTCCCTGGACCGGCCGGAGCTCGCCTTCGTGGTATGTGATCCGCGGACATTCGTTCCGGATTACCGGGTCCCGGTAAAGCTCGAGGAACTGGAACTGATCGGTCTGGAGTCGCCGGAGGACGCTCAGGTGCTGGTCATCGTCAACAAGGTCGACGAGATGCTGACGGGCAACCTCCAGGGTCCCCTTGTGATCAACGCCAAGAACCTGACGGGCAAGCAGCTGGTGCTGTCGGACAAGCGTTACACGACGCGACATCCGTTCATGCAGATGGGCTCTCGCCGATCGGCCATGCCGATCAGCAAGACGGCCTGATTCACTGCCAGTTCGTTGGGAACCACCAAAAGGATTTGGTGGTGACGAGCCAGCGCCCACCGGGCACAGAACGCCGGGTAGGACCCTATAATGTAGTAGTTGCCGATGGTTGTAGGGTCAGTTGGGTGGCAAGCCAGCTAAGCTGGCATCGGCATGACCATGGAAGGAGCCGAGCATGTTGGTGCTGTCCAGACAAAAAGATGAGACGATCATGATCGGCGATGACGTGGAGATCACGGTCGTCGACATTCGTGGTGATAAGGTCCGGTTGGGGATCAAGGCCCCGCCGCACATTCCGGTGCATCGTAAGGAAGTGTACGAGGCGATCAAGCGTGAGAATCGCGCCGCCTCGCAAGTCAGTCCGGATGATCTGAAATCCGTTTCGACCAGCAAGGTTTCAACCGGCGAACAGACGGGCTCATCTCCCGGATCCGGTCCGAGCGATAGGAACTCGGCCGCGGTCCCGGAGTCCGATTCGGACCCGTCGGGGTCCAAAGCCCGGCGCCGAGGAAAACCTGCTGATAACAATAATTCGAAAAGCCACGACAGTAAAACAGTAAATAGTCCCGGTTGCGAAGGAACGCAACCGACAGGCTCGTAACGGAGCCTGGAACGGTCCGGAGGAGCGTAATCAACGACTCGTCCCGGACTGCCCTTGAATCATGGAGGATTTATCATGAGTCGAATTAACACGAACGTCGGAGCCCTGATTGCCCAGACCAATTTACAGCGGTCGCACAAGGAATTGCAGACCTCTCTGCAACGGTTGAGCACAGGTTTGCGGATCAACCGCGGGGCGGACGATCCCGCCGGATTGATCGCCAGCGAGTCGCTGCGCTCGGAGATCGCCGGGATCGGTCAGGCCATCGCCAACTCGGAGCGCGCATCGAACGTCATCTCAACCAGCGAAGGCGCCCTGAACGAAGTGGCGGCCATGTTGGTGTCAATCCAGCAACTGGTGGTGGAGGCGGCGAACTCCGGCGCCATGTCGGCCGATGAGATCGCGGCCAATCAGCTTCAGGTGGATTCGGCGGTCGAGTCAATCACCCGCATCGCCAACACAACCACATTCGCTGGTCTACACCTCTTGAACGGCAACCTGGGATATATCACCAGCGGCGTCGATCAAGCCAAAATCAACGATCTGCACCTGTACTCCGTCCAGTTCGGAACCAACAGCTACATTCCCGTCAAGGTACAGGTGCTCACGTCGGCACAGAAGGCCAATCTGGCCTTCCGCAGCTCCGTGCTGACCAGTTCCGTCACGATCGAGATCCAGGGAAACACGGGAACTACCACTCTCTCCTTCACCGCCGGTACGCGGTCATCGGCGATCGCATTCGCGGTCAACACGATTTCCGACGCCACGGGCGTGACGGCGAGGATGTGGGGATCCGGAACCGGCATTTACCACAGCAACATCATCTTCGAATCACAGTATTTCGGAAGCAAGCAGTTCGTCGCCGTTCAGGCTCTTCCGACCAGCGCTCCGTTCACCGTGTACAGCGCATCCGGAGCCACAGTCACTCGTGACACAGGGCAGGACGTCGTCGCCACAGTCAACGGAATCCGCACTCAGGGCGACGGCTTGCGGCTGAACCTACAGAGCCTCGGGTTGGACATGGAGATGCTCCTGGGTCAGACCTTCGGAACAACGACCTCGGGCGCAGGCTCACTAGCCACCTTCAGTATCACGGGCGGAGGCTCGAAGTTCCAGCTCGGTCCCGCCGTCAACAGCAATCAGCAGGTGAACATCGGAATCGATTCCGTGGCCTCCTCGAACCTCGGCAACGCCACCTACGGGTATCTCTCGGAGATCGCCCAGGGCGGCAGTTACACGCTGACAGGCGGTCATGCCCGCCAGGCCAGCGACATTATCAACGAGGCCATCCGCCAGGTGGCGGTCCTTCGCGGCCGGCTGGGTGCGTTCGAGAAGAACGTCCTGCAGACGAACATCAATTCGCTGCAAATCACCCTGGAAAACGTCACGGCCAGCGAATCCCAGATCCGGGACGCCGACTTCGCCGAAGAGACGTCCAGACTGACGCGGGCCCAGATACTCAATCAGGCGGGAACCTCGGTTCTGGGAATCGCCAATTCGACCCCGCAGTCGGTTCTCTCGCTCCTCGGTGGCGGCTAACGATGACCGACGCGGAACAGGGACTTTTGATAACGTAACCGCATTGATGGTTTCCGCGGAATAGGCCGTGACCAGAATCAACACAAATGTCGATGCCCTGCGAGCCCGCCAGAGCAGTCTGCGGGCACGTACCGACCTGCAGAACTCCCTGCAGCGGTTGTCCAGCGGGCTGCAGATCAACCGCGGAGCGGACGACCCAGCCGGTCTGATCGCCAGTGAGCGTCTGCGCTCGGAGATTGCGGGCATCGGACAGGGAATCAACAACTCCGTCCGCGCTTCGAACGTCATCGCCACGGCGGAAGGAGCGCTCAACGAGATTTCCGCCCTGCTGACCGACGTTCATCAGTTGATCCTGGAATGCGCCAACACCGGAGCCTTGAGCGAGGACGAAATCGCGGCCGACCAGCTCCAGATCGATTCGGCGATCGCGTCGATCAACCGGATCGCCAACGTCACGCAGTTCGGGGGCAGAAAGTTGCTCGACGGCTCGCTTGACTACATCCTCAGCGGGGTCGACCACGACGTACTGACGAACCTCCACGTCTACCGGGCCACCTGCAGCGCCACTTCACCGCTCCCAGTCAATATCGAGGGCATCCCGGGCAATTACACGCTCCATTTCCTCTACTGGACCTCCGGCCATCCGGCGACCCTGACGTTCCCTCAGCCCTGCAGCGGCTTTGCCGCCCTCGACTCGCGGCTTAGGGTCAGGGGCCCCTTGGGCAGCCGCCTGCTCGCGTTTCCCGCCGGCACGGGAACGACCAGCAATATCCTCTCGGCCGTCAACGCCGTCTTCGGCGGCACGGGTGTGACCGCGTCATTGGGAGGCGACGGCAACGATATTGTATTTTCCTGCAATGGATATCTGAGTATTGAACAGATCCCCGCGTATCTGACGCACCAGCTCTACGACCACAACGGAAGCGTCAACGCGCAGGATCTCAGCAACATTACTCCCGCCCGGCTGCAGGTCAACGGCGTGGAGTATCCGCTCGACGATCAGAACCAGGCGGTGATACGAACGCCGTACCTGTCCATGGACGTCGGCCTGACCGACAACATTCTCAGCACGGGGGCAACTACCACGTTCTACGTCGCGGGGGGCGGCTCGCTCTACCAGACCGGTCCCGCGGTCGACGGCCAGAGCCAGGTAAGCATGGCAATCCCCTCCGTGGTCCCCTCGGCCCTGGGCGATTCACGCGTGGGGTTCCTCAACCAGATCATCAGCAGCGGGGACTATTCGCTGGTCGGAGGACACGAGGCGGAAGCGGACATCATCGTCCAGGAGGCGATCCGCCAGATAGCGGTCCTCCGTGGACAACTGGGGGCGTTCGAAAAGAACATTCTGCAAACCAGCATCGACGCCAACCAGATCACCCTGGAGAACGTCACGGCCAGCGAGTCGCGCATCCGCGACGCCGACTTCGCGAAGGAAACGGCCCAACTGGCCCGGGCCCAAGTCCTGGAAAACTCGGGTACCTCCGTCCTCGACATCGCCAATCACCGATCCCAAGCCGTCCTCGACCTCCTGAAAACCAACACCTGAGACGCCACAGGCGTCGTTTCATCAGAGTGGAACGACGTGATGGATGGAGGACGCCGATGGCGTCGCTTCATCAACGTCGAACAACGGGACGGCATGTAGGACTCACCGCCCTCGGCTGTCGTCTCCCCTTCTCTTTCCCGTCATCCTCCGGCTTGACTGGAGGATCCAGAATCGTCCCACCGGACGATAGAGACCGTCTTCTCTTACTGAAGTGCTCTCTTATTCGTGTTCATTCGTGGACGCCGAAGGCGTCTCTTCCGCGCTTCGCGTCAAGAAACTAAAGTTCCTTGGAAGCTGACGACTGAAAGCTGATCACTGACAGCTACTCTTCTCTTCCCCTATCTGCCTACCTGCCTACTTGGCTATCTGCCTACTCTCGGAGCTCATCTCTTCGCCAAGTTGCGGGAATGCGCTTCTGTGACGATGCGCCCAAATGCTTAAGAGTACCGCTACGAGGCATAGAATGCTCGTGAAGAACAGGATGGCAGTGTACGCGAGGGTGAATCGTAACGGCCCTGACAGTACCGATGTATTCAACAGATCGCACGCACCATGCACGAGAGCCAGCCAGAGAATGGACGCTCCGCAGAAACGTGCCGTGGCATAGACCATCCCGACCCCGAAAGCAAAGACACACCCTGCCAGCCCCACCGTCGGAAGGTGAACCAGCGAGAAAAGGACACTTCCTATCACGACGCTGCGAAAAAAACGGTTGCCGGACATTGAGAACCAAATCCCTCGAAACCACAACTCTTCCGTCAAGCCGATGATGACCACAAAATAGATGATGTCCCAGGCGTAGTTGGAAGTTGAAAAAAGGTGGCGGCTCCTTGGTG
>CAZLZE010000007.1:26094-62521 GCA_964563935.1 uncultured Phycisphaerae bacterium | reverse complement strand
AGGTCCGATGGGTGGCCCGATGGGCGGTCCCATGGGTGGCGGGGGATTGCATCGTGGTTCGTCAAAAGGAGGATCCGGTGGGTCGGGCGAGGCTCAACAGGGCAACCAAGCCTTCGTGCTGACAATTGTCGGGACGACTCCGCATGAGAATGCCCCGGAATTCGTCATCAAGACACTGGTGAAGTCCCTTCAGAAGTACGATAAAGACTTTGCGATCAAGAACAAGATGCCGTTCTGGATTGACCCGGCGCATGTGAAGCTGTTGAACTGTCAGCCCTTGTCGCCGAAGGGAGGAAACCGGACCGGCTCAGTTACGAAGGATGATTTCCCCAAAGATTCTCTGACGGGAGAGTCGCTGATCGACGATTCGTCGTTGGTGGTTAGTTGTGTCGTCCGCCTGGGAACGCCGACTGTGGACGAGAACAAAGAAGAAGACGCCGCCAACTTCCCGGGTTCGCCGGGCCGCAGTTCCCGAAGTTCCATGAACAGATAAGAGGTCTAAACGATATGGATTTCGTCAAGAAAAACCTGATTATGATCATCAGTGCCGCGGTGTCCGTGCTGGCCTTGGTGGCCTTGGTGCTGGGAATTTCCCAGATCGACGGGGTCAAGCAGGTGCTGGCCAAGGCGCAGCAGGAGATCGCAAACGTCAACACGATTCTGGAAGGCGTCCGGGTGGAACGGCCCGGTGGGCAGAGCGTCAGTCTGATTCCGACGGAAAAGTCCAATCAGAGCATGAGGAAAGAGATAGCCCTTCGCCGGGAACAGGGGCTCAAGACTCTTCGCAAGGCCTTGCAGGAAAATATTGGTTATGATCCGGAAAAAAAGACGCTCAAACGCCGTCCGATCATGGACGGTATTTTCCCCAAACCGGTTTCCGACGATCTTCCGTTCAAGTTTCCCCAGAAATACCAAGAAGCTCTTGCCCAGCTTCTGACCAAGATGCAGGCGGGCAGTGTTCCGACGGAAAAGGAAGTTTTGCAGGAAAAGGAATCGGCGGCCCAGGATCGGGGCTTCCTGCCTTCGGAAGAGAAGAAGACCGCTACGCCGGCAAAGCCGAAGGATCGCGCGGTACGAGGAAACTTCGGTGTTCAGACAACCGCCATTCCGACCGCGAATCCGCTCGAGAGCCTGGAGATGCAGGCGATTCTGCGAGCGGCCGACAAACGGGCCAGGAAGATCAAAGTATATTGCGATCTCGGCGGCGAGGACGCCAAGGAACGCCCGTTGGATATTCTTTCCGATGTGTATACCCTGAGCGGAGGAACGCCTCCGCCGATCGAGGATATGTGGTGGGCCCAGGTGTCTTACTGGATTCAGGATGACATTACGACCGCCATCGCGGAAACCAACGCATCGGCCGCGAACGTGCTGGAGTCGCCGGTCAAGCGAATATTGAAGGTTTCCATGATGCACGGGTATATGGTCCGATCGCAAAATGGGAACATGGAATTCGCCGGTCGCGACGAGGCGCAGATGCCGGCGAGTTTCACGAATCTCGGTTCGGACAAATACTACGATACTGTTCGATTCAAGGTGGAGCTGGTCATGGATGCCCGGCAGATTCCGGTGTTTGTCGACGCCATGTATCGGCAGAGCCACTATCTGCTGTATCACTGGGAAGTCGAATCCATCATTCAGCCGGAACTGCGAACCGACAATATCCGAAATAGCGAGCGGTTGTACCGGTACGGTACCGTGCCCGTGGTGAAACTGACGACGTGCTGGGAAGGATATTTGTTCCGGGACTTCTACCATTGGGGAATTGTCGGGTACGGAGTCAACGCCGACACAGGCAAAAACTACGTTGTTCTGTATAACAGCGATAAGCCGCACGAACTGGAGGACGAGGAGAGTCGAAAGGGCTTGGACGGACTGATGCCCAAGACGATTCGTCAACTCCTGGGAAGTGAAGCGGCGGAAGAGAACACGGCCGGGGCGGGCGGCGGACCCGGCATGGGCATGATGAATCAACCGGCGCCGCGTCCCTCGCGGTCAAACCAGGGCGGCGGTTCAGGCGGATTCGGAGACTAATATGGCCACGAAAAAAATCAACCCAATCGAAGAACATTTTGAGAAGGGCATCGTCGGTATCGCGGTGATCGTATTGCTGTATACGATTTTCGCCTTTACGATCAGTTCCCCGACCAGCATTACGATCGACGGAGAGGTCGCGCGACCGGGACAGGCATACGAACTGGTTCTCAAGAAAGTGGATCAGATCGAGCAGCGGGTGCGCGAGCAGGCCAACCAGTGGGCGACGGCCACGCCGGCGCCTGTTGACGGCGGTTCCGCGGCTTCAACGCTGGGTGGGTTGCCGGACGCCTTGAAATCGCCTCTGCCGCCTGTGGTGGCATTGAACTATGAGATTGCTGCCGGGGGAACAGACCCCAACAACCAGGGTATCGTTGAAACTCCGAAAGTTCTGGCCCCTGAGAAGCTGGCCATCTCTCACGGCCGAAGCGTGCTGGATCTCAGCCGGGAAGAGTATCTGGCGGAGATTATGCAGGTTACCGGCAAGGATGCCAAGGTGGAGAAGAGCTGGGTGACCGTGGCGGGCCAGATCGACTTGACAAAGCAGCGGAAATTGATGGCGGCTCTGGATGAGATTGCGGAGAAGTATGACATTGAGAAAGAGCCCTTATTCATCCGTGCCGATCTGGAACGGGCGGAGGTACTGGCTGACGGGAAGCTTGGTCCGTGGACGGCCGTCCCCTGCGTGTTGGATCCGAGCGGACTGCTTATTTCGACGAGCGACCCGCTGAAGGTCGACACCCTCACGACGCTGGAAGGGTTGAGAAAGAAATTGTTCACCAATATCGCCGATGTCGAGGGGTACGCGATGACTCCGGAATTTCCTCCTGTTCTGGCGGGTGATCTGTGGAAGGATCCTCTGGCCAAGGAGGTGGAAGAACCCCGGACGCCAGTAAGGCGCACGCCTCCAGGGCAGGAGCAAGCCGCGCCGGCTCGGCGGGAACGGACGCCTGTTTCCGGTGGTCGTACAGGCGGTCGTAGTGGTGGTGGACGTGGAGGTCGAGCAGGAGCCGTTGGTGGTCTGGAAGCACCGGGCCTTGGCGGTGGCGAGGGAGGCGCCGGTGGCGGGAGTGCACGAGGCAACAAGCGTCCGAACCTTCGAAATCAGGCGGATGGTCCCATGGGTGGACCAATCGGCGGTCCGATGGGAGGTCCAATGGGCGGTCCCATGGGAGGTCCGATGGACGGTCCCATGGGTGGACCGATGGCTGGTCCACAGATGAACGGTCCAATGGGTGGTCCCATGGGTAGGCAGATGGTTGGCCCCATGGGTGATCAGATGATGGGCCCGAGCGCTGTCCGTTCAGAACAGAAGATTACCCGCTTGACCAGTGATCAGCGAAAGAAGGAGAAGACTCTCAAGATATGGGTCTTTGATCTGTCGGCCAAACCGGGAAAGACCTACAAGTACCGTATGCGGGTTATTATGTACAATCCGGTGGCGGGTTATAAGCCGATTTTGAAGACCCCCGAAGATAACCTGTTGGCCGGGTTGACCAGTCCGTGGTCGGAACCGGTCGGTCCTGTGACCGTCGAGCGCGACAGCTATTACTTTGTCGGCAGCATCGCGGATGACGGGAAGACGGCCAATTTCACCGTTTATAAATGGGACTATGGGTGGTTCTATCAGGCGACTTTTGATGGCGTCAAACCCGGCCAGGGGATCGGCGGCAAGAAGATGATCGCCAAAGCCTATCAAAAGCAGGCGGATGGGACACTCCGGGAGTTCCGGAAAGAGGTCGATTTTACGACGGGCGCAACCCTTCACGAGATCAGCGGAAAGACCGTAAGTATCCGTGAAAGCGATGGTTCTGTAATAAAGCAGGACCCGGCGACCGTCAGTTCGGAGAAGGATTACAAGAAGTGTAAGGACATCCTGCTCAAGCAGCGGCAGGAGTTGAAGAATGCACAGATCGTCAAGGAGTCGAGAGACAATACGGAGGAGGCGTTGCAGTAAGGGTCCGGGGATCAGCACAAGATGCGTAAGTTGAAAGCCCCGATGCTCTTAAGTCGTTATGTTATTTGATTTTTCGCTTGATCAAAGATCGTCGTCAAGGTACACTTTCTCTCAAACCGGCGAGGTTGAATGATGTAGTAAGTCTCTCAAGACACGATGGCGTGAGCGATTTCCTTCGATACCCGCCCGCCTAGGAGAATAGATTTCCGGATACGTGGAGGATACGACATTGCGGACCCATAAACTTCTCACTCTTTTGTGCGCCGCCTTGGTGAATCTGTTCATCCTTGGCCAAGTTCAGGCACAAAAAGATGTTCAACCTGAAGACCCCAAGGTGCTAATCGAGAAGGGGATGCAAGCCTTCCAGAGCCACCAGTACGAGCAAGCCACCACATGTTTTCGCCAGGCCCGGCGAATTGACAACGAGTCGCACAAGCTTTCGGCGGATGACCGGAGCAATCTGGATCGGATGCTGGATGAGGCGGCCAAGGGGGCAACGAATTACCGTCTTGCGGAAGAGTCGATGGCCCAGGGAAAGCGGGCCATGGAGAATTCGGATTTTGCATCGGCACGCAAGTGTTACAGTCGGGTCCTCAGTGTGGGGCGATATGTTCCGAAGGCATGGGTTCAGGATGCCAAGGCCCAGTTGAATGTGATTGCAGAGAAAATGCCGAAATCGCCCGCCGGGGCGAAAGTGGCGGATGGCGAGAAGAAAACCGGCGACGTTGTTGTGAAAAAGACAACCAAGACGGTCCGTGATCAGTCTTCGTGCAAGACGACGGCAGGTAGTACCGAGGTGTGCGACACCAAAGTCGTCCGGAGCAACGGTGAAGCGAGACAACCCTCCCAGCCGACGCTCCTGGATGAGATTTTGGCAGCCCGACGGGTCCAGAAGGAGCAGGCGTTGGCTTCGTATCGGGAAGCCGAACGCCGAGTCCGCCAGGCCGTCATGGAGCACCATTATCTGGCGGCCCGGGATATCCTCCGCCAGGCGCGACAGGATATTCTCAGATCCCGACGTCTTTTCACACAGGAAGAGGCGGAGCGAATCCTGCTGCAGATTGACAGTCTTGCCAAATTCATCGACAGCGAGGAGCAGGGCTATCAGCAGCGACAGGTTCTGCTGCAGATGAAGGAAGCTGAGGCGAAGAAGCTCCAGCGCGAGCAGCAGATCCTGGATGAGAAGTTTGTCAAGATTAAGGAAATCTTCGCTTGCGCCATTCAGCTTCGGCGGGAACGCCGATATGAGGACGCCATCGACAAGGCCCGTCAGGTTCTGCTCATTGACCCGAATAACGAGCGTGCCAAGTGGTTCATCGAGGACCTGACGGACATGGCGGAATTCGCCCGCCAGCAGGATCTGAAGGAGAAGATCCACCGGGAAGGGCAGCAGTCGCTGACCGACGCCAAGGCTGCGGGTATTCCCTGGAGTGAAGAGGTTACGTACCCCAAGAACTGGCAGGAGATGACGCAGAATCGCGCCAAGCTCATGGTTCGAATGGGAAAGACGCTTCCCGGCGACGCGCCGGCGGCTGTGACGGAGAAGAAACTTCGACAGATCATTCCGGATACGCAGATGTTCAAAGGAACCAATCTGCGGAAGGCGTTTGCCATATTCCAGAACCAGGGCGTTAACATATTTGTTCGATGGGACGTACTGGAGACGGAGAACGTCACGCCGGAAGACGAAGTGAAATTCCAGTCGCTGGAAGGTTTCAAGGATATCAGCCTCAGAACGGCCCTGGAAATCCTGGTCAAGACGATGGGGACTCCGGAAGCCGGGATTAACTACGCGATCGACACCGATGGCTTGGTGATCATCTCGACCCGTGACAATCTTCGCGACTCCGGCCTCAAGGCCCGCCTGGGGCAGTTGGAGACGCGAGTATACGACATCTCCGACCTGATGTATCCGATGAAGCGGAAAACCGCGGATATCGAACTTCAGGAGCCGACCTCGGGCGGTGGCAGCAGTGGCGACAGTTCCCTCGGAGACGAAGACGAAGATGAGGACGAAGAAGATGAGGACGAGAATAAGGGTGGAAAGAGCGAAACGGTTGTAGACCTCGTCCTGACGCTGGTCCGTCCGGAAACCTGGAGCCCCCAGATGGAGAACTCCCTGGGGCAGGGTGAAGGAACGATCGATATCTGGAAGCGGCACTGGTTGATCATCTACCAGACGCCTGAGGTTCACAGCGAGGTCGATCAGTTCCTCGCCAAGCTTCGAGAATCGCAGTGCGTTCAGATCTCGCTGGAAGCTCGGTTCGTGACCGTGTCCAGCAACTTCCTGGAGAAGATCGGTCTGGACCTTGACGTGGTGCTCAATCAGGGGCATGCCGGGTATGACTACAGCGGCGTGACCAACACGTTCAACGATCCGCGTCTGGCGGGCATCGGCCCGGGCATTCTGCAGCCGCGGGAATTCTCCTATCTGGGTAATATTGGAAATGGATATCCCCTCTCGCCGATCAGCGGCGCGGGGGCGGTGCCTCCGGGTTGGGCGCAGCCCTATGGTAGCCAGGGACTGGTTCCCTACGGTGGGAATGTCGGTCCTCGAAGCAGTCTGATGACGCCGGTACCGATTGTCCAGGGCTCCAACAACCTGGTGTCCCCGCAGGATACGGGCGTGGGCGGCAGCTTGGCGAGCAGTTTCTCGAAGCCCGCCTTCCAGGTAATGGGCGCATTTCTTGACGACTTGCAGGTAAACTTCCTGCTTGAAGCGACCCAGATGGACAAATACAGCAATGTGGTTCAGGCACCCCGGGTCGTCATTCAGAACGGAACACAGGGTATTATTCAGGTAGAACAGCTTCAGCCGTTTATCAGCGACGTCCGCCAGATCATCGGAAACAACGCGGGCGGTGCCAACGTCCAGGCGAACTATATGACCTTCGGTACTCGTCTGAACGTTCGGGCCAACACGACGGACCTGCGGTATGTCAATATGCTGGTCGAACCCCGGGTGACCTCGCCGGCGCCGTCGCTGAACTTGTCGATTTCCGTGCCGACCGTGGCAGGCGGGTCCACGACCAATGCCAACAACAACGCCATCTCCCAGGGCGGCGTGGGTTATACGCAGGTGGTCATCCCCGGAAGCCAGGTTCAGCAGGTTGTGACCCAGGTCTCCGTGCCTGACAGCGGAACGGTTTTGATCGGCGGACTCAAGCAGAGCGGCGAGGTCGAAGTCGAGGCCGGTCCGCCCGTACTCAACAAGATTCCCGTGCTCAAGCGGTTCTTCTCCAACAAGGCAACGACCAAGGATAACTTCACGCTGCTTGTCCTGGTCAAACCGAAGATCATCATTCGGGAGGAAACGGAACCCGACGCATGCGGCATACCAGCGTTCAGGGGTGCGGAAGAGTAGTCGCCGAAAGTGAACTATTGGTCTTTGACGAAGCAGCCTTCGGGCTGCTTCTTTTTTTGGGTGTCGCTTTCGCGTTACTGCCCCGTTTCAATGATCTTCAGTTGGATCTGGTCGGGATGATATACTCCGAGTCCCTTCTGGGCGGCGACGATCAACTGTTTGGGGAAATCCCCCTCCTCGATCAACGGTTTGGCTCCCCGTTTCTTTCGTAAGTCGTCCAGGATCTCAAACCCGGCGGCGTCGACGGCGACGACATCTCGGCTGAAGAGAAGGCTGTTATCGCCGACCACGGCATCCGGGGCATTCATCTGTTCCAGGCGGATCAGAATCCGAAGGGCATTGATGACATTGAACCGCACTTTATCCCGAATGATGGGCAAATTGAAGATATCAGCGATGTAGGGAGTGCAATGGTTCGCATGGTAACGGGCAGGGCGTTTGATCAGTCCGTAGGAGATGTTCTTGAGGCATCCGCTCATCCCCGCCACCGCATTGGCTTTGAGCAATCCCACGTTCACTACGGCAGTCACCTGGTCGAGTACGGAGGCGAAGTTATCTTTGCCCGAACCGAAGTCGATTTCTTTTCCCCACCCGAATCTCACTTTGCCGGTCTTGGGGAGTGTGTCGTCATTCGGCTGAACCTCGATGAAAATGATGCGGGACGGATCGTATCCGGAGGTGACGAGAAGTCTTAAGAACTCCTCCGCCAAAGGCCCGTTCGTGCCCAGCAGCTTGGCTTGGGAACTGTTGAACTTGAAGCCGATGATATCTTTCTTGGAAAACAGCTCCTTCAGGGCCAGGGATAGCGAAGCGACCCCCGCCAATTCATTCAGACCATACGTGATCATCTCCCGCAGGATCCGACGGTTCGTTCCCACCGGTCCTGACAGCCAGGGCGATCGAACACGAACCACCAGCGATTTGGCCGAAGTCGTCATTGCCTGGGTCGGACGCGTATTCGCCGGCAGTTTCTGCCCAGCCAGTGCGTTCGAGTCCCGCAATCGAAGAAGGGCGGTGGAGACGGCACCTCCCGCCAGCAATTTCAGAAAATCGCGACGATCCAAGTCCTTCCCTGACATTCCGCTTTTGTCTCCCGTCTGTTTCGACAATCCGACCGTCCATGCCGGTTCCGGTTTGGAGATACAAGATGGGTCTCAAAACGTCGGAACCCAAGCAATGGCCATATAATATGTATCGGAAGACCACGTTTGCTTGCATTATGGATATTGGTCGGTTAAATTTCTTTGATGATGATCTTGGACATGATGATATGTATCTGCTGTGCCCTGGTTGCTCCCGGCGTGAACTCCGGCGCGGGCAGCCCCGCATCAAAACCGGCTGTCCGGAATGGGGGGGCCGTTGCCACGACGTCCGCCCCTCAATCGGCGGAAATCGTCGTGTTTGTCGACCGTTTCGGCAACCTGTTTCTTCAGGAACAGTCGCTTGAGCAAGGGCAAGTCATCTCCCAGCTCAAGGAACGGACGGTCAAGGGTCAGGGAATTACCGTTGTCTATGAGCCCTTTTCGCTGGAATCGGATCGCAAGGGGTTCCTGGACACGCTGAGGCGGGAATTTCCGGGTTATTCCATTAAGGAGCGTCCGGTGGAGACGGGTGACGGATACGGCGATAAGGTCTTTCCTCATCACCGGTCTACCGTACAAAGTGAAGTCCTTTCCCGGCGTAACGCCATGTGGGACACGCTTCTCAATCACCACAGGCAATTGGCGGAGCAGATTCGGACGTATATCGCCTCAGCCGGCTTGCAGTTGGCGAAGATTCGTTCGGAAGCCGCCCTTTTAAGCCCGGATACCCAGCATCCGGGAACGCAACCAAGTGAGTAGAAACCCCGAAAATAGTGGAGAAATCATATGTCGGATATTGTAAATGTCGGAATTGCCACCGTAGACGCCATTGGGAAATCCATTGATGAGGTACCAGCCCCCAAGGAGCTGGTCATGTTCGATCGATTGGCCATCACGACCGGTGGCTGCGCGGTGAACTGCGCCATCGACCTGGGAAAGATGGGCATCAGCAATAGCCTTGTCGTCAAATTGGGTAATGACATGCTGGGCGACTTTGTCATGAATCAGGCCAAGGGATTCGGCATCGACGTTTCCGGTATGATTCGTGAGCAGGGAAATAACACGCCCTTCACGTTTGTCATGGTGGATAGTACGGGCGAGCGTCGATTCGTCCATACGATGGGGACGAACGCGACCCTCCGAGCCGAGGAAATCGATATTAATTTTATCGCCAAACACAAGTTCTGCTACATCGGCGGAGTCATGCTCATGCCGGCGTTGGATGGAAAGCCCCTGGCCGGGGTGTTACGGAACATTCGCCAGCGGGGCGTGGTTACGTTGCTGGATACCGTCTATGTTCAGGCACCCCAGGAACGTTGGCGCCAAGTGATCATCCCGATGCTCCCGGAACTGGACTACTTCGTTCCCTCGGAACCGGAGGCTGTGGCGATTACGGGTCTGACCGATCCGGTGGCCATGGCCAAGTATTTCCAGGACAATGGGTCGAAGAATGTGGTGGTGAAATTGGGGGAAAAAGGGGTTTACTATCGCAAGGCGGATGGAGACAATGGATACGTACCGGCGTACAAGGTCTGCAAGGTTGAGGATACGACCGGCGCGGGCGATTCGTGGGATGCCGGTTTTGTCGCCGGGTTGAGTCTGGGCCTGGATTTTCCCGACGCCTGTCGACTGGGAAATGCCACGGCGACCTTCTGTATTCAGGCGGCCGGTGCCAGCACGGGAATCCCGTCCTTACAGACGATTTTGGATTTTCAGAAACAGAACAAACAATGACCATGCAAGGTTGGAGGCAAAAACCATGCAGGAATATCAACAGCTAAAGACGATGGTATTGCAGGTGGAAGAGGACTTGGCCAAGGCGGCGGGTGGGAACCGGGCGGCCGGCACACGGGTCCGGAAGGCGATGCAGGAGATCAAGTCCCTGGCCCAGGAAATCCGAAAACGGGTTCTTGAGGTCCGTAGTTCGGAAGATCAGCAAAGATAAACAAGGTCGTTCACGGTTCTTCACGGGATAGGAAATAGAAATGCCCCCATTACCCATCATCGATCTATCCACGATCGATCTCAATCAGGTTGTCTACAACAAAGAGCAGATCCGCCAGGCCAATCCGCAACGTTACGAAATGGAACAACTGGACGGGATCATCTACATGGATACGTCCAAGAACATGGCGGTTGGATTCAAGGATGTGCGGGAAGACGAGTTTTGGGTTCGGGGTCACATTCCCGGCCGACCGTTGCTCCCCGGGGTCATCATGATCGAAGCGGCCGCCCAACTGGTCTCTTTCTATACCTTGACCGTGCTGAAAATGACGGATTCGTTCTTCGGTTTCGGCGGGGTGGACGAGGTCAAGTTCCGCGGGACCGTTGTTCCACCGTCCAGGCTGATCCTGGTCGGCAAGGCATTGGACATTCGTCCTCGGCGCAGTATCTGCTACGTCCAGGGATTTGTCGACATGAAGATGGTCTTCGAGGCCAAGATCATGGGGATGCAGGTCTGACCGCAGCCCCTCCTTGCGTCGGTGAACGGCTCTAAAGATTGTTCCGGGCAATTGCCGATAGACTTCCTGGCGCTGCGAAGTGGGCGTATACTGTTTTCACGGGCAACGGAATGCCATGAGGTGGCCAGGATGAGCAAGCGACCGGATATGACAACCGGGACTATCTGTCCCTACATTGATCACGCGGATATCCGTTGTGAATCACGGCTTTCGCTGGACCACCTGAAGGACGCGTTCGACCTGTGCATCTGCAACTACCGACATTGCCCGGTTTTCCGGCAGTTGAATCATGAACAATCTTCCCGAGAAACCTCGAGACTCCTTGCGGCAGGCGTTAACTGAATTCCTGAATCACCTGACCGTTGAGCGAGGTCTTTCCCGCAATACCCTTGAAGCCTATACCCGCGACCTGACCCGCCTGGTGGATTTTCTGGCGGAGCGCAAGGTGGTTCGCCCCGACGGTCTGACCGCGTCGGTGATTCAGGCGTTTCTCGGCCACCTGACGGCCCAGAATCTGGCCCAATCGTCCGTGGCTCGGGCATCGGCGGCGATCCGAACGCTGTTGAAGTTCTTCTACGCGAACCATTGGATGGCGCAGGATCCCACGAATCTGATCGATGCCCCCAAACCGGGGCAAAAACTGCCCAAGGTCCTGGCTCGAACGCAGGTTGGGTCGCTGTTTCAAGCCATCGATCCAAACAACCGTCTCGCGTTGCGGGATCGGGCGATCCTGGAGCTGTTCTATGCCTGCGGGCTGCGGGTTTCAGAACTGTGCGATCTGACTCTCAGCAGCATCGATCGTCAGGTGGGGGTGGTTCGGTGCATCGGCAAGGGGCGAAAGGAACGTATTGTTCCCATCGGCGGACCGGCTCTTAAGGCTGTGGATGACTATGTTCGCCACTTGCGAGACCAACTTGACCTTTCGGGGCAGGCGGGTCGATTATTTCTCACGGTCGGTGGACAGCCCATGGACCGGGTCAATACGTGGCGGATGATCAAGAAATACGCCCTGGCGGCCGGTTTGAACCCCGGAAAAGTGTCTCCACACACCTTGCGGCATTCATTTGCGTCCCATCTGCTTGAGGGCGGGGCGGATTTACGCGTGGTTCAGGAGCTTTTGGGGCATGCGAATGTGGCGACAACGCAGATCTATACTCACATTGACCAGCGACGACTGAAGAACATTCATCGGCGGTTCCATCCGCGGGCATAGGGCGGGGCGGAGTAAAAAAGAAAAAATGGAAAGTCCCGCCGTGGCGGAGGACCTTCCATTTTTTCCAGTTTCAGTGTTTGCTTACTTGGCTTTCTTCTTCGCGACGCATTTCTTCTTCATTCCGCCGCAGCATTTCTTCGCTGGTTTCTTCGCAGTGGTTTTCTTCTTCGCTGGGGCTTTCTTCTTCGCTGGTTTTTTCGCCATAAAAATTCCTCCATAAAAAAGAGCGAAAAACAACTTTACAAAGAGCACAACACTAATTGTAATTTGGTACCACTTTCATACTTTTGTCAAGAAAAAAAAGACAAAATTGAAAGTTTCGTTGTGAAATTTTCGACTTTTGCATTTTCAAACAGCACTCAGATAGTGACAGTTCATTTTTATTCTTCGGCATTTTGACAGTGAAGCTTGACTGTTTCATGCGCGCGAGAGAGAATTTTTCGCGGCAGGCATCTGTCGTTCGATGCTTGCGCGGACGGAACATCATCATGGTGTCGTCCGGTTTTTCGTCGGCCGGGAAACGCGTTATACGTGCACGAAATGGGCATTTGGAGGCATAGAATGACGGGCGGCAATATTGAAGACAGGCACGCGGTGGTCCTGCTCAGCGGCGGATTGGATTCCGCCACCACGCTGGCATGCGCGGTTCACGAAAAATTTTTCTGTCATGCACTGACGTTCGTGTACGGTCAGAGGCATGAATGTGAGGTGGAGTCCTCGCGGCAGGTGGTCGAGTTTTTCGGATTGGCCGATCGACATCACGTTATTGAGCTCGATACGCGCCTCTTTATGGGTTCCGCTCTGACGGGAACGGGTTCGATTCCCGTTCATCGCGACATCAAGGCCTCCGCCGAGATCCCCGCCACGTATGTTCCCGCTCGAAACACGGTTTTTCTCGCCATGGCGCTGGCCTACGCGGAGCACGTCGGCGCTTTGGACATCTTCATCGGGGCAAATGCGGTGGATTATTCCGGATATCCCGATTGTCGTCCGGAATTCATCCAGGCATTCGAGCGTTTGGCGAATCTGGGCACCAAAGCAGGCGTCAGCGGGCAAAAAATCACCATTCATGCCCCGCTGATCCATCTGACGAAGGTCCAGATTATTCAATTGGGGCGAAGACTGGGCGTTGATTACTCTCGAACGTGGTCTTGCTACAATCCTCAGCCGGGAAGGCGGGCGTGTGGAGTCTGTGATTCCTGTCAGATTCGCCGAAAGGCCTTTCTGGAGGCCGGATGGTCCGATCCGCTGCCCTATGTGGACGAATAATCGACCTTCGCTCACTATCCCCGCGATCGGCTTGGACTTCGCGTGCGGGGACCTCGTTGCCCGCCGGGCGTAATGTTCTCTCGAGGCTTGAAGGCTTCCACAGCTTTCGCGATCCGTTCCGCGAGTCGTGACAGGTCTTTATCCCCCAGGCTTTCCGCGAAGGTACACACCTGGGTGCAGATGGCTCGGACGTCTTTTCCTTCTCGCAAGTCCGCTGCCATGCTCTGAAGGACGGACTTGAGCGTCTGAACGATGTTGACCTCGGCGGGCAGCGTTTGGTTGCTCGACATCTCGCCCAGAAGAGCGAGCGCCTGCTGACGGACAACCGGATCGGCCTTGGTAAGGCTTCGAATGAGCATATCGTAGTAGAACCGGTCCTGCTGCGTCTTCAGATAGAGCAACGCCATGATGGCCTGCGGGGTCAGACCGGGGTTCTTGCCGCTTTCCGCGAACAAGGATCGCAGGAAGCTCTGTCCGTGCTTCTGGTCCTTCTTGTGGATCTCGATTGCGGCGAATCCCAGCAAGTCCGGCCGAGCCCGGGCGATCTGGACCAAGGCCGGCAAGGCTTCGGGGATTTTCATCTCGCTGATGGCTTGAATGATCAGTGGACCCACCGATTGGTACGCGGGAACGGGTCCCATTGGCCGTGTTCCAGTCCCTGTACCGGTGCTTATTCGTCGCCCCGACGATGGATTCGGTCTGGGTGACGGGTTCTTCTCCTCCGCCAACGCCTGTTTCTGCCGCTCCGGGTTCACTGTCTGAGTGAGGATAGACATGTACAGGCCGAGCAAGTCGGTGTTTCCGCCCGGATTCAGGCCGCGAAGGATCGTGACCGCGTTTGCCACCGCCTGTTCGGCGACTGGATTGTCCTTCGTTCCCTGTACACGAATGACTTCCTGCATCAGTTTGACGCTCTGCTGGCTCGATTCCAAGGCTGCCAGGGCAATCACCATGGGGTCCGCGAGCAGGCGATCGTAGTTCTTGCCTTCCACGATCAGTTTCCACGGTTCTGCCAGTTTGGTGACCTGTTCGGCATCTTTGAGCGCGCGGGCGCCGCCGATCATCTGATTCTCCCAGGTTCGACCTGCCACATATACCGCACCGTCCGCCAGTCGGGCCCGAACAAGCGGATCGCTCACCCGTGACGCCGCTTCGGCGAAGCATCCCATCAACTCCAGCGACTCCGACTTCTCCAGATGCTCGATGGCCAGGAATTTCAGGTATTTGTCATTGCCGCCGTCGGCCAAAAGGCCAACCAGGTTATCGCGTCCGCTGGTATCGCCGGCCTGCCACACCATGAAACTGGCCAGGTAGCGGTAGAACGCCAGGTCGTTAAGCCCTTTCAAATACTGTCCCGCGCCGCTCAGGCGGGCGATCAGGTTCATTCCCGCCAACGCGGCTTGCTGTTCGATCCGTTCAGAACCTTGGATCTTGGGCATGGAGATGCTCAGGATGCGGAAGCCTTCATCTTTCGCCCCGGTCTTTCCGGCGGATGCGGGATTGACGCCAGGCATCCCCGACGTCGGGGAGAAACCGGGTGTACCCGGCGATAGATTCAGCGTCCTTTGCTGCTGTCCGGGCATATTGGGGATTTTTACGGTCCCGCCGATCCCAGCCCGCGTGGGTTCGCCCGGTGTTTGCATCATCTCCGGTGGAATATCCATGGATTGACCCATGGGCATCCCGCCCGCGGGCATGACGGGCATCGCGGGCAATCCTCCGCCGAACATGCCGGGGGATGCATCGCGTCGGCTGTCGTCGAACTTGATCAGACTCTGCCTGGCGTCCCACTGCTGTTGGGCGCCGGTGCCAGACGTCTTCGGCGCCAAAAAGGCCTCTTCCCGCCGAATAATCGCGGTGACGAACTGGACGACGGCCTGTTCGTCCTCGAATTTCTCCGTCTGATCCAGTGCGCGAACCATCTTCAGGAATTTCTTGTCCGGAGATCCGTCGCGATTCCAGTAGTACAGATCCTGGGCCTTTCCCGATGTTGAGCCCTGCTCATCGGCGGGGGGTTCGGCGATCAAGCCGGCCAAGGCCTGCAGTACCGGTCCCTGTGCCCGAAGCAGGAGGTTCAGAACCAGATCTTCCTGTAGGTTACCGGTTCCCATGTGCTGGGAGGTCTGGCTGGTCTCTCCGAACTTCTTGACCAATCCGATCGCCCGGCTGATTTGAGTGTCGCTCAGTTTGGTCCGCGACAGCCCCAGCAGAGCAATTTGCTGCCTGGATGGCTGATTGGGGTCGTTGGAGGGTGAAGAATAGTTCTGTCCCTGTTGTCCTTGCATCTTGGCGACCTTGTCCGGGTCGATCATGTCGAGGAACAGGTCCGCGCCCGCGCTGGCGCCTCGCCGGGCCAGGGCCATTCGGGACGCCAAACCGATGGGATCGTTCTCCTTGCTGTAGGTGGCGATCCGGATAATCACTTCCAGCGACTCGTCATTTCCGATTTGTCCGAGGACCTCCAAAGCCTTCATGCGTACCCGGCTGGCCATGGGGTTGGGTCCCTGGTTATCCGTGGTGCGAACGGCCGACCGCAATCCGAAATCACCCGTGGATTCGATCAGATCCGCCAGCATGGTTGGGCTGCCGGGAGTCGCCCAGCGCCCAAGGGCGCCGATCATCTGGCAAGCGGCATCCGCCACCCGTTCCGGATCATCAAAGGGTTCCTTGTGAACGATGAACTCGCCCAGCGAAGCGAGAAACGCCTTGCCCGCGTCGCGATGATCGAAGTAAATCAGGGCATCGCGGGCGCTGATCCCAGCCGTGGGCAAGCCCATGGCGTCCAGCGAAACGGAAATATTCCCCGGTGTGATCGTAATCTGCCCCTGATTCTGGTTTCCATAGCTCGGACCGCCCATGCCCGATGTGTTCCGCGACGAGGCAGGACCCAGTTCCCAAGGGGTCTTCCAGAAGTGTTTCAAGAGCAAGGCACAGCTCTCGCGATCGTCCAAGGCACAGAGTCCAAGCCGGCCCATCCATCCCGCGTTCGCGTCGTCGATCAACGCGCGGAAATAGTCGCGGAGCCGGGGATCGTAAAGGCTTACCAGACATCGCACGGCATCGAGTTTCACCTGCGACAGGTCTTTCCCTGAGTTTCCGCCCATACCCATGTTCGGTCCGCCGGGTCCCATTCCGGGTCCCATCGGACCGCCCGGCATTCCTTGCGGCTTGCTATTCGTCTCCGCGGACGAAGCTACCGCCATTTGACCGACAAGCTTCAGAAATTCCCTGGCTGACTCGGCGTCGACGGTGGATGCGAATTTCCGGACCACAGGCCAGCCGCGAGTCGGCAGTTTGGCCAGTCCCTGCTGTCCCGGCCCAAAGGAGGGATTACCCGGACCTGGTCCAGGTCCCTGGACGAATCCGGGCGGAGGTGTTCCGCCGGTACGAGTTGGGGACTTGTCATTTGGTCCGCCTGGAAGGAAATCGGAAAACATCTGCCAGAACGATTTCTTGGATTCCGGGGAAATCTCTGTCCACAGGCTGAAGACTTTTACGATGTCCGGACTCTCCGCACGAGAGGTCCGAATGAAATCGGACAGATTCTTCAGCGTGTACTTGGTTCCGCCCGCCGCCAGGAAGAAGGTCAGATCGCCGGAGAGGGTCAGATTGTTGTCCTGGGCGCCCGTAAAGATCGCGTTGCTGCCCCGATCGTTGAACATCGATGCCAGGACGCTCGCCAGGATTGTCCATTCCTGCTGAACGCCCTTGTGCTTCTCCAATCCTCTCGCGAAAGGCTCGATGAGAGGCTCTGCGTAGATGCCGGTGAAGCGTGAAAACAGGTTGGGATTGACTTTTCCCGCGATGAGTCCGCCGAATAACACTTCTTCTCTGTCCGCGTCGAGCAATTTGCCGACTAGATAAGACGAAACTTCGCCGCCGCGTCGGGCGAGAATCTGGAGCAGCAAGAGTCGATGGGCGAGTAATCCTTCGTCCAGTCCCGCCTGGCTGGCCGATGCGTTTGGACCCGGCCCCATGGGTCCGCCAGGCCCCATGGGCGGCCGGCTGGCACCTGATATGTTCGTCGAGGCGTTCGCGTCGCCTGAGCCCTTTCCGGAGGTCCCAGCCGCAACCGGATCATAGGTGATCAACTGCTCGATCATCCACAAATTCATCGGCACCGAACTGAACCAGCCGCTCTGGCTGACATTCTCCGGCCCGATGTCGCTCAAATAGGCCTGGTTGATCGCTCGAACCAGAATCTCGTAGAATTCCTTCACCTTGATGCTCTTCTGATAGAGTTCCCGACCCTTGGGGCAATCAGCCTGCACCAGAAGTCCCGATAGACGCGAAAGAGTGGATATCTTTCCGTCAGCCTGCATCTCATCGAGTTGAGCGACCACTTTGCTGTACGCATAGTCTTTCACTGTCGCCTTGAGCGAGATAGCCTCGAAGGCCTCCTGACTCATCAACTGTTGTTTCTTCTCGTTCTTCTCAGATTCGGTGACGAGGATGTGCGTGCTGTGGAACTTCGGCTGAGCCGGTGTTACTTGTCCTTCCATGGCGGCCATCCGCCAGGCTTCCACATAAAGACCCTGTCGATCCGCCCAGTCTGCCAGTTCGGACCATTTCCCGGTCTTCACTGTCTCGTCGTACCGCCTGAGGAACTCCTCTTCGCTGTTGACCAGGGCCCGCGCCTGAAACGACATGTCCATCGTCTTTACCGGAATGGGTGTGACAACGGGTGTCGGCTGGGCCGGGATCGCCTCGCCGTCGGCTGTGCCGGTATTCACAGATGGGGGAGGACTGACATTGGCGGCGCCGGTTTGCTCTGGTGCCGGCGTGGACTGCTGAACGATGGGGGTCGGTGGCGTTGATGGCGGCGGAGTATCGGGAACCTCAGGGGCGGCCGTCACGACCGGGGCTGCGGGGGCGGCTGCCTGCTGATTGGCTGCGGACAAGTCCGGTTCATACGTCTCATGCGTTCGCTGCCGGCTGGCGGCTTCGCTCGATCCACCACCGCCGCTTCCATTGAAGACGTAAATAATCACAGCCACGACAACCAAGACCAGCAGAACGCCCACCGCAATGATCTGCTTGCTCTTGAACGCACCGATAGAAAAAGATGTCTTGCCGCTCTTGCCTGCCTTACTGGATTTCTCACCTTTCGCTGGCTTACCACCTTTTCCCTGGTTCTCTACTGCCATTATTTGACCCCAAAATACGTTTCTGAAGATCCTGTAGGAGTAACTCGGTCGCCGAACCGTTCGACGACAGGCATAGTCGTATCCGCAGAAGTCTAATAATATCATACACGAAGAGGCCATCCTTGCCAATTTTTTGATTCACGTGCCGAAGGGGAATTTGGAGAGTTTTCGCTGGACAAAATGGGCGATATCAGATATACTGCATTCGTTTGGTGGAGTTAAGGAAAGGAGAGAGAAGACCCGATACTCCCGTCTGGCTTTATTCCGTTTTTTGTGCCGGTGATCCGATTAACGATTGAGAGAGAAACAATACATGCAAGGCAACTGACCGAGGACCTTAACCGGACAGGCATGTGGTTAGGACAAAGCGGATCACCGGCTTATTTTTTACCTCGAATCAATTCCAAGCCACATCGAGTATTCTATCGGACTGCTGGGGGCAAGAAAATCACAGAAAATGGTAGGCGCACCGCGCGGGAATTGTATAATTCGGATTATTCTCCAGGCCAATCCCATGGCCATTCGGAATGCGATGTTGGTTAACGTAATAAGGAATAAAGACTTATGGCAACACAGAAGCCGGCACGTATTATCTTCATGCCCCACGCGAATATTCAGTATTCCCAGCTAAATCCCCAGCGCCGGGCATGGGTGGTTAAGGAATCCTATGGCCGTCTGTTCGATGTCGTCGACAGCGGCGACTACAAGATCGCGTTTGAGGCATCGGGCGAGACGATCAAATTCATGGCAGAGTCTTCGCCGGAAATCACCGCTCAACTGAAGCGACTTATCGCGGAGAAGAAGATTGAGCCGGTCGGCTCTCCATTCACGCATATTATGATCTCGAATATCGACCCGGACCTGTGTCTGTCCACGCTGAAGGACGGCTTGAACGCGTGGGAGAAGTACATTGGCGTGCGTCCGACGGTCGGGTGGAACCCGGAATGCAGCTGGGCCTCCTATGTGCCCGATGTCTACAAGGACGCGGGATTCAAATCGCTCGTGATGGACGCGGATTCGTTTTACCTGTCGTTCGCGGAGATTCGCAAGGCGACGGGCCTGGTCTTCGACGTCCGCGGCCACAGCAATAAAAATCACCTGTTCAAGATCGAAGAATACATCAAGGATAAGCCGGAATTTCTGAAGTACCTGACCAATCCTTCGGTCATGCCGAACGGCCTGATCGGTATCTTCCGGTCCGACATGATGTCGAATTACATGCTGTGGTATTTGATGGGCGCGACGGAAGGCTATCGCCAGAAACCGATCAACACCGACGAAGTCCGACAGATGCTCTCGACCTGGAAAGACCGCGTGCAGGCCACCGGCGGATACATCATGCCCTATGCCGAGGACGCCGAGTATATCGGCACGACCGCTTATTTCTACGTCAAGCAGTTCGGCCAGGCGCGATTCTTCGAGCACGAACCACAAAGCGTAACGCGCTTCAAGGAAATGCTCGATATCGCGATTTCGTGCGGCTACACGATGTCATTGCCGTCGGAAGCCATCGCCGCTACCCCGGCCATCGACAACAAAGCTGTTGTTCAGATCGAAAACGGTGTCGCGTGGCACGGCGGGACCGCCAAGGCCTGGGCCAACACGAAATACGCCCGCATCATGGACCCCATCGTCGGATCGATCGCTGACGGTATCCGGGCCATCGCCGCAAAGGAGAATAAGACCCTCCAAACCATCGACGGTACGCTAAAAGCCGCCCTGGAAAAGGCGATTTCGGCACTGGTGTCCGATTCCCGTTGGCCGCCGGACCCGACCTCCCCCGGCCGGTTCAATGTCAACGAATCCCTCGAAGACATGCGCCAAGCCAACGCCCTGATCGCCAAGGCCATGGACGAACGCGGCATCGGGTCCCACAAGTACCTCTATTCCCCGGACCTGATGAAGACGCAAATCGAAGCCATCGCCGAAGAACTCATGGCCATGCCGTATTTCGGCGAGAAATAGGCGATCAAACGCATATTTCCGGTAGGGCGGGTTGTTCTGCCGTCCACGGCAGGTTAACCCGCCGTTCAAACGGAACAGATGGCGGGTGGTCCGGCTAACCCGAACCACCCACCCTCATGTATACCATGCGATCCATCCGCTTGATGGATTTGGTTTCCTATTACCAAGGAACCTTATCGACGGAGCTTTTTCGCTTCTCTTGCTTTTCCTCAGGGTTGGGTTTGATCTTTCGGCAGATCATCCCTTTTTCCATTTTCCCCTTGCCATCCAAGATTTCCGCCTTGGAGAATTTTGCTTCCACGCTCTTAATCTTGATCTGTCCTATCTTCGTTTCCTGCTGGCCGAGACATTCCCCGGTATCTGGGTCAGTCATTACTTCGCCCAGGGAGAAGACCTCGAACGTGTCGCCTTCCATGATGGCCCCGGACCCGTAGTTCAGGACTACTTCATTGGCTCCCACGGCGAGAATCTTGATCGGAAAAATCGTTTGGGCCGTCAGGTTCACCACTTCCTGCGCCGCATCCCGAGCAGCTTGGTTGAAGATCCCGGTATCATTCTTCCCAAAGGAAATTTGTGAGGTTTTTAGTCCCGAGGAACCTTCCTTTTCCACTCGGACGGTTTCGGCGATCTTAATCGATCCTTTCTCCGCATCCAGGATGCGAATATCCACCGTTAGATAGGCTCTGGCCTTGGAAATGGCAAAAGCTCCAGTTCCAATGCCCTTTTCTTTGATCCCAGCTTCGGTCAATGTGCCAATGAGGATTACGTCGCAACCGAGCAGGCCACCGAGCTTTTGGGCAGTCTTGGGTTCCATTAGTCCCATCTCGCCCATCCCCTGTTCTTGAATGACTTCATCAATCCGTGCGCGTTCGAGAACTTCAAACTTCCTTGTCTTGACCAACGTCGTGGTGATCATATCGGTGAAACTTCGGACTTCTTCATCAGGCAGGTTTGTTTTGTTGAGGAAATTTCCCACAGCCACCTTGACCTTCCCTCCAGATGGCTGAGTTGAGGGTTTACTGGATGGTTCTGCGGCCCGGCTAGATGTTGAAGCAAGAGCGATTAGTGAAACAACCATCACGCCAATTCGTTCGATCTGTTTGTTCATGTGGATACTCCAGAAGAGAAGATTCGTGTTGATTCTCGGTTTCCAGTGACGTTCTATGACCATATACAATGATTTCGGGCAAGAATTACCCAAACGGGCGGGTTTGCAGAAAGCAGAATGATCGGAACCGGTAAACAATGATGAGGTTTGGGTGCCATTTCATCGAAGGCGAAACGGCAACAGGAAATCCGGTCCAGTCGGTTGAAGAATAGAGGACATCTCCTTGGTGCTGCATCGTGCCCTTTCTTTTCACGCCATAAAAAACGGGAGCACTACCATCTCCATTTGGTAGGACGCCTGCAACAGCGTTGGCCCAAATGGATAGGTGTGCTCCCTTCACTTGTGAAAAGGAAGGGAGACACAACCCACCATCGCCTTGGGCCAAAGAAATGTTGCAGTTTCCTACCAAGACGCTTATGGATTGGCTCTCGCCAAATCTGTTTTTGCCTTTCATCCCTCTCCAGTTTGTCTCCTGGAAAAGAGGGTCGTCAGTTTCCTTTCAAAAATTGTGTTAATCTGTCGGCATTATAGATTGCCCTTAATCTAAATGCAATTACTCAAACTTATGTGATCGTACGGTATCGGAGGGCGGGACACGGTAAGGGTATCGTGGGCAAGTGGGGAAAAAAACAAGATTTCAGGGAGTGAAGATGCTAGAATATCAGAGATCAATGGAGGCTTGGACCTGATGCCGGATAGGAAGCTTGAAGAGATTATCGACAGGATTCTGCGGGTGATTGTGCCCGACAAGATCATCTTGTTTGGCTCCAGAGCCCGTGGGGAGGCACGGGAAGACAGCGATTACGACCTGCTGCTCATCAAATCAGGGATTCGGTCCGAGGACGAACGAGCCATCGCTCAGGACATCTACGTCAACCTGATTGGCGTTAAAGCCGGAGTGGATGTGATTGTCAAGACGCCGGAGAACGTGGAAGAGGGCAGGAAGAGACAGTCTTCCATCGTTAGAGAGGCGACTGACGAGGGGGTCGTTGTCTATGGATGAAGCTCGTGATTGGTTGAGGATCGCCAGGAGTAATCTGCGGTTGGGTGCGAGCTACAATAAACTTCTGGACAATGAAATCCGCTTTGAGGAGCTCTGTTTCGAGCTTCAGCAATGCGCCGAGAAATCCCTGAAAGCTCTCCTCATCCATCGCGGAGTCAAGTTTCCGCGAACTCACGCTATTGCCGAGCTTCTTGATCTGCTGATTGAGAATGGCGTTCTCGTTCCTTCCGAAATCATCGACAGTGCCAAGTTGACTCAGTATGCGGTAGAAGCTCGATATCCTGATGTCGGGTCCTCTGTGACTGAAGATGAGTATCGGCGGGCTTTGGAGCTTGCCCGGATGGTTTACGGTTGGGTCGAAAATCAGCTATCCTAACTGCAGGAATTGTCCGTAACCAGACCGCGCCGGTGTCCTGTTCGGTGCTTCACGCCGTATTGAAGACGAACGCTGCTAAATATTCTTACCGTAATCCTTCATATCAGAGAAATCGACGATCTCGCAGTCGTCCTGGCCGACCACCCAGGCGTCATGCCCCGGTGGAATGACCGCGGCGTCACCGGGCTGAAGTTCCATCTCCATGCCGTCGTTCATGGCGATCATCAGCCGTCCGCTGATGATATACTGGACATGTCGGACCTGGCAGCTTTCCGTTTTGGCCAGCGGCTTGACGTCTGTCGACCATCGCCACCCCGGGTGAAGGGTGATTCGCGAGACCATCGTTCCTTCAAAATCCACAAGTCTTAGCGTCCCATGCGGAAACGACCGTATTTCGTCCGGAACATTCACATTCCTCTTTTGTACGGTTGCAGTCTGCGTATTCATGGCTTTTTCCCTCCTTGAGAAATTCTAGGCGGGCGTTGTCGCCAAAAAAAGAAGGGCAGCCTTTTGGGGCTGCCCTTGTATGCAAATCAAAATGAATCTGGTGTCTGGTTAGTCGAGCTTCATCGACATGAGGAACTCGGCATTGGATTTGACCTTTTCCAGTCGCGACCGCAGCAGTTCCATTGCCTCGACCGGATTCATATCGGCCAAGACGCGACGCAGGCGATACACCAGCTCCAGCTCCTTCGGATCGAGGAGCAGTTCCTCTTTCCGCGTGCCGCTGGCGGGCATGTTGATCGCCGGCCAGATTCGCCGTTCGACCAGTCGCCGATCCAGGTGCAATTCGCTGTTGCCCGTGCCCTTGAACTCTTCGAAAATAACTTCGTCCATCTTCGAGCCCGTATCGATCAGGGCCGTCGCGATAATCGTCAGCGAGCCGCCTTCCTCGATGTTACGGGCGGCGCCGAAGAACTTCTTCGGCTTCTGCAACGCGTTGGCGTCAACACCACCGGTCAGGATCTTTCCGGAGTGCGGGACTTCCGTGTTGTACGCACGGGCCAGACGCGTGATCGAGTCGAGCAGAATGACGACATCGCGGCCGAATTCGACCAAACGTTTGGCCTTTTCGATCACCATCTCCGCGACCTGCACGTGACGCGAAGCCGGCTCGTCGAACGTCGAGCTGATGACTTCCGCCTGTGTCGCCCGCTCCATTTCCGTCACTTCCTCCGGTCGTTCGTCGATCAGAAGGATGATCAGGTAAATCTCGGGATGATTCTTGCTGATGGCGTTGGCCATCTTCTGCAACAGGACCGTCTTACCGGTTCGCGGCGGAGCCACGATCAATCCACGCTGTCCGCGTCCGATCGGCGTGATCAGGTCGACCACGCGCATCGACGTCTCTTTCGCGTCCGTCTCCAGGATGATTCGCCCCTGCGGATGCAGCGGCGTGAGGTCTTCAAAGACCACCTTCTCCGTCAGCACTTCGGGATCTTCGTAGTTGATCGCCTCCACGCGGAGAAGCGCGAAATACTTTTCCGACTCCTTCGGCGGACGAATCTGACCGGCCACGATGCAACCGGTGCGAAGTCCGAACCGGCGAATCTGGCTGGGAGAAACGTAGATGTCGTCGGGGCCGGGAAGGTAGTTGTAGTCCGGAGAGCGGAGGAATCCGAATCCGTCCGGCAGAATCTCCAGAACGCCTTCGCCGTACATCAACCCGTTCTTCTGAATATGCTCTTTGAGGATCTTGAAGATCAGGTCCTGTTTCTTCAGTCCCGTGTATTCCTGCAGACCTTCGTCGCGAGCGACGCGATGCAGATCGTTCACCGTCATTTTCTGAAGGTCGGACAATCTTAACTCGCCGTGCTTCGCCTGATCGTACCGTTCTTCCGGGGTCTGCTCTGCGACCTCTTCCGTCGTCTCCGCTTCGGTAACGGCCACGCCGCCCGATCCGTTATTCGACGACTCTTCCGCCACCGGTCCCGGATTGGAGCTCGGGGCGGGATCATTTTGCACTGCCGACGGATCGTCCGCCGTGCCGGATGACCCAGCAGCGACTTCTTCCGTTGCGACCGGTTCCAACAATTCCGGCTGTTCTTCCTTTACCGTATTTTTCCTTCTACGGCCTGCTACTCTAGCCATGGGTTTAAAACCTCCCTAATTCACAAGTTCTTGTAAGGCCTTGTCTTAAGTTACTGTTCTCGTTATGTATCAAACAATCATCAGCCGTCGGGTTTCAGCTTGGGTGATTTTACCAGACGTGCAGGTCAGTGTTTGGGATACCTGTTCCTAAGCCTTCATCTTGTCCAAAGCTGAAAACCGACCGCTGATTGTTTCTTCCTGGATACCTCACCTCTTTGTGGGCCTGCTGGTTTCAACTTGCTGTGTCAAGCAAGTTGACAGGACACAGAGGAGATTATTCGGGAAAAGATATTTTCCACTTGTTGCCGACAAGCATCAATTGTGGAGTTGTTATATACTATAGCATCGGCAACTGAGCGTTTCAAGTAAATTGAAAAAAAGAATTTTTCGCGCCTGACCAGCTCTTCCTTACTCCAGCCTCGTCCTTGTCCCACCCTTGACTGTCGAATTGCCAGATCGGCGTCCACCAGTATAACCCAGTCGCAGCGATGTTTCAAGCCTGATTCTATCAACAACGGCACGTCAAGCACGATCGCCTTGACCTTCGGATCCTCCCGATAGCGGGCGATCAATACGTCCTGGCGGCGCATGACCTCCGGGTGAATAAACCCTTCGAGAATCTTTATTTTGACTGGATCCGCAAAGACGATGTCCGCAATCTTAGGCCGATTCACACGCCCCTGTTCGTCGATCACCTCCGAACCGAAATGCTTCTCCAGATACGCTCGGGTCGCCTCTTCCTGAAGGATCTGGTGCGCCAGTTCGTCGGCATGGATAACCGCGCAGCCGATCCCTTCCAGAATATCCGCCGCCAGAGTCTTGCCGGCTCCGATGGGACCGGTAAGACCGATCACGGGCTTGTGGCATCGAGTTGTTTCTTTGGATTCGTCCATGCTTGTCCGGTACGAAATTCGCCTTTCGTTTTCGCCTCTGATAAGTATAATCTCGCCTATGTCGTTACACACGCCAAAGGTAATTGCGGTTTCGCTCAATCCCAGTGTCGATCGGGGAATTGAAGTTCCCGGTTTTGCCATCGGAGCTCATCAGGTGGGCCGGCAACTGTTCCGCCGACCTGCCGGCAAAGCCGTGAATCTGGCTCACGCCCTGGGAACACTGGACGTTCCGACCATGCTCATTGGTTTCATCGGCAAGGGTCAGCAGGGATATTTCGAGCGATATCTTACTCATGAGCGCGTCGCCTGTCAATTATTCCCCGTTCGCGGCAGGACCCGGGAAAACATCACCATTTTTGATCCCGTCAACAAGCTCGAAACTCATATTCGCGATCGCGGCTTCGAGGTCACGTCGGCCGATGTCGATCGACTCAGAAAAGAGCTCGCGGTCCAGTGTCGAAAGGGCATGTATGTTGTCTTCAGCGGCTCGCTGCCTCCGGGACTTGCCGTTGAGGATTTCATCGAGTTGGCCCAGATATGCCAGATGAATGGCGCGAACGTATGTGTCGATGCGTCGGGAGCGGTCCTCCGCGCCTGCCGTCCACTGGGTCTCTGGCTCATCAAACCCAACAACGACGAGTTGGCGGAGATGCTTGAAAAGCCTGCTCAGAATGATTCGGAAATCATCGCGGCGGGAAGTGAATTGCGAAAGTCCGTCGGGCTAACGCTGGTGACGGTGGGCAAAGAGGGCGCGTTTCTCTTTTCCGAGTCCATCTGCCTTCGCGGCAGAGTTTCCGTGGACCCATCCGAAGTCAAAAACACCGTTGGCTGCGGCGATGCCATGTTGGCTGGGTTTGTGGCCGGCATCACCTCGGGAAAAGACATAAAAGAGAGCCTGGCTTACTCGCTGGCGACGGCCACCGCCTCCGCAGTCTCCCTTACCCCCAGCGGAATCGCCAAGTCCGATATTACGCGTTTTCTCGCCCGGGCGGAAATTTCCGAACTCCAGTTGCCGGCCGTTCACTGATTCCCCGCCGTTATCCTGAAGCGTGCTTTTCAGTACTGATATCGCAAAAACTCCCTTTGAATTCGGTGTTTTTCTGATATTTACCATAAGTTGTTTGACGACACCGCATTACGGTCAATTGTCTGAACATAAGGAGTGTCGGTTTTGGAAGTTATAATGCTTTTAAGTATTTTCATGCATAGCTGATAATTATCGGAATAGTATAGTCAGTGCTGTTTAACAGGCTATTGACTTTATTTTTGCATTTTGCTATTCTATGCATGATGGCAGAGGTTTTGGGAGAGAGAGATTGTCGGCACTATCCCTGAACTCTACCTATCCGGCTAAGCTCGGGATTAATCTCGCTGGGCGACATGATGTTGGTGGCTTTACCGCCCAAAGAATCACTGGCGAGTATTGAAAAGTTCGAAACTGGTCTGAATCAGCAGTACAACTGAACTTTTTGAGAAGTTCTTTCTCGGAGGACAAGGAAAATGTGCAGTAGCACGCGTCGAGCACCGTTTCTGAAGGGTTTTGTTTCTGTTCTTGCCTGTCTTATTCTTATCGGCTGTCAGACCGCGACCAATGAGTTGGCGGATCTTGTCGATGCGGATCAGATTCTGAGCGGCGAATCACTGAAGATGTCCGACCAGTCGGAAGCCACAGTGCCGACGCTTACGGCCACTCCGGTCGGCTCGGCGATTCTTGACGCCGTTGACGCCGGCGACACCTATCCAACCCCCAAGGGTGCACGGAAGCTCATGCGACTGCCGGGCGCCGTTGCCGTTGAACTTCTCGAAGATATTCAGGACGACCTGAGCAAGAAAGTGATCGTGAATCAGCTCAGCGACGCCTCCGGTCCTTTGGCGGGCTTCAGCCAGGGCGGCGAGACGGCCAAGGGCGTGTTCCTGTTCAATTCCTCCAATAAGAAATCCATAGCGGCCGACGACGCGATGAGCGTTCTGGGCGTGAAGTCCGGTAATCCGGTCTTCGTGGACCCCAGTAACGGCCTGCTCCTTATCCCCACCGATCAGATTATCGTTTGCCTGAAAGATGGCGTCGATGCCCAGTCCTATTTCGGGGCTGAGTGGGTCAATGTCAAGCCGTTGGAAGGGACGACCAATCAATTCGTGCTGACCCTTCCGGGCTTGGGCGCCGAGCAGATTCTGGCGGACGTCAGCGCTCGCGTGAAAGACAGCCGGGTCCAGTGGGCCGAACCGAACTTCATTAGTCAGATCAAACCGCAGGCCCTTCCCACCGATCCGAATTTCGCCTCTCAGTGGAATCTGGTCAACACCGGCCAGGGTGGTGGAACGGCAGACGCCGATATGCACATGGACGAAGTCTGGAATGGCACCTCGTATACGGGCAGCGGAATCAAAGTTGCGGTTCTCGATTGTGGCGTAGAGGCGGCTCATCCGGACCTGACCGTGGATCCGAACAGTGGCTATGACTATTTTGACAATGATGCCAGTGCGGAACCCGTTACGGCATTTGACAATCACGGAACCGCGGTAGCGGGAATTATCGCCGCCAAGAGGAACACCGTGGGTGTTGTGGGTGTGGCCTACAATGCCACGATCGTTCCCGTCCGTGTTTTCCAGACGACCGCCAGTGGCGATGGGTATTGCAGTGCCGCCAACATGGCGAGCGCTATCAATTTCGCCGTCGGAAAGGCCAACATCCTCGTGATGGCTTTGGCCTTCTCGCAGTCGTCCGCGGTGGACTCGGCCTTAACAAGTGCCACAAAACCCATCTTCTGTGCGGCCGGTGATAACGCTACGGGTTGGGTGCGGTATACCTATCCCATCACCGCCGCAGGATACTACACGTTCAAATGGGAATACATTAAAGACTACACCACGGCCAGTGGTGATGTGGCCAAATTGGACGTCATCAATATTCCGGGCGCGACGACGGAAGGTTTTGAAGGCACCTTCCCGGGTACCGGCTGGACCACGGGCGGCGATATGGCTTGGACGCAGGTGTCGGGTGGAATGTCCGGTTGGGATGGTCCGTCATCCAAGTGTGTCCAGGCTGGCGGGATCGGCAATTCCCAATCCAGTTACATTCAGCTTCAGCAGACGATCGGCACGCCGGATGAAATGTCCTTCTATGCCTACTGCTCCAGTCAGAATTCTGCTCCTGCGGTGCTTGGCGATCACTACGTCACGACGACGAACAGCATTCCCTTGAGCCTCAGCAACAACTGCCGGCGCACCCAGATCATCATTCCGGCCGGCGAACTGGGCGGGGCGAAAAATTTCACCTATCTGGACCTCAAGTTGTCTTCCGCCGCGGGAACTCAGCAGATTGACAAGCTGAAAGTTCGTATGATGCATACGACGGACACGACCACGGACACGTGGTATGACAATGCCACACTCAATTCTTCGGACGGGTTCGTGGCTGAGGTAACCAACTTCGATCTGAGCAGCAGCAATCTCGGGTATCGGCGAATCAACTTCTTCAAGCCTTTCTCCTACGATGGAACACGGAACCTGGTTATCGATATTTCCTTCTACGATAGCTGGGCAGGTTCCTATGGCAGCACGTCATACAGCAACTGCTACACCTATTCGGCGGCCAATAACCGTTGCCTGTGGGCTCGGTGGAATAGCACCGATCCCAACGCGCCATGGACGACGACTCCGCCCTCGGCAAGTCAGGTGGCTTACTTTCCTCTGATGGTGTTGGGATGCGGCGACGAACTTCGGTTCTACGCGACCTCGGCTGGTTCGAGTAATCTGCGACTCATTCGACAGATGACCGGTACGCCGGTGGTGGCGTCGGGTCTGGCCTATCCGGCCTCTCACGCGAATGTGATCGCGGTGGGTGCGAGTACCAACAAAGACTACTGGGCCGACTACAGCCAGTATGGCAGCGGCTTGGCGTTCCTCGCCCCCAGCAGCGGCGGTTCTCTAGGAATCTATACGACCGACCGCAGAGATACGGCCGGCTACAATGCCGTAACGACCCTCCTTGGCGGCGACTATTATTCCAACTTCGGTGGAACGTCCGCCTCGGCCGCGGAGGCCGCGGGTGTCGCCGCTCTCATGCTCGAGAAGAATTCCGCCCTCACGGCGGCCCAGGTGCGGTCCAAGATGCAGTTCGCCTGCGACAAGATTGGCGACGTGACTTATACGGGTGGATACCACCCGCAATATGGTTACGGTCGAATCAACGCCAAGACCGCCGTCGATATTGCCTCGGATGTGAGCGCTCCGACCGTATCGTCCGTCAGTCCGGCTCGCGGCGCCACCGTCCCGTCCTTGACCTCGATTTCCGTCACCTTCTCCGAGTCTGTGGCGAATGTGGTTGCGGGCAATCTGACCGTTAACGGTTCGGCCGCCACCAGCGTCACCGGCAGCGGGGCAGGACCGTATACTTTTACCGGTTTCACCGTTTCCGGCGGCACGGCTAACGTGGTTCTGTCGGGCACGGGAATCACCGATCTCGCGGGCAATGCCTTGGCGAACGATTCCTGGTCCTACGTGACCGATATTACCCCGCCGACCCGTGGACCGGCCAGTTCTCCGGCCGTTCATACCACGAGCAGCGCCTTTACCGTAAGCTTCAGCGGGGCCTCCGACTCCGGTTCGGGTCTGGCCACCGCCTCTTTGTACTACAAGAAAGACAGCGGAAGCTGGACGCTCTATCAGTCGCAGTCGAATTCCAGCGGCTCGGGGTCCTTCAGCTTCACCCCTGCGGCTCCGGATGGCATCTACTACTTCTACATGACCTACACGGATGCGGCCAACAACAGCAACCCCGCTCCCGATGGCGGTACGACCCCCGATTGTCAGACGGTATTCCATACGACTGTTCCCTCGTTCAGCGGCATCACGGCTGATCCGAACCTGGCGGTAGCCGGGACCACGGTGACCATTACCTTCACCGCCTCGGAACCTCTGAGCGGCAACCCGACCGTCAGCGTCGTTGTCGGATCGAATACTCTGTTCGCCAGCTACGTCAGCAACAGCGGGATGTTCTATACCTACCAACTGACCATTCCAGCCACGCCGGAACTGGCTGACATGACGGCGGAAATCGTTGTGAACGGTACCGACGTCTATGGTGTGTCCGGAGGTTCCTCTAGCTCCACTGTCCTGTCTATCGACAACGTCAGCCCCCTGCCCGGTACGGTCAGCGTCTTCTACACACGGCTCAACTTCCCTGCACCTGTGCAATTTAACGGTGCCACCGATGGCGGCGGTTCGGGCCTCAAGGAAGTCCGGCTGTGGTACAAGAAGGATTCCGGAGCCTGGACGGCCTCGGATTATGTCTCTGCCGAGAGCGGCGACTTATGGAACTTTGAATTCCCCGAGGGCGATGGGACGTACTACTTCGCCACCGTGGCCACGGACAACGCCGGGAACGCCTCGGCCACGCCGACTGGCGACGGCAGCGACAGTGTGATTTACGATGCTACTAAGCCCACTGTGGTTACCGTCAGCCCCGACCGCGGTGCCAACATCGGTACCGCATCCCTGACGCATATCTATGTGACCTTCAGTGAAGTCATGAGTGGCGTCTCCAAGAGCAGTCTAAAGGTTAATGGAACGCAGGCCACTGCGGTCTCCGGTTCCGGGGCTGGTCCCTATGACTTCACGGTCACCAATAACGCCAGTTCGACCCTCACCATCACCCTGACCGGGTGCAAGGATCTGGCCAACAATATCATGGTGAACGATTCCTGGAACTACTATCGCGGCGATACGACGCCGCCGACGGTCAGTGCCGTCAGCCCGAACCGTAGTGCCTCCATCACCAGCCTGCCTGAGGTCTCCGTGACCTTTACGGAAGCGGTGACGGGCGTACTGGCGAGCAGCCTGACAGTTAACAGCTCGGCCGCCACCACCGTCACCGGTAGCGGCGCCGGCCCGTACGTCTTCAGCGGCTTTGCCGCCCCGGCCGACGGCACGGTGAACGTGGCCATCGCCGGTACGGGCATCAAGGATGCTTCCAATAACAACTTCGCGGGCGATAGCTGGTCCTACACCAAGGACGGCACGGCTCCGACCGTAACGGTCGTCGACCCCGCCAAGGGTGCTTCGATCACCAGCTTGCCTTCGATCAGTGTGACCTTCTCAGAAAGCGTGACCAGTGTACTGGCGGCCAACCTGACCGTCAACGGCTCGGCTGCCACCAGTGTCAGCGGCAGTGGCGCCGGTCCGTACGTCTTCAGCGGCTTTAGCGCTCCGGCCGACGGCACGGTGAACGTGGCCATCGCCGGTGCAGGCATCACCGATAGCTTCGGTAACACTTTCGCGGGCGACAGTTGGACCTACACCAAGGACGGCACGGCTCCGACCGTAACGGTCGTCAGCCCCGCCAAGGGTGCTTCGATCACCAGCCTGCCTTCGATCAGCGTGACCTTCTCCGAGCCGGTGCTCAGCCTGTTCGCGAGTAACCTGACCGTTAACGGCTCTGCCGCCACCAGCGTCACCGGCAGCGGCGCCGGCCCGTACACCTTCAGCGGCTTTGCCGCTCCGAGCGCGGGTTCGGTGACCGTGAATCTCTTCAGTATCGACATCCACGACGCCCAGGGCAACCCGTTCGCGGGCGATACCTGGTCCTATACGATGGCTGCGAGCAATCCGCCCGTCCTGCAGTCGGCGGTCTCGCGCAAGGTCCACGGCTCGGCCGGCACGTTCGACATCAACCTGCCGCTGACGGCTCCCTACGGTATCGAGTGCCGACAGGGCGGTCCCACGACCCTGGTTCTGACGTTCGACAAGGCGATGTCGAGTACCGGCTACACCCTGAACTTCTCCAGTGGTTCAGGCACCGCCAGCGTCTCGGGTAACCAGCTGACCATCACGATGTCCGGGGCCGCCAATGCCCAGACGTTGACGGTTCAGGTCCTGAACCTCTCGGGTACCGACGGTAGCGGCCCGGCCAACTACAGCGTGTCGGCCGACGTACTGCTGGGAGCGGTGATGGCCAACCGTTCGGTGGCCAGTGCCGACATTGCTCGCACCAAGTCCTATAGCGGCTCGGATACCGATGGGACGAACTTCCGCTGTGATGTGACGGTGGACGGGACCATCGGCAGCGGTGACATTGCCCAGGTCAAGAGCCGATCGGGTGACAGCTTGCCTTAATAGTGATTTATGTGTATAATGCGATTTTGTAAGATCGCATCTGTCCAAGAGAGAGTACGTCTGAGAAACTTTTTTGAAGGGAGATTGAGATGAAGAGAGAGAGAGGTATGTATGTTGCGATTTTGTTGTGCTTGGCCCTGGCTTTGGGTTCTCAGGCATTGGCTTCGAGTATATCAATTACCGATGCCACGGGAGATCCGGGCAGTGTCAGTATCAATGCTGGTGACAGCTTTGTTATTGATGTCAAACTGACTGCGGATGTTGGCTTCAATGGAGTCACCTATTTCCTGGCCGCGCCGGGGGCGGGATCGGGAAAGTTCAGGCTGACCGGCCGCGACATTAGTGTTGGACCGTTCACAACCGCAGATCTGACCACTACAAACACGAAGGTTCTGGCACTTGCCAATGCTGTTCTTGATCCTCAGAACGGAAAACTGGATGGCTCGGGAACCGACAACTGTGACTTGGGTGCCACCTTTGCCGACTCGTTTCAGGAGCTTACCGGTACGTATACAATAGCCAGGTATACCATCGCATCAGACGCCGCGATTGCTCTAGGAGCCTATCAGATAACGATTCCCAGGGCGTCGTTCAACAGATGTGAAGAGAACGAATTTGAAACTGTCAACCTGAGTACCGCGAATGTGTCTTACACGGTAAATATTCTTCCCGAACCGGTGTCCATGCTGGGCCTGTTGTTCGGTCTGCCGATGATCCTGCGTCGTCGGGTGGCGTAAGCAGAACGCGTTTTGACTTATAAAGAAATGCAGGGGACCGATAATCCCGTGTCCCCTGCTTCTTTATTTTTACGAAAAACCAACCAGGCGAACCCGATCAGATGAGTTCGCTCAAGCGACTGCATAAGTAACCGTGATGTCCTGACTTGTGATTATTCTTTCCGTAAGCCCTTGATTGACATTCACATTGAGATATGTTATCTTATTAATGCCATCAAGACCCGAGGAAAGGAATACATGTCCAATAGGGCTAGCGGCCATTTCCCGTGGTACACCTATCTCTTTGTCTTAGTTCTGGGGGTCAGTGGCTGTCTACCCACATCCAGCGACATATTAGATACGATTGATGCCCAGCAGAGCGTGCCTGGCGATCATAAGATCGATCCCAATAGCGAGCCGCTCATTACCGTTCCCGCTTCGGACATGAAAGTTCGGACATTCTCTGAGAACGGCAAGCTCATCGATGAGATTATCGTTGCCGGCCGACCGCCGCTGATCTATCGGACCCAGGCTGCGAAAGTCCCGGTCGCCGATGTCGCTCTGGGGGTCAACTCCCTGAGCAATGTTCCCGCCTTCACCTGGTGCTATGGATGCTCCGCCACTTCTGCCGGTATGTTGATGGGATACTATGACAACATTGGATATACCAACATGTACAGCGGGCCCGCCAACGGCGGCGTGTGCCCGATGAACAATGAGACATTTTGGGGTAGTACCTCGTATCCTTCTGTGACCTGCGGCGAGAGTCCGCTCGTTGCCACTCATGTGGGCAAGGATGGCCGAACCGCACGCGGACATGTGGACGATTACTGGGTCGATTACAACAACGCGGGGTCTGACCCGTACATTCTCTACAGCTGGCTCGAGCATACCCAGGGCGATTGTACCGGCGACTACATGGGGACTAATCAGTCCAAGTACTCGAATGTGGACGGTGCTACTACTTTCTATAACTATACGGATGGTTCTCCACTTTACGACTATACCGGCGGCGAGCCGAGCCGGCGGGACGGTTGTCATGGGATGCGGTTGTTCGTGGAGTCCCGAGGTTATACGGTTACGGAGAATTTCAACCAGTACATCTACGGCTACAACGGAAATACGCTCGGTTTCACTTTTGCCAATTATATGAGCGAGATCGACGCTGGTCGGCCCGTCCTGATTCAGGTCAGCGGGCATACCATGCTTGGTTTTGGATACGATTCGGCGACCAATACGGTCTATTTGCATGATACGTGGGACCACAACAACCACACCATGACCTGGGGCGGCAGCTATGCGGGCATGCAGCACTACGCGGTGACGGTTCTCCGCCTGGTTCCGGTTGTCGCGCCGACCGCGCAGGATGCAGCCGTATCGGCTTCGTCCAATACGGCGACGACAATTTCGCTCCAGGCCACGGATGACGGTCAGCCTAATCCGCCCGGGGCTTTGAGTTATATCATCACCTCGCTTCCCGCTCACGGATCGCTGGTCGATCCGGGCGCCGGGGCCATTACGAGCGTCCCCTACACCCTTGCCTCCGGAGGTAAACAGGTTGTCTATACCTCGGTTGCGGGATACACCGGGGCTGACAGCTTCACTTTCAAAGCCAATGACGGGGGAACGGCCCCCAATGGCGGAGACTCCAACACAGCGACCATCTCGATCACCGTTACGACTCTGACCATTTTCCTTAGCGAGACGTTCGAGTCCGCCTTCGTCAACGGCGCGCCTCCCGGTTGGAGCAAGAGCTACAAAACTTCAAAGACCTTGGATTGGATTCGCAATTCCGGCGATCATCGAAACGACGGGGCACATGGTGGAACCTACAACGCATTGCTGTATATCAATAGCACGCAAAAGCGTGAGACGTACCTGATCACGCCGGCGATCAACTTCGGAACGGGCACGACGAATACCACGCTCGAGTTTTGGCACAAGCAGGCCTATTGGAGTCCGAACCAGGATACACTTACCGTCTACTATAAGACAAGTTCCGGGGGTTCCTGGGTCCAGTTGGCCAGTTACCTCAATGACGTTCCTGTCTGGACCAAGCGCACCATTTCCCTGCCTAGTCCGAACAGCACATACTACATCGGATTTCTGGGAAGCGCCAAATACGGCTACGGTGTCTGCATCGATGATGTGGTGGTTACGGGCCAGGCAAGCGTTCAGCCGCCGAACTCGCCGACCATGAACTCCGAGCCAGCTTATACGGCAGGATCGTCAAACACGATCTCCTGGCAGAGCGTATCCGGGGCCGACCAGTACTATGCGGAATGGGACACCGACAGTTCCTTCGGCAGTCCGGACGGCAACAGTGGGTGGATCACCGGAACGAGTTGCACGGCTTCTGGTCTGGGCAATGGGCAGATCTACTACTTCCACGTCAAAGCCAAGAATACGGCCGGCGAGAGCGGATGGTCCGGTGCGGTCAGTTCCACGCAGGACGCATCGTCACCCACCGGGACCATTACGATCAACGACGGCGACGCCTGCACCATCAATACGGCCGTCACGCTGACGCTCTCAGCATCGGATACGACCAGCGGCGTCTACCAGATGCGATTCAGCAACGATGGTTCTACCTGGAGTACTTGGGAGAGTTATGCGACGAGCAAGGCCTGGACG
>CAZLZE010000007.1:0-25994 GCA_964563935.1 uncultured Phycisphaerae bacterium | reverse complement strand
TATGCGACGAGCAAGGCCTGGACGTTGACGGTCGGCGATGGTTTGAAAACGGTTTATGTCCAATACAAGGACAGTGTGGGCAGCGAATCCGCGAGCTTCTCCGATACGATCACCTTGGATCAGACGGTTCCCGCTGTGTCTGGTGAAGTGCCGGTCCGGGATTCGACAATTGGATCGCTGTCCTCCGTGTCGGTGACGTTCTCGGAGGCGGTGACCGGAGTGGTGGCGGGCGATCTTGCCGTCAATGGTTCCCCGGCGACGAATGTGACGGGAACCGGCGCTGGTCCTTACGTCTTCAGCGGGTATACCGCTCCGCCCGCCGGAACGGTGACGGTAACCTTGGCGGCAGGGGCGATTCAGGATGTGACGGGTAATCCCTTCAATGGTGATAACTGGATATATAACCTCAGCACGGTCCTGATCTCCGGTTATATCAGAAGTGTCGAAAACTGGAACATCTTTGGCGTGCAGATGACTGCAACCAACGGTGGCGGGAGTGCTGTCACGGATAGCAGCGGGCACTATGAACTGACGGTACCCTATGGCTGGTCGGGCACGGTTACGCCCGCCAAGCCAGACTGGCACTTTACCCCTCTGAACACGGTGTATGAGCCGGTCACGTCTAATACGTCGACCAACTACACCGCGACTCCCGATCATATTGGTGGCGATGCGAACGGAGATGGTGTCATAGATTTCTCCGACTATGTCCTTTTAAGCAACAACTTCGGGGCCCCGGGCGAATGGGCTCAAGGCGACTTCAACGGTGATGGAGTAGTCAACTTCTCCGACTATCTCATTTTCCAGACGAGTTTCAGCGGCGACTGACAGGTGGCTTCGCCTGCTCATGTCTGAAAAGTGATTTTTCTTGACCTTGCATGCATCTCTGATACACTGGACTCCAGTGGTCATCTTTGGGGAATTTCTCACGGCATCCTCGGTCTGCATCTTGTTTTTCTCCGATTCCGAGATCTGGGAGTTTTCATGCCTCAATGCATTGACCTTCACGGTCAGCACGCAGGCTGCTTCATTCCGTCAGGTCTGGCCGTGACGATACAGGTATTGCCACAAGTCCCTCTCACTTTTGATCGTCGCCGTACCTGACGACAGGGGCGTGGCCACCAACACGCACAGTGGGGGAAAGGGGAGATGTCGAAGAATCTTCGCCGGGAATTGTACATACACTGTTCTGTACTTGCCGTTCTACTTGCTCTTGGCGCCGTACCTCGAACGGCGGATTGTCCCCAAGCTCTGTCCGTCTCGCTATCTCCCACGATCCAGTCATCCTCTCTTTCTGCCCAGATTACTTCAAGTCGCATGTCTGGTGTTTGTCCGTTGGCGGTGTTTTTGGACGGGACGGGGACGGTGGGTCTGACTCAGGGGGATTATGTGTCGGCGAGCTTCGGGTGGGACTACGGGGACCCGAGTTCGGGGACCTGGGGTCCGACGGGCCGGAGCCGCAATCAGGGCACGGGTTTTCTGGGGGCGCACGTGTACGAACAGCCGGGGAGCTACCCGGTGCGTCTGAGCGTCAAGGACAAGGCCGGTGCGACGGGCGAGGGGACGGTGACGATTCAGGCCCAGGCATTTACCGGTTCGACGTACTACATTTCATCCAGCCTGGGTGACGACGCCAACGATGGACTGTTTCCAGAGTCGCAGGGCTCGGGCCACGGTCCGTGGCGAAGCCTCGGCAAGCTGCGGTCGGCGCTGGGTCAGGGCAACGCGCGGGTCCTGTTGCGTCGGGGAGAGACCTATCCGATCCTCCAGACGCTCGAGCTGGGCCCGATCAACCCGGCTGGAAGCTACCGGGGTCCGGCGATCGTGGGGGCCTACGGGCAGGGCAATCGTCCGAAGCTGCAGGTCCAGGACCCGAACATCACGGCCATCGAGGTGGAGAACTGCCATGAGCTGTCGCTGATGGACCTGGAGATCGAGGGCCGGTATGGCTGGGGGGGCGGTCCGCCCAGCGCGGATCACCTGGGGATCGTCACCGGCTCGGACGTTTCAAGATTACTGCTGCTGCGGGTGGAGGTGCACGGGTTTTACTACGGGGTGCTGTGGGAGGGCCAGCCGATCGGCGAGGCGTTCATCGTCGACAGCTACGTGCACCACAACTACCTGATCGACTACGGGTCGAACTCCGGGCGGCATCTGGCGTTGCTGGGCAATCGGATGGAGGACACGCGGCGGAGCCACAATGTGTATTCGTATTTCCAGGAAAAGTACCTGGTGGCGGACAACCGGTTCGCCCGTCCGGGCTGGGTGGACCCGAGCACGTACCCGACGGACGGCCAGTTCTACGCCAACCGGGCGAACCTTCGTCTGGCGATCCATGAGCAGGACGCCAAGGACGTGGTGGTCACGGGCAATACCTGCGCCGAGGGGTACATCAAGATCCAGGTGGGTGTGATGGACTCCAGCAGCGTGGGCGTGCACTACGAGAACGTCCTGATCGACCAGAACCGCACCGAAAACCGACTCAACGCATTCTGGCTGACCGAGGCCGTTGCCTTGGACGCCGTAGAGAATACTGTTCTTCGTAATAACATCATGGTGCATGGCCCAAGGGGTCAGAACGATGTAGCTGTCAGTATGGACTACTATGCCGTCGAAGATAGCAGGTGTGTGGGCTCATCGAAAGTGGGCATCTACAACAACACCTACTACAGCCGATACGAAGGAACAAAAGAGAATTCGAGCTGCTTTCTTATCGTGCGGCGAACAGACTCAACGGCTCTGTCTGTTGCGAACAACATCGCATATTGTTCGAGCCTGTCGAACGCCATATTTCAGAACTGCGCCTACATTCTGCCCGATGGGTTCAGTCCATTGAATCTCATCTCTGACTTCAACGTGTTCTACCTGCCCGGCAGCACGCTGTTCGCTCAATCCGGATCCCGCTTGTACGGTTTGAGTGATTGGAAGTTGTCGGTGGGGAAGGATGTAAACACTCTTGATGTCGACCCTCTGTTCGTCGATCCGGCCACGAGTAATCTCCAACTCCAGGAGACGGCAAAGGGCTTCCAGAAGGATTCACCCGCGATCGATGCCGGTACGCCGGCTCCGGTTACACAAGCCTTTGACGGTACCCTGCGTCCGCAAGGTCCGGCTTGGGATATCGGGGCGGAAGAAACGCAGAAATGAGTGACGTCAAAAAGGAACGGGGCCCGGCGGTGTCACCGGGCCCCGATTCGCCTTATCCGAGAATGGCTTTCAGATCCTCATCGGGAGTAGTGATCGGTTTGACGCCGAATTTCTCCACGAGGACATTAAGCACCGTTGGGGAGACGAACGCCGGCAGGCTGGGTCCCAACCGGATGTTCTTGATGCCCAGGTAAAGCAGCGTCAGAAGAATGACGACCGCCTTCTGCTCGAACCAGGAGAGCACAAGCGAGAGCGGCAGGCTGTTGACGTCCGTATTGAACGCCTTCGCCAAGGCCACAGCGATCTGGATCGCTGAGTATGCGTCGTTGCACTGCCCGATGTCCAGCAGTCTCGGAATGCCTCCGATCTGCCCGAACTCCAATTTATTGAACCGATACTTTCCGCAGGCTAGCGTGAGAATGATGCAATCCTGAGGTACCTTCTGGGCAAGATCGGTGTAATAGTTTCGCCCGGGTTTTGCCCCGTCGCAGCCGCCGATGAGGAAGAAGTGGCGGATCTTGCCCGCCTTGACCGCGTCGATCACCGTACCTGCCACCGACATCACCGCGTTGTGGCCGAAGCCCACCGTGATGAACTTTGCCGGGACGTCCTCGGTGAATCCGCGAGCCGCGCTGGCCGCCTCAATTACAGGCGTGAAATTCTGATTGTTGATATGCCAGACCCCGGGAAATGCCACCACGCCGCTGGTAAAGAGTCGGGCCTTGTACGTATCCTTCGGCTTCTGAATGCAATTTGTGGTCATGAGAATGGCGCCGGGGAAGTCGTCAAACTCCTGACGCTGGTCCTGCCACGCGCCGCCGTAGTTTCCCACCAGGTGAGGATACTTTTTCAGCTCCGGATAACCGTGCGCCGGCAGCATTTCGCCGTGCGTGTAGACGTTGATGTCTTTGCCGACCGTCTGCTTCAGAAGTTCCTCCAGGTCCTTCAGATCGTGTCCGGAAACGAGAATCGCCTTGCCCTTCACGGGTGTGATTCGCACCTGGGTCGGCACGGGCTGGCCATACGCCCCGGTGTTTGCGGCGTCCAGAAGCTCCATGACCCGCAGGTTCACTTCGCCGCACTTGAGGATCATGCCCAGCAGGGCGTTTACATCCGCCGGATTCCCTGCCAGAAAATCCATCGCCTCGTGGATGTACGCATACACCTTGTCGTCCTCCTGGCCGAGGATCTGAGCGTGGTCCGCATAGGCAGCCAGCCCCTTAAGTCCGTAGGTAAGCAGTTCCTGCAGACCCGTGATGTCTTCGCCGAAAGATTCCATTCGTTTTTGAATGGTCACACCCTCGCCTTGCGTCACAAGTCCGTTCAGATCGTCCGCGCCAACCCATTGGGCGGGTCCGGTCAGGGCTTCCGGGCTTCGACCCTGTTTTCCGCAGGCTTCTTCGTACATGGCTTTGGCCTTTTTCTGCATCTGCGATGCTCGTCGGAGCCACTGGACCATGCGGTTCGGATCGAAGTTGACGTTGGTCAGCGTGGTGAAAAGCGCCTCGATGGCAAATACGTCGATCTCCCGGCTGCGGACCCCGAGCTGCCCGGCGCGATGGGCGTACATGGATACACCCTTTACCGCGTAGACAAGCAAATCCTGCAGTGCCGCCGTTTCAGGGTCTTTTCCGCACACGCCGTGTGCCGTGCATCCCGTTCCCTTGGCTGTTTGTTCGCACTGGTAGCAAAACATGTTCATAGACTACTCCTTCCATATTCTTGAAAGTCGTTTGTAGTGCAATGCTGTAATTACACCGTTCCTTTTTTCGTAGCTTCGCCCAACTCCCGCCCATAAGCGCGGGCTGCGGCCAGATCGTCCGCCGTCGGCTGCCACTTGCACCGTACGCCTTCCCGTACGAGCGGAATCTTGCACTCGGCGAGATGCTCCTCGATGATTTTCACCGATTCGCCGCTCCAGCCGTAGCTGCCGAACGCGGCGCCAAGCTTATTCTTGAACCGCAGCCCCTTCAGGTCGTGCAAAAGCGGCATGATTGTCGGCAAAAGTCCGTTGTTCAGCGTAGGCGAGCCGACGATGATCGTCCTGGCCTTGAAAACCTCCACCAGCACGTCATTGCGGTCCGTCACCGCTGTGTGGAGCATCTTGTAGTCCACGCCGACGTCCGCGAGCCCGTCGCCGATCGCCTCGCCAAGCCGCCGGGTCCCATTCCACATCGTATCGTACAGGATCACCGCGCGGGGCTCGGGCTTCTGCTGCGCCCATTCGTAATATTTCTCGACGATCTGCATCGGATCCTTCCGCCAGATCACGCCATGGCTGGGCGCGATAATATCCACCGGCAGATTCATCGCCTTGACCTCCTCGATCTTCTTGATGATCTGCGGGCAGAAGGGGGTCAGAATGTTCACGAAGTACTTTAAGGCCTCCTCGAACAATTCTTCCTGATTCACTTCATCGTTGAATCGGAAGCCCGCCGCGTAATGCTGTCCGAATGCGTCGTTGGGCATGAGGATCTTGTCCGCCGTCAGGTACGTGAACATACTGTCGGGCCAGTGGAGCATGGGCGCTTCCACGAACGCCAGATTATTCCGGCCGATGTTGATCGTTTCGCCTGTTCCCACAGCTTTGAAATTCCACGGCTGATGATAATGCCCTTCGACGCTCTCCCTGCCACGCTTGGATACGACGAGCGTCGCCTTCGGCGCCAGTCGCATAACCGCCGGTAAGGCGCCCGAGTGATCCGTCTCCGAATGGTTCGCCACGACAATGTCGATCTTGGCGGGATCGATGATCTCCTTCAGATTCGCCACAAATTCGTCCTGGAACGGACCCCACACGGTATCCACGAGCGTGGTCTTCTCATCCAGAATCAGATACGCGTTATAACTCGACCCCCGATGCGTCGACAGTTCGTGCCCGTGGAAGTGCCTCAGGCCCCAGTCCACGACGCCCACCCAATATACGTTTTTCTTCAGTTCAACGATCATGTCATTTCTCCTGTTGAATATGAAACACCTTGGTCATTTACAGCAGGAACACTTCGATTCCTTCGTGTGTTCCTGAATATCGATAACACCTCCGCGAATGCCGATCTTGATGGCTTTGAACGGAATCGTTTTGCCTGTCTCATGCAGCGCCGCGGATACCAGTTGAATCAGGCCGAAGCAGCAGGGGACCTCCATGTGAACGACTTCGATCGACTTGATGTCGTTCTCGCGGAAGATCGCCGCGAGCTTTTGTCGGTACAACTCCACGTCGTCCAGCTTCGGGCAGCCCACGAGCAGCACACGGTCAGCCAGGAACTGCCGATGGAAATCGGCGAAGGCAAACGGCACGCAGTCCGCCGCGATCACAAGCCTGGCCCCGTTCAGATACGGAGCGGTCACGGGAACCAGCTTCAACTGCACGGGCCAGTTTCGCAGTTCCGAGGGAATCAGCTCCGCCTCGCTCATATTCTGCGGTTCGGATACCGATCTTTCCCGGGCGAAGCTCTGCGTCATCGTACCGGGGCATCCGCAGGGGAGTTTTTCCTTTGCGGGTTGGGCGGCTTGGTGGCTGTGATGTCCCAGATGCGCCTCGACCGCCTTGGGATCAAACTCGGCCGCCTCGCGATCCTCCAGAGTGATGGCGTCCTGCGGGCATTTACCGATGCAGGCGCCCAGACCGTCGCAATAGGTCTCGCTGACCAGCTTGGCCTTGCCGTTGATGATCTGAATGGCGCCCTCGGCACACGCCTTGGCGCAAAGACCGCAACCGTTGCATTTCGCTTCGTCGATCGTGATGATCTTTCTCTTGGCCATGGATAGCTCCCTCGTCCTTATTATCTCTTGGTCTTGACTTCCGGCAATTGCTGACTGGAGAGTTTTGTGATCGCCAGATGCCGACCGATCTGGCTGTTAATGTTCTTGATGATGTCGCCGAAGACGCACTTTCCACCGCAGCAGACGGGTCGTTCAAGCAGGCACTCCACCGGCGCTAGCGGTCCTTCGATGGCTTCGTATATCTCCAGCAGACTGATATCTTCCGCCAGTCTGCCCAACACAAAGCCGCCCTTGGGTCCGCGGGTTGACTTGACCAGTCCGACCTTCGCCAGTCGTTGGAGCACCTTGGCCAGATGGGCCTCCGATACCCGAAGCTCTTGGCTCAGATCGCCTGCCGAGAGCGTCTTGCTCGAGTCCCGGGCCAGCACCATCATGGCATGAAGCCCAAGGGACGTCGCTTCCGATATCTTCAAAATATTCGTCATATGTCGTTTTCAACCTCAATCAGGTATTTAGGTATTACTATACCGAAATATCGTCCGATGTCAACAGCAAATTGAAGAAATTCTTCATAGAAGAAAGAAAATCCGCAGGTTCTTACTCTCGGCAGGGGCGGGTTCTGCAGGGTGGGGTTTCCGAACCCACCATCTTCCCTCTACTGCTTGCCTTCCAGCGGTACCTTCTCGTATCCGTAACCTTCCGGAATGTCGATCCAAAGCTGTTTCTCCGGAATCCCTGTATTGATCTTCAGGTTCTTAAAGTCGTCCGTGGTCACATTGGCGTGACGATCGGCGGCCACGATCCGAATAGGCAGGTTCAATTTTCGATCGATCCAGAACTCGAGTCTTTCGTACTGCTTGACGAACTTTCCACCGGGCTTGGGAATCAGCAGCAGGTGATCTGTATCGGCGGGGTCTGATTTTTCGGGCTTGATCAGCGTCACATTAAAATTCTTGAGGATGTCGGCCTTCTTCTGTCCGAAGGGCAGCGGCAAGGGGCTTTCCTCCAGCTTGAACGAGTCGATCTTCTCGTCCGGAGCCACCACTTCGTGGTCGATCGCGGTCTTCGTTTGCTCGCGAATCTCCCGCCACCATCTGCCGTCGAAACAGAACCACTCTTTCTGATTCACCTTCAGATCCTCGTGGATCAGCGTGTCGAAGGACACCATGAACCGGGCGTTTTGCCTCTTGCCGGCTGCGCGATACCGAATGAATCCCAGCTTGACCTGCCGGTCGTCGGGAATGACCTGGTACAGCTCGTGGCGGATGTCGGCTTGGAGGTCCTTGATCGCGTCGCTCGCCTTTTCCTGGCGGGTCAAAATCTGATCGACTTCAGGGCTGACCGCCGCCTGCGCCGCCGCGGTGGTCGGCTGACTTGCCGGGGCTGTGGTCTGTGCGAAAAGACTGCTTACCATGCTTGGAATCACGGCGCATATGAGAACAAATCTACTTGCCATACAACCTCCTTGTGATATTCGACGGGATCAGGCGGACGCCTTTTCCGCTACATTACTTTCTACACCCCTTTGTCGGAAACGTTGCACCAGGGCAATCAGCCCGGAGATCACGAATAAAGCTGTGCAGATGATGATGATCTGCACAAAAGTCAGCTTCAATGACTTCGCCACGGTCGCCAGGATCGCATAGCGTATAAACCGGCCGACCCACTGGGCCAGGAAATACTTGGTCAGCGAATACTGCGAGATAATCGCCAGCCATCGAATCGGGTCTGCCGGGAGCGGCAGAACGTTGAAGATGACGAGCAATACAAATGGCCAGCGGCTGAAATGTCGCTCAGCCCATAGGTAGATTCGTGTCTGTTTGATCTTGTACGCCCGTCCGAGCCGGAGCAGGTACGTGATCAGGTGGTATTCATTGAGATGCGAAATGGCGGTCGCCAAAGCGCCCAGGCCGGCTACTGCCATCACCCGCCAGAACGGTGAAATCGCCGTCAATCCGCCGTCGGGTGACGCCAGAAGAAGCACGAGGATACCTGTGTTCAACGGAATATACGTGCAGGCCAGAGACAGATAGAGCATGTACAATCCAAGATACCATATGGTCTTGGCGGAAGGTTGGTAGGTGTCCGAATAGCGCACAAACGCGTACTGCGTGACAACGGTGACGACGACCATGTACAGGACGTAAAGGACAAACCACAGCCGCATGTTCAACTTGTCGTCTTTGCGCTGCGGCGTGGCGAACAAGTACTGGATGACTTCCCTAGCCCGCAATTTTCCCATCCTTCATATAAACCACGCGATCCACCCGCTTGGCAAGATCCGGATTGTGCGTCACCATGATGATGGTCTGATTATACTGCTTGTGGTATGCCTTGAGCAAGTCGATGATTCGATCGGCGTTGTCGGTGTCCAGGTTGCCCGTCGGCTCGTCCGCCAGGAGCAGGGCGGGCTGATGAATCACCGCCCGCGCGATCGCCAGCCGCTGCTGCTCGCCGATGCTCATCTGGTGGGGCTTGCGGTCCAGCTTGTGCGACAGACCGACCACGTCCAGAATCTCCTCGATCCGTCCGTTGACCGGCTTGCCCTTGATCTTCAGAGCCAGTTCCAGGTTGTCCCGGGCGCTCATCACTTCCAGCAAATTAAACCGCTGGAAGACGAACCCGATCTTCTCCCGCCGTAACCGCGTCATCTGCGATTGCGCCAGTCCGAGCGTGTTGACTCCGTCGATCTGTAACTCCTCGGCGTCCGTCGGTCGAAGCATCAGACCCAGGATGTGAAGCAGCGTGCTCTTCCCGCATCCGCTGGGACCCATGATCGAACAGAACTCGCCTCGCCGAATCGCGAAATCGACATCATGCAGGGCGGGGGTCTCTATCCCGTCCTGCCGATAGCTCTTGCATACTTTCCGTGCCTGCAGAATAAAATCAGAATTACTCATTCATACCCCAATGCTGCCAAAGGATCCTGCCGGATGGCGCAAAATCCGGGATACAACGCGCTGACGAATCCGCCCGCGAAACCGACGAATACCCCCAGGAGTACCCATCGTGTTTGCAGATCGACCGTCAGCAACGGCTTGAAGTGTTCGATCGCCTCCTTGGCGCCGAACGCCATAGCCAGCCCCACAACCATGCCGCATACCGAGATGATCAAGGCTTCGGCGATCGTCTGACTCATGATATATGTCCCCGTGGCCCCCATGGACCGCAGGATTCCAATCTCCCGCCGCCGCTCGAGGACCATAGTGTAGATAGTGACCATAATGAACAGGAACGACACGATCAGAATCAGTGCGCTGGCAATATTGATATACACGTAAATCGGACGAAAGCTGTTGAACAGCATCTGGTCGTATTCCCGCAGGGACGCGACCTTAAGCCGGGTGGCCTTGGCGACGGCCTCCATGCAGACCTGGATGGGAATCTTCCCTTGATCCGATTCGCGATCCTCTGTCGCCACGACGTTCGGGTCGAGCTTGACGAAGTACAGCGTGGACCACGGCATCCCCTGGCTGGAGATGTGACGCACCACCTGCGAGGGGGCAAAGACCCGTCCCGCCGCCCCGGCTTCGATGATCCCGCAGATGGAAAAATCCCGCCCGAGGAACGGGACCTTGTCGCCGATGCTGTACTTTCCCGCCCGGGCCAGACGATTATCGATGATCAGTTCACATGCCTGATTCAACACCTCGTCCGGAACCTGATCGGGTTGGTAGCAGCCGCTCTTGTTTTTCTCCAGGCGAGCAATGTATGCTTTGAACTGGTTGTCCTTGTCGAAAAGCCGCCCCTTCACCAGGGGATGACCCTTTGAGAACGCTTCAAAATGTGACGTGTCGATCGCGAAGACCCGCTGTTGCTGGCCGGCCATCTGCTCCATGATGGCCAGGTTGACGGGAATGACGTCCCGAACCACCGATTTTCCGCCGACCTGGACCGCCGCGATCTTGTCGATGTACTTGTCCGAGAGCGTCGCACCGTCGGAGAAGATCAGTGAACTCTTGGGGGGAAGAATGATCAAGTCCGCGTCGATCCCTTTCACCCGCTGGGCCACTTCTTCCAGTGTACCATGGGAAAGCGCCAGCATGGTCACGAGCATGGCCACGCCAATGGCCACCGCCAGCGCCGCCAGGCAGCTTCGCAACTTCCGGTGTTTTATGTTCGCCCAAGCCAATCCGGTCATATCGTCTACTCCGTAAACCCAAAATTGTATCATGGAACCCTAAAAAGCACTCCCGAAATTTCCGGATTTTGCCGAGGTCAGGACGGCATAGTCTTGCTTCCGGGCCGGCAAATACCATACAATAGACCAATTATCGATGATACGCGGACCGGGCGGCCTATACTCAGGTGATGCTTCCGCCAGGCAGGCGCTCGGACGGACCGTCTCTATATGGAGTTGAGTGCATTATGAAGGTTTCTCTCAATTGGCTTAAGGATTACGTGGAAATCGACCTGCCGGCCGCGACGCTGGCGGATAAGTTAATCCACACCGGCTTTAATCTGGAAGAGATCCGGAATCTGCCCGGCGATACCATGCTGGACCTGGAAGTAACCTCCAACCGTCCCGACTGCCTGGGCCATATCGGAATAGCCCGGGAAGTGGCGGCGGTGCTCGGAAAGGAACTCGCGTTCCCGAAATTCGAGGCGTCCGAGACCGGCGGGCCGGTCGCCCGGCAGGCCGCCGTCGAGGTGGCCGTCCCCGATCTGTGTCCCCGGTATACCGCGCGCGTAATCAAAAATGTCAAGGTCGGACCGTCCCCCAAGTGGATGGTCGATCGCCTCGAAGCCATCGGACTTCGAAGCATCAATAATGTCGTCGATATCACCAACTACGTCATGATGGAGACGGGCCAGCCCCTGCACGCGTTCGATATGAACAAGCTCAGCGGGTCCAAGATCATCGTTCGCCAAGCCAGGCCCCAGGAACCCTTCATCGCCATCGATCATTCGGTCCACCAACTCGATCATGAAGTGCTCGTGATCGCCGACGCCGAACGGGCCGTCGCTCTGGCGGGCATTATGGGCGGACTGAATACCGAAGTCTCCGAGGAAACGACCAATGTACTCCTCGAAAGCGCCGAATTCAGCCCCTTGTGCATCCGCCGAACCGCCCGCAAACTCAACATGCACTCGGATTCCTCCTACCGTTTCGAACGGAAGATCGATCCGGTGAATGTGGATTGGGCCTCCCGGCGGGCCGCCGACCTGATGGTGAAACTCGCCGGCGGTCAGTTGTCCGAGGGTGTCATCGACGCCTGGGCCCATCCGTTCAAGCCCACAACGATCGAACTCAAGTGGAAGAAGGTTAGCGACGTCCTGGGCATCACCGTTGAGCCGGAAGTGGCCGTCAAGGTGCTGCGGGCCCTCGGATTCACGATCGAACGCCAGGACAACGAGAAAATTCTGGTCGTGGTTCCCGCGTTCCGTGCGGAAGTCTCCCGACCGATCGATCTGGTCGAGGAAATCGGCCGAATCGTCGGCTACGGAAAAATCCCCATCGTCGGCACGATCAGCATCACCGCCGTTCCGGAATCCAAGCTCGAAAAAATGAACAAAATCGCCCACCGGGCGCTGAACCAGTGCGGATTCAACGAAACCATTACCGTGACCCTCGTCGAGCCAAAATACGCCGCCATGTTCACCGACGTTCCGCAGGACAACGTCCTCCGCGTCGCCAACACGCGTCGTCAGGCCAACGATGCCCTGCGGTGCTCGCTGATCTCCTCCCTGCTCCTCGTCCGACGCTTCAATCAAGACGCCGGGAATGCCGTTTCCGATCTCTACGAGATCGCCAGAACCTACAAACCCGCCGATCACGGAAAGTTGCCCGTGGAACGGCGACATCTGGCCATCCTGTCCTCCGCCGGCGATATGCGGAGTATCCGCGGCGCCTTGGAACTTATCTTGAGGTACGTCAACAGCGCCCAGCCGTTGCGGCTGGTCCCCAGGTCCATGCCGTGGTTCCTACCGGACCAGTCGGCAGCCGTCTTCCTGGGCGATAAGGAAATCGGAATCATCGGAACCATCAGTCCGGCGATCCAGAAAACCTTCGACCTTAAAAAACCTGCCGCCGTCGCCGAGATCAACTTCGAGGCCATCGCCGATCTGCCCCTGGAACCCGTGGTCTCCTCGCCGCTGCCCAAGTTCCCCGCCATCGAACGCGACCTGTCGATCATCGTCGACGAACAAGTCTCCTGGCAGCAGATCGAGAGCGTGGTTCGCGGGCTCAATATTCCCGATCTGGAAACCGTGCAATTCGGCGAATTGTTCCGTGGCAAGCAGATTCCCAAGGGACGGAAAAGCCTCTTCTTCTCCCTGCGGTATCGTAATCCGCAGCGCAGCCTGACCCACGAGGAGGTCGATGCCTGTCAGCAGAAGATCATCCAGGCCTTGACCGAGACGTGTAAGGCCCAGTTGCGAACCGTATAGCCGGGATGCGAAATTCAGTGTGCACGTGAGGGTATTTACCATGGCCAAGAATTGGTGGAAGCAGATGACGGATCGAATCCGGGGCAAAAGTTCGGACTCCGACGTCCTCAAGCCGGTTGATGATTTGCCGCTCGACGCCGCGAACAATCTGCCCGCAGATCTGAAGGACCAGCCGGATGACGCCGAATCCGGGCCCGGCGGACCCATCGGTCGGTGGATGCTCCGGCGACAAATTTCCACCCAGGTGGAGAACTACATCGAGCAATTTACGCAGACCAGTGAAAAACTCACCGCCGCCCTGGAAAAAATCAGCCAGGCCTCCCTGGCCCACGACCGGCAGCTCGACCAGCTCAGCCGCAACCAGGACAAATTCGTGACTGTGCTGGACCGTCACGGCAATATCCTCGAGACCATGCTCCAGGAAATTCAACGCCTGACCGCCGCCGCCGATCGTCTCGCCATCGCCATCGAGGCCGTCCCCAAGTCCTCCCGCGAGCAGGCGGAAAAACTCTCCGCCATCGAAGATCAGCTCCAGTCGGATGGTCAGACCGATCGCGCCCTCCTGACCAGTATCGATTCCCTCGGACGCCATGTGGCCTCCATGGCCCGGTACGCCGAAACGCAGCAGGCGATCCGCGAGGATTTCGTCAAGGGTCTGAACCAGCAAATTCAACCACTCATCGAATTCGGTGTCCAACAAAGCAAGTTCGCCAAAGCCAACCTGGTCATGACCGCCGTCATGGCTCTGACTATCCTCGGATTCCTCGGCGTTTTCCTGGTCAAAGTCTTCTGAAAAATCTTTCCAACCTGCCCCGTTTGCGATATACATGAAGACTTCACGTTTCACAAACGTGCTCAAAACCGGTGTCGTAACGCCGGCTCGTCAAGATAATGTATTTATGTGAGGTTTGCGTCTATGGCCAAGATTGTGATGATCGGTGGAGGAAGTTACAACTGGACTGCCCATCTCGTTCGCGATATGGTGGTCAAGCCGGAGCTCGCCGGCTCGGAACTGTGGCTCGTCGATATCGACAAAAAAGCCCTCAAAGATATGGAAGCCTACTGCAAGGCTCTTCTCAACCGCGCCAAGAGCGATTTCACGCTCCATACAACCACGAATCGCGACGAAGCATTGCCCAAGGCCGACTTCGTCGTGATCACGATTTCCACCGGCGGTCTGGAAGCCATGCGCCCGGACTTGGAAATTCCCTACAAGTACGGAATCTTTCAGCCCGTGGGTGATACGGTAGGCCCCGGCGGTATCTCCCGGGCCCTCAGAAATATCCCTGTCTTCGTGGACTTCGCCGCGAGCATCAGGAAGCACTGTCCCAACGCCTGGGTCCTTAACATTACCAACCCCATGACCGTCCTTACGCAGGTCCTCTGTCAGCAGGGCTGCAAGACGATCGGGCTCTGTCACGAGCTCTATGCCCTCTGGGGCCTGCTGCGGGATCAGTTCAAGTGTCAGTGGGACGAAGTCTCTCTTCAAGTCGCGGGTCTGAACCACTTCGGGTTCATTCTCTCCGCCCGCCACGCCAACCACGACGGCTTCAAGGTGTTCAAAAAACTGGCCGGCGACCGCAAAACGCAAATGATCAAGGCCAACGTCGACCTGACCCATGCCGACACCCACGGGTTCCATGTCTTCAAATTCGAATTCTTCCGCCGCACGGGACTGATGATGTACCCCGGCGACCGTCATACCAGCGAGTTCTTCTCGAATGTGCTGACCAAAGAGTCCGGCTACGGGGCCGCGTACCACATCCGACTGACGAAGATCAAAGATCGCTACAAATGGCTGAGTAACGCGAAGAAGCACGTCAAAGCCATGACGCAGAACCCGTCCAAAATCGATCTGTCGCCCTCTCGCGAGGCGATGTCCAGCCTGATCGTTTCACTTATGACGGGCAAGCCCCTCGTCGAGGTCGTCAACCTGCCCAATGTCGGACAAATCGAGAATCTGCCTCGCGGCGTGGTGGTCGAGACGATGGGAACGGTGACCGCCGACAAGGTCGTACCCCACACCGTCGGCGCCATACCCGATGAACTGGTCACGCTGTTGAGTCACCACGCCACGCGGTTCAATATGGTCATCGAAGCTGCCTTGAAGGGCGACCGCAAACTCGCCATGCAGGCCATGGCCTCCGATCCGCTCGTCCGGCAGTGGAATACCGCGGGCGAAATGCTCGACAAAATGCTCAAGGCCAACAAAAAATATCTGCCGCAGTTCTAGGATTACTCGAAAAATGAACCCGACCTGCGACCAGATCGCCCGAATGATCGATCATGCTCTCCTGAGTCCGAAAATGACGGACCAGGAGATGCGGCAAGGCTGTGAAATTGCTCGTCGCTGCCATGTCGCCGGCGTCTGCATCAAACCGTACGCCGTCAAACTCGCCGCCGACCTGCTCGCGGGTTCCGATGTCAAGGTGGGCGTGACCATCGGCTTTCCGCACGGAGCGAATCATACCGCCATCAAGGCTGCCGAGTCCGAACGCGCCTGTGCCGACGGCGCTCAAGAACTGGACATGGTCGTCAATATCGGCAAGGTCCTCAGCGGCGATTGGAATTACGTGCGAGACGATATTCAGGCGGTCCTCGACGTGGCTCGTGCGCACGACGCCATTGTCAAGGTCATCTTTGAAAACTGCTATCTTCTCGATGAGCACAAGATCCGCCTGTGTGAAATCTGTGGCCGCCTCCGCGCCGACTTCGTCAAAACCTCCACCGGCTTTGGCGAGTCCGGCGCCGCTATCGACGATGTCAAACTGATGCGAAAGCATTCCCCCGCTCACGTCCGAATCAAAGCCGCCGGCGGAATCCGCACCCTCGACCAGTTCCTCGACTTCCGCAACGCCGGAGCCGACCGCATCGGCGTCTCCGCCACAATCGCAATTCTGGAAGAGTTCAAAAACCGATTCGAAAAATAAGCATTCCGGGTGGCATGGTTTCGCCGTAAGCTAAGCCGTATCCTCTCTCATCCGACTCCGCCATCGGAAGATCCTTCCCACTACTTCCGGCCGAACGATCCCCGTCGTTACCGCCATCCCCATCACCACGAACGCCAGCGAAAGCATCGTCTCCCACCGCGGATCGATTCCCAACCGGCTGTGGGCGCGAACAATCGGATACTTCACCTCCAATTGCTCCGGACCCACCATGTTGTTCGTATGATCCATCTCCTTTTCCAGACCCGCCATCTGCTGCTCCACGTGCCGCACGGTTTCCTGCAGCTTCTGCGACTCCGGCCAGCGCTTGCTCACTTCCGCCAACTGCTGCTGGTCGCCCGCGAACTGCCGGTACACCGCGATCAGCTTCGCGCTCGTCTGTTCGAAGTCTTTCTGAAGTTGCGCCAGCCGGTTCTGTACCTCGCGCCGCTGGCTCGCCATCATCTGCTGCTCGAGGATCTGCCGCAACTGCTTCTCGCGGAAACTCAGTCGCCATTGCAGCGACCGGCAGACCCGACCCAGTGTCACCAGATGTGCGTTACCCTTGGCGTCCGCGAACAACCGGTTCAGGTGGAACGTCAGCGTTCGCCATGTGTCCACGATCTGCTCGATATCCTTCGACAGCTCAGAGCTGGCCACCTGCCGCGGCGTCAGGCTCGACAACCCGCCCGTCCCCGGCGATCCCTGACGCACCTGGTTGAACAATCCCGTCAGATGCTCCGGCAGCCGCGAACAACGATTCATCAAATCCTGCCGCAACTGCGACAGCAGCGTTCCAATTCCGCCGAAGTCCGCATCCACCGGGTTCGACAGCAGCTCCACAATCTTCGCCTGATACCGCTCCCAGCGATCCTGGAAATGAGCCAACTGCCCCTCATACTTCTCCACTGCCAGATTCAGCTCCAGCAGATCGTCCGAAAGATCTTCCGGCAATTTCATCTGCACTTGTTTGTTGATCGACTCTCCCAGCGTTCCCAGCAATCTGCGCATCAGCTCCAGCGCTCCGGACAACCCCCGGATATCCTTCTGCAAAATGCTCATGTACTCCGTGTGCTTGTTCTTCAACACATTGAAGTCCCCGGAGTACAAGCGGTCAGCCTTTCTCACCTCGTCCCACCGCTGAGGATCCAGTCTCAGCGTCGGGTGGACCAGTTCTTCCCGCATCGCCGCGATCTCGCCGTTGATCTTGTCCAATCGCCCGATCAACTCCTCCGCCCCCTTGATCCGATCCTGCATCCGTTGCGACGTCGACGTCAATATCTGGTCCAGCTTGTCCTGCGGCAGACCCTCAGCCAGCTTCGTCAACTGCAGCTTCAACTTCTCGTGTTCCTGATGGAGCTGCTTGTAGCTGGCGAACAATTTTTCCCGCTGGCCCGTCATCTTGCTGCTTCGCGCGTTCTGACTCCCCGTAACGTAGGCCACGTACGTGCACGTAATATCTTCCGCCAGCTTCCGCGCCCCGTCCCGGCTGGGCCCCGTCACCAGCAGCGAAATTGTCTGCTTATCGGACGGGAAAATACTCAGCCGTCCGTTTCGCGTCAGGTCCTGAATCGAAATCTTCGCCTCCGGATTGTCCCCCGGGTTGAATGTCAAGTCAGACGTCAGCAACCCCGACAAATGCTTCCGCATCGCCGACGGCACGCTCTCTCCGTCAACGCCCGCAATCGCGATCCGTCCCTCCGCCTGGTAATCCCGCATCAGCAGACAGAATCCCTTCACCACAAGCCCTGCCGTGATTCCGATAACCAAAATCAACAGGTATGTTTTCAGGGGACTGGATACCTGCCGCTCGAGTACGCGATTTCCCGTGGCTTCCAGGTCCGGCGCGGCGTGCAACCGAAGTTTCTTTGCGGGAAGACTGCTCATTTTCAAAAAGTTCTTTCCCTGGCCCCGGTTCGACCCTTCAGGGCCCATTCACCGGATGACCACTCCTATTCTAACCGTTTTGACCCCCAAAAGTCCAGTGGCTGCACGGATCACGCCTCTTGATTCCGTACAGCCATTGCAGTAGTCTGGTAAAAATGGCGTGTGGAAGGTGTAGCTCTTTGCGGAGTGGACCAAACACCTTCCACACGTTCTTTTTTAATCACGCCATCTCTAAATTAACTTCGTTTCCTCAGCAACAGTCCGCCGAGGCTCAACAGGATCAGCGAAGCCGGTTCGGGAATCTGGATTCCCATCAAAAGCGACGGCGAGGACCAATCGTTGATCAAATAGCTGAACTGACCGCTATTCAACACGGTTTCGGTCACCACGTTCGTCCCATCGACGCCAAAGGTTACCTTTTCGATTCCGCCCGATGCCAGTGCACCGAAAAAGCCGATGGTACTTCCACCAATCGGAGTAATCGCGGTGTAGGCCTTATTACTGACCTGTACTGTCCCAAATCCTCCCACGATAGGATGAATGTAGGTCAGACCGTTCGGACCGGCGGCATAGGCGGTATCGATTTCCTGGTCATCGCCGGCGAGAAGTGAAAACGTACCATTGGTCACTGGAAAAGTACCCCAAGCGCCCTGCCAATAGGCCACCAAGCTAACCCCGCTGGAATTTAGGGCAAAGACCTGATTTTCACAGTTGTTCGATGCAATCTGGGTGTAACCTGCGGTACCGGTAGTCGGAGCGGTTTGCCATACTCCGCCGCTGTGTAGAATCTCATTAACCTCGCCGGCACTGTTGAGCCCAAAATAACAATTGGGGGCAGTGACGGTGTGGTTCTTGGCCACTTTCGTAAACGTACCGCTCACGCCCGTATCCTGCGAAGAGTTCCAGGGGACATAATCCACTCCGCCGGTGGTCCTGGGGGCAATGAACTGATCTTCTTTTTGTCTATTGCAGACTACATCGTTGTAGGCCGTGTCGCTGGCATGGATTGTATGCCAACCATCCGTTTTGTAAATCGCATCAGCCCCGTTCGGACCGACCGCCACGAACTGGGTGGTATAGTTCGTGTTAAACGCCACGCTGCTGTAATCGCCCGCCAACACCTCCTGACTCGACCAGGCTCCGCCTGAGTTCTCAATCGCCACCACGCCCGCGCCGGCCAGACCGGTGATCGATAGTCCCAGGAGCAGTCCCATCAACACTCTCTTTGACATGCACATTCTCCTTTCAAATCGGGCATTGGATTATTTAAAGACCGTCCCTCCGCTCCTGCCCGTTTAGAGTTGGGGATGGTTGAACATATTTTTCATCAGGCACTTTCACGAACGATCAATTTCGTCGGCACATAAATCACCCGGCCGGGTTCTTCCTTCTTCTCGATCAACCGAATCAGTTGATCAACCGCCGTTCTGGCTAAAAGTTCGCTCTGCTGGGACAGGGAGGTCAACCCTGGATGCAACAAGCCTCCCATTTGAGTCCCTTCGATACTCATGATGGAAATATCGTGGGGGATTTTTAGTCCTTCCTCCTGAAATCCCTTTAAAATGCCCATCGCAACCAGTTCAGTGGATATAATCACCGCCGAAGGACGATCGACCATCCGGGCAATATTCCGACCGTCGGAAACAACGTCGGAAGAAACAAATATCTCCTTCGGCTCCACTCGCAATTCACGGCAGGCTGCCAAAAATGCCGGATATTCCGGATCGGGACTCGAAACGGGAACGTTGCAGCGGACAAATCCGATCCGCTGATGACCTTTTTGCTTCAAATAACCGACCGCTTCCAACATGCCAACCTCCCACTGGGTCGCCACGCAGGATAACCCTTGCGTAACCCACTGAAGACGTACAAGCGGGATTTTCTTCTTCAAAATTTTTTCATACGTCGGCGTTCCGGGTTCAAGACCTAATCCATAAAAAAGAACCCCGTCCACCCCGCGGGACAGCAGGTCATCCAGGCATTCCAAATCGCTGGCCCCGGTTTCCCAAGACGTCAGATTCATGGTCAAATGATACCCCCGTGTCTTGGCCGATCGAAGCGCATGCGTCGCGATCTCACTTATAAAAGGATTCTCCAACCCACCGCATTCGAACCCGATCGAAAAGGTCTTTCCCCGCGATAACGACCGGGCGGAAAAAGACGGACGATAATCCATCTCTTCAACCGCCTGCAAAACTTTCTGTCGCGTCTGCTTGGAGATAGTGTACCCCGAAGAACTATTATTCAGAACCTTCGACACGGTGGCCGTCGTGACTCCAACGCGACGGGCTACATCTGATATGGTTACTGCCATAAAAAGTCTTACCTCTTGTTTATCGATCAAGTTAACCGATTTCAGTTAACCGGTTACCTTAGTGTACATAAATTTTTTATAAATGTCAAGCAAAATCGAATAGTGCGGCCGTCAAGTGTTATTAGTCCAGCTTTTACAGTTATTTACGTCCAAATTATAGGGTGGCGACAGGGTAAGGGTTTACCGGACAGGATACATCTGCACCTTGATTCTTTTCAAGGAAAGCGGTAGTCTGGCAAAAATGGCGTGTGGAAGGTGTATCACTTGTCAGAGTCGATTTAACACCTTCCACACGTTCTTCTTTAATCACGCCATCTCTAAATTAACTTCGTTTCCTCAGCAGCAGTCCGCCGAGGGTCAGCAGGATCAGCGAGGCCGGTTCGGGAATCTGGATTCCCATCAAAAGCGACGGCGATTCAAAATCGTTGGTCAGCCGGCTGAAGTAACCGCTGCCCAGAACGGTTTCCGTGACAATATCCGTCCCGTCAAAGTAGATTTTTTCAATACCGCCAGAGGCCAGGGCGCCAAAGACACCCAGTGTGCTTCCGCCGATCGGGGCCAATGCGGTGTAAATCTTATTGTTGATCGGCATGGTCTTATATCCATATTCATCATAGACATAAGTCAGACCATTCGGACCCGCCAGATAAGCGCTGTCGATAACCTGGTCGTCATTGACGAGTAAGGAATACGTACCATCCACTGCATGCAATACATTCCAGGCCCGATTCTGATAGTAAAGCAAGTCGAGACCGCTGGAGTTCAGCGCGAAAACCTGATTTTCATAATTATTCGAGGCAATCTGGGTATATCCCGTCGAGCCGGTTGTCGGATTGGTATGCCATCCGCCGCCACTGTAGTAGATCTCATCGACGCCACCGGCACTGTTGAGCCCAAAATAGCAGTTGGGGGCAGTGACGGTGTGGTTCTTGGCCACTTTCGTAAACGTACCGCTCACGCCCGTATCCTGTGAAGAGTTCCAGGGTACATAATCCACTCCGCCGCCGACTCTCGGGGCAATAAACTGATCGTATGACTGCCGGTTGCAGACCACATCGTTGTAGGCCGTGTCGCTGGCATGGATTGTATGCCAGCCGTTCTGCTTGTAGATCGCGTCGGCTCCGTTGGGACCGACCGCCATGAACTGATTAGGCCAGGCATTGAAGCAGACACTGTTGTAATCGCCCGCCAGCACTTCCTGGCTCGACCACACGCCGCCTGAGTTCTCAATCGCCACGACCCCCGCATTCGCCAGGCCGGCGATACATAAACCCAGGAGCAGTCCCATCAACACTCTCTTTGACATGCACATTCTCCTTTCATAAAATCGGGCCGTCATCCAATTAAATCCATCGTTCGACCCTGGCCCGCTCAAAGACGACGATGGCAAACAAACACGATCGTTACAACCAGAGATAATCCTCCGCCATCTGCTGATTCTGATAAATAGCGACGGCCTTGGCCGCCGCCTCCCGGATATGGGCGCGAATGGCTTCAGCAGCCGGCTCGATTTTTCGCTCACGGAGCAAATCGACGAGGTGTTTATGTCGTTTCTTTTCTTCCAGCAGTTCTTCGACAGTAACTTTTGAATCGGCCGCGCTCTTTTTGGACACCTTGACGATCGATCGGACAAAATTACATCCACGCCATGCCTTCATGAATTGTCGATTCCCGCTGTACTTGACGATTTGAGTATGAAACTCCCGGTCGACCTGATTGTTCTGAAGAACGTCATCCATTTGCACCTGCGAGGTGCTTTGTGTGTCGAAATGATTGCAAATCAGGTCAAGCTCCGCAAGTTGATCGTCGGTGGCTCTCTGGCAAAGAATCTCTACGGACCGTACTTCTATGACTTCCCGAAGTTCGTAGCTGTCGCGCAAGTCTTGCAGCGTAACGTTCATAACTGAAAACCCCCGGTTATGCGTATATTCGACCAACCCTTCACCCGTCAACTGGAGCAGCGACTCGCGAATCGGAGTCCGACCCACCTTGATCGTGCGAGCTATCTCCAGTTCCGATAAGGGGTTACCGGCCCCAATCTGGCCGGAATAGATCATTGATTTGATCTGACGATAAACCTTTTCCCGCAAAGGTGCCTGAGGCGTCTCCAACTCCGTTTTCATGATAGGACTCTTCCTTTTCTAGATCGTATACGATTGTATACAACAGTATACCGCCAGAATACCATTTTTAAAAATTAATAGCAAGATAAATTTATGATGGATCAGAGAGGGTGCCTGCCCAAATATTCCGGCGGTCCATTTTATTGTCATTTCCGCGAAGGCCTGTTGCCAAACGATAAAAAACGTGTAAGACTCCCGCCCTCGGGGGTCGCCTTCTTAGCCGTTGAGCTTGCCTCACGCCGCCTCCAGGGTCTTCACAGGTAAAAGTTCTTCGCCCACGTCAAAAAACGGTGGATATCGGAATATCCACCCTGCCCGGCTAATCAAGACCCCTTTTGTGCATTCGTCATTTACCGTCAGGGCGATACTTGATCTCTACTCCAGCATATGCCCCATCTTCGACTTCTTTGTCGACATGTACCGCTTGTTCATCACGTGCGGCGGAATGACCAGCGGGATCTGCTCGATCACCTTCAATCCATACACCTCAAGCCGCGAGATCTTCTTCGGATTGTTCGTCAGGATCTTCAACTCGCGCGCCCCCAAATCCCGCAAGATCTGGGCCCCGATCCCGTAATCCCGGCTGTCAGCCGAAAAGCCCAATCGCAAATTCGCCTGAACCGTGTCCAATCCCCGCTCCTGCAACGCATACGCGTGAAGCTTGTTCGCCAAGCCGATCCCTCGCCCCTCCTGCCGAAGATACACGATCGCCCCTTCGCCCGCCTTGGCGATCATCTCCATGGCTGCGTCCAACTGCTCGCCGCAATCGCACCGGTGCGACCCGAACACGTCGCCCGTCAGGCATTCCGAATGCACGCGGACAAGCACCGCATGATCCACGGGGATCGGCAGTCCATTCTCGTCAAGCCGCCCCAGCGATCCCATCGACAATGCCACATGCGTATGTTCATCCGCCGGGCAATGGTAGGCCGTCAGTTTGAACTCTCCGAACCTTGTCGGCATATTGACCTGTTCGATTCGCCGGACCAATCGCTCCCGCTGCATCCGATACTGAATCAAATCCGCCACGGAATAGATACGAATGTCGTGCTCGCGGGCGAATTTTTCCAGATCCTTCATCCGGGCCATCGACCCGTCTTCGTTCATAATCTCAATAATCACCGCTGCCGGTTTCATCCCTGCAAGCCGCGTCAGGTCCACCGATCCTTCCGTCTGTCCCGACCGCACCAGCACGCCGCCATCCCTCGCCCGCAGCGGATTAATATGCCCTGGCCGGGTAAAATCGCTCGGCTTGGCATCCGGCTCCACCGCCCGTAAAATCGTGGCTGCCCGATCCGATGCCGACACGCCCGTGGTTACCCCGAACTCCGGTGCCGCGTCGATGGTAATCGTAAACGCTGTCCCCATGGGAGCCGAATTCGAGCTTACCTGCGGATACAGGTTCAGACGGTCGCAGTAATCCCCCGACATGGCCAGACACAGCACGCCCCGGGCATGCTTCACCATGAAATTAACGATCTGAGGTGTGATCTTCTCCGCCGCGCAGACCAGATCCCCCTCGTTCTCGCGCGTCTCGTCGTCCACCAGGATGATCATCTTCCCTGCGGCAAGATCCGTAAGCGCCTGCTCGATATTGGATAAGGCGTGTTTCGCATGTTCTGTGTCGTCGGACATGGATACCTGTTCCTTTATGCTGTAAATCAAAGAATTATAACATGGAACGGACCAAAAATCCCCTTTGAACTCACCCGGAAGGGAGGTGGGATGGCTCGAAGTGCACCGCTCTTTTGCAGTCTCGAAAGTGACAGCCTGCGTCGGTTCTGTCTTTGTACAAACTACTGGTCTGATACCCGCAAACTGAAAATAGACGGGGCAAACAGCACCAACAATTTGGAAAATAGACTGGGTAACGTGCCTCGGGAATGCCTGGCTCTCTCTCTCATTTTCTCTCTCCTCTAACTCTCTTTTGCCGAACCAAATGCGCCATAGATGGGAGACGCACTTCATCCAAATGTACTGTTTACGCCCATAAATGTCAAGCTACCGGATAATTATTATGAATAAGAAGGGGCCGCATCTGACTGTGAAAAACAAGTATATTGATTTTTTGGGAGCAATATAGTACAATACAGACAAATACACGGAAGGGCGACGATGGTTACTCAGATGATGACGAAGATTGAGCGTGTTTATACAGAGTTGCGGGATCGGATCACCCTCATGCCCGCCGGGACACGGTTTCCCTCCATTCGCGAGGTGATGCGCGAGTTCAATGTCAGCCAGATTACGGTTGATAAAGCAATGGAAATGCTTTCGCAGGAAGGGCTTATCACAAAGCAGCCGAAGCGGGGGATCTTTACGGCCTATCGCGACACCAGCAATGGGCATGTAAAGAGGCATACCCTGGCTGTAGCCGTACCGAGTTACCCATCATCGGTCTACGAGCGTTACCTGCAGGAATTGTGCATCCAGGCCAAGCGAATAGGGGAAGTTGCGGAAGTTATCCGGTATGACTGGCGGGACCGGATCATTCAGGCGTTGCCGAAGAAGGGGATTGACGCCTTGATCCTCGTGCCCACGTCGGCCCGGCTGACGCCGGCGGACTTTTACGGGCTAAGCCAGTACAAGGTTCCTATTGTTTTGATCAGCCGGATGATCCGGGACGTGGCGGTGGATTGCGTAGAGCCGGACAACACGGAGGGCGGGGCGTTGGCGGCGGAGCATCTGGTGTCTTTGGGGCATCGGAAGCTGGCGATCCTGCTGGCAGAGCCGATGGGCGTTTCCGCGGAGTCGCGAATGGACGGATTCACGCGAAAGACGGCGATGATGGGGATCGACGAGGTGCTGCTCATCGACAGTGAGACCAAGCCGGGCGAAAACTCAGCCTTGAAGGCGTACGAAACGCTTAAAGCCAAGATCAAGGAACACGGGTTAATCTTTTCGGGTCTTTTTGTCTTGAGTGACGCGACGGCGCTGGGGGCGTTGCGGGCGCTGCACGATCTGAAGATTTCCATTCCCGGCCAGGTGAGCGTGGTGGGATTCGGAGACGATCCGGAAGCGGTGCTGTATCATCCATCGCTGACGACGATTCGCGGAGACTACGCGGAAGTGGCCAGGATGGCCGTCGAGATTGTCGAGCGCCGGCTGGCGGGCGAGAAGGATGAAGCCATCCAGAAGACTGTTCCCATGACGCTGGTGGCGAGGGAATCGACGGGGAGAAGCGAGGCAGGTAGGCAGTAGGCAGATGGGCAATAGGAGAAGATCATGAGAAGAAAAGGTTTTACCTTAATTGAGCTGTTGGTCGTCGTGGCGATTATCGCCGTGCTGATCGCGCTTTTGCTTCCGGCACTGGCGAAGGTGAGACTGCTCACCAAGGCCAACACCTGCGTGCGGAATCTTCGGCACATGGGTGAAATCATGATCTTCTACGCGAATGATAACAACGATAATCTTCCGCCGTATAATCAGGGGTCGCTTGGGGGCGGGGTGGATAATTGCTGGAGTTTCGCATTGGTGGCGGGG
>CAZLZE010000006.1:64143-64437 GCA_964563935.1 uncultured Phycisphaerae bacterium | reverse complement strand
GCCAGGGGATACGCCGGGGGCCTTAAGCGTGCGGCCGCGGGACCAGTTCGATCCGAAGATCAACAAGCCTGCCGATTGGGACACGGTGCTGGTCCCCAACAAAGACGCCGATCTGGACAAGTGGGAGCGACGGCCATAGGAAGGAAAGAGGAGAAAGCGCGCACCGGAAAAAGTGTAAAAACGGTGTATTTTTGGTGCGCTTTCGGTGCGCGCCTGTGAAAATGGGGAAGATGCGAACCAAAGTATGTGCCGCAGAGTAGAGTTTTCCGGCAGAAAGATTGGCATAAAGGGGTG
>CAZLZE010000006.1:0-64133 GCA_964563935.1 uncultured Phycisphaerae bacterium | reverse complement strand
TCTTTTTGGATATCAGTGAGACTATGGGAATTGAAAACAGACGTAATTTCTCAATTATCGCCCACATCGACCACGGCAAGAGCACGCTGGCGGACCGCCTGATTCAGACGACGGGCACGGTGTCTTCGCGGCAGATGCGGGAACAAATTCTGGACGATATGGACCTGGAGCGTGAGCGAGGCATCACGATCAAGGCCAGCGCCATCACCCTGACCTACGAATACCAGGGTCAGCAATACGAGCTGAACATGATCGACACGCCGGGGCACGTGGACTTCCATTATGAAGTATCGCGGGCACTGGCCAGCTGTGAGGGAGCGCTGTTGATCGTGGACGCGACGCAGGGCGTGCAGGCCCAGACAGTGGCCAACGCGTACCTGGCGACGGCGAACGGTTTGGAGATCATTCCCGTCATCAACAAGATCGATCTTCCTGCCTCGCGACCCGAAGTGGTGGCTGAGGAAATCGAACACGTTTTGGGCCTGCCCGCGGAAGACGCGCTCAACATCTCAGCCAAGTCGGGCGTGGGGATCGACGAACTGCTTCAGAACATCGTGACAAAGCTCCCGCCGCCCAAGGGCGACCCGGAGGCTCCGCTGCAGGCGCTCATCTTCGACTCGATCTACGACGATTATCGCGGCGTGGTCACGTACATCCGTATCTTCAACGGGAGAATCCGCAAAGGCGACAAAATCGTGCTGATGAGTTCGGGACGGACGTACCAGGTTATCGAGTTGGGACAGCTTCGGCCGACGATGACCCCGCAGAACACGCTGGAAGCGGGCCAGGTGGGATACTGCATCGCGAATATCAAGGAATTGGGCGATGTGAACGTGGGCGACACGATCACGCTGGTCAATCAGCCCGCCTCGGCGGCCCTTCCCGGATACAAGCCCCCCCTGCAGATGGTCTTTTGCGACTTTTACCCCGGCCCGGACACCGAATACCTGCACCTCAAGCAAGGCCTGGAAAAATTGCACCTGAACGACGCGTCGTTCACCTATTTTCCGGAAAACAGCGAGGCATTGGGATTGGGGTTCCGCTGCGGGTTCCTGGGCTTGCTGCATCTGGACATTATCCAGGAGCGTCTGGAGCGTGAAGCGGGGATCACGGTGGTGCAGACGGCGCCGAGCGTCAATTACGAGGTCGTGATGTCGGATGGAACGGTCGTAAAGATCAACTCCCCGGCCAAGATGCCCGACCCGTCGATGATTTTGGAAATTCGCGAACCGATGGTGGACACCAGCATCATCACGCCTTCCGACAGCGTGGGCGGAGTAATGAAGCTGGCGGAAAACCGCCGGGGGATCTTCAAGCAGACGGAATATCTGTCGCCGACGCGGGTTTTGCTGAAATATCAGTTTCCACTGGCGGAAATCATTTATGACTTTTATGATAAGCTCAAGACCATTACCCGCGGATACGGGACGATGGACTACGAACTGTCGGGATACCTGGCGTCCGACCTGGTGAAACTGGACATCCTGGTAGCGCAGAAAAAGGTGGATGCCCTTTCCGTGATCGTGCACCGATCGGTGGCGGAGACCCGTGGACGGCGGATTCTGCTGAGACTGAAACAGGAGATTCCGCGACAGATGTTCGAGTGCGCTCTTCAGTCGGCGATCGGATCCCGGGTTATCGCGAGGGAGACGATCCCGGCGATGCGGAAGAACGTGCTGGCCAAGTGTTATGGGGGAGACATAACGCGGAAGCGAAAACTGCTGGAAAAACAGAAGGAAGGCAAGAAGCGCATGAAGCAGGTCGGAAACGTGGCGATCCCGCAGGAAGCGTTCATTGCCGTACTTGATCAGGGAGACAGCGGATCGAATGACTAGCAAAACAACGGACCCGAAGGCCAAGGAACAAGTCACGTGGACTCACGTCGGTCGCTCGACCAAGGAGACCGTCGAGTCCATCATCATCGCGTTTATTCTCGCCTTCGTGTTCCGGGCGTTCATCGTCGAGGCGTACCGCATCCCGACAGGGTCCATGGCCCCTACTCTTTACGGCGCCCATCAGACGACGCTTTGCCCCGACTGCGGATACGATTACGCGTTTGAGATTCAGCAACGGGTACCGAAGATCACGATCTGCCCGAACTGTAAATGGATCAACCGGACAGCGAACCTCGTGCGGGGCGGCCAGCTCCTGGTGGATGGCGGCGACCGGATTCTGGTCATGAAACTGGGATATGGTCTGGCGGAGATGTTCCCTTCGCTCAAACCGTCACTGGGTCCCAAGCGGTGGGACGTAGTGGTCTTCAAGAACCCGGCCAATCCGGATATCAACTTCATCAAACGGCTTATCGGTTTGCCCGGCGAGAAGATCGAGCTGATCGATGGGGACGTATACGTCAACGACAAGATCGCCCGCAAGACGGATATCGCCATGGAGTCGCTGTGGTTCCTGGTCTACAACAACGACTACCTGCCGACCCGCCGGGATCGCGACGACCCGCCGGCGGACGTGCCGGGATGGGTGCCTGTGGACAAAACCCAGCAGTGGAAGACCTCCGGGCGGGTCCTGTTCTTCCATGGAGACAAGAAAGACCAACCGGGAACGATCGCCTTCAACGGCCACGTTCAGGATTTTTACGCCTATGACGATCCGGATATGCAGGCAGGACGGATGTACACGGTATCGGATATCAAGCTGGAGTTCATGCTCAATGTCCACCGGGGCGACGGCGAGGTGGATATAGTCCTGAGCAAACGGGACGATGTCTTCATCGCCCGGATCAACACGAGCGGCAAGGCCCAGCTGTTCCGCACCACCCGGGCTGACTACAAATCGGGCAAGAACAAGCCGAAATTGCTGGCAGAGACAGATATTCCCCGCATGTCGCCCAAATCACCCGAACTTATCAGCTTCGAGAATCTGGACTATCGCGTTCAGTTGAAGATCGGGAAGAAGGTGATCCTGCAGACTACAGATGAGCAGTATCATCCTAACACGGATAAGTTGCGGAAGTTGCTGGCGGAAGAGGAACCCCCGATTATCCAGATGACAGCCCGGGATTTCGATGCCCAGTTCTGGCATGTGAACCTGATGCGCGATGTATACTACCGTCCCGTCCGAATCCAGACGCCATCGGAACTCGACCGGACTCCCCTGACCGGACAACTCGGCCACGGGGTCGTCAATAATCCGATCCACCTGGGGCCAAGCGACTACTACGTGCTTGGCGACAACAGCCCGGAGAGCATGGATTCACGACTCTGGTACGAAGTGGGCCCACACCTGCAAGCGAAGTACGATAAAGGGCAATACAAGATGGGAACCGTGCCCGCCGATCAGATGGTGGGCAAGGCGTTCTTTGTTTACTGGCCGGCTGGGTTCCGCATGTTCCAGAGCGGCCCACCGCTGGTGCCGAACGTCGGAGAGATGCGATTCATCCGATAAGTTCCTAACCAGGCTAAGTATAAATCCTTGGTTCTTTCTCCAAGAAACTAGCAGATAATCACCGTTTTTCCACACGCTATCAGGGTTTTACCCAGGCGAGACTCGCCAAAACCTATTTCCGCACTCCCAAAGACCGTATAGACGGCCTGATTGTGGAAAGATAGAACCAGCATAACGCATTATCTTTCCATTACTTAAAATTCGACCCACCATTTATTGAAAGAGAATCTGGCGTTTATCCATAAAATTGCTAAAATGACGCAATGGACAAGCTGTATAGAGCTTATCTACCAACAGTTTTTCCACATTCGGAGCAGGTCTTGACGTGAAGCATAGGCAGGTATCGCAATGACACTGAAATCACGGCGTCCCTTCGACTTGGAAGACCCCAGTTGTCTGTATGAAGTGGCTATGCTCAAGTACAAGCAGAGCTACTCGGAACGCGAGATTGCCGCGTTTTTCGGATTTGAGCAGGACAATCGCACCCAAATCCGCAAGGCCCTGGCCAAGGCTGAGGAAATGGGGATTGTGGTCAAACCGCCCGTGGCGATCGTTCGTCCCGGCGGGGCAGCACTGGACAACCGCCCGCTGGAAGCACAGTTGATAGCCAGGTTCAACCTGAGGCACGCTGAGGTCATTGAAGGGTACTCTGATGCTTACAGCGGACAGGACCGTCATCTCCAGAACATCGTGCTGGACCGGATAAGCCAGGCGGCGGGGATTTATTTCCATTCGCTGATGGATGATCCGTTCGGTGGCAAGGTGGTGTGCATCAACTGGGGTTATGCGATGCGTCTGTTCGTCAGTCATGTTCTGGACGTTCAGCCGGCGCAGCGGTTCTCGGTAACGCAATTGAACAAGCCTCAACGGTATATCCTGCCCATGGTCGGGATCATGGGAACAGGCAACCGTATCCAGGTGGCCGAGCGAGAGGCGTATCAGTTGGCGCTGGAACTGGCGAGGAAGTTTGATGCGATACCCCGTCACTTGCCGTCACCGGCGATTATTCGGGATCCGTACCAGGCCCAGGTGGTGGAGCAGCTCGAACCGGTAAAGAACTCGCTGGACCTGCTGAGCCGGTCGGAAATTGCCATCACGGGTATTGGGTTTGTGGACGACAACGAGAAACGATACAGCGAGATGACCATCGTGAAGCAACAGTTGTTGACGGTGGATGAGGTGAAGATGATGCGGTCGCGCGGGGCAGTGGGCGAGATCGCGAACTGGTTTTTCGATTCCAGCGGAAATGAGATTGGATCGACCCAGCCTGGAGACGGGGCCTTGAAACCGATCGGACTGGGTCTCGGGGGGTTACACCGAATCGTATCCCACGGGGGAACGGTGATTGTTATCTGCGGAAGCGACAAACGGAGGGTGCCGGCACTGCGAGCGTGCCTGAACCGAAGAGAGAAGATGATTACCGCCCTCTTCACCGACCACTTGACGGCGGAGGAATTGCTGGAAGAATAAATCGCAATACCGGTGGGGGCTAGGTGTTTTGGGGTATTTCTGCTATTATAGATGATATGAGGATTCTGCCCGGAAGACAATGCGGAGCATCTGCAAACCGACGACAGGGATTTACCTTGATTGAGCTATTGGTCGTGACGGCGACGATCGCGGTTCTGGTGGCGGTTTTGATGCCGGCTCTTTCGGGCGCGAAGCGACGGGCCCGCCTGGTGGCATGCAGCAATAATATCCGTCAGGTTATCACGGGGCTGACTCTTTATGCGGGAGAGAACGACGATCGGTTTCCGCCGCGGAAGGCATGGAATCCGAACGTCGTACAGTGGGCAGACCCGGGTCATACCGATATGCGACGTGTGATGTACGGCGTGGCGGGGCGGCAGGCGGACGTACTGTGGTGCCCGCTGATCCCTTCGGACAGTCCATGGGCCAGGTGGGACAACCCAACCAATCTGACGGGGGAGGATCTGGATCTGTGGTCGAAGGTATATTTCATCGATCTGCAGTATTCATTTCCCGGACATCTTTGCTATCGCATAGGGTACGCCGTGTACGCGGGCGTTGAGCCCTTGGAAGAGTCGTTGGCGTGGGATTGGAGCCACTCGGGAAACGAACACACCAATCAGAGTCCCCATATCAGCACGAGCGGAAAAGACGTGCTCGTGGCGGACATGAACGGGTCGTGGATGTACGCGGGGTTGGGCGACGTGGACCGTCCTTATTCGAGCAGTCATTCTTCCACCCAGAGCGGATACCAGGGCGGAGGGCCATTCGTCGATACGAACGTCGGTTACGGTGACGGGCACGTGGAATGGCGGAATCGGATACAGCATTACGTGCTGTCGAGTGAAAGCACGTGGTGGAGCGCGAGTTTTCAGTATTAACCACAAAGGCACCAAGGGGACGAAGAAGCGAAGGCCGGGGTAAGAGCGAAGACGCACGCAAGAGTTGGTGCGTCACACCGGCTGAGTCGTGGGACACCGCCGGCGACTCCTAAGCGGTCGGTTCGACTTTGGCAATGGGAGGAGGCGTTACAGGTTTTGGCGGAGCGGGAGGCGCAGGATCGATGGGGGACGGTGTGATCGGCTTGGGCGGGATCGGTTCGAGCGATTCGTCAATTTGCGGGCGGGCCAACTCCGGTGATGGTTTGTTGGGGTCTACGAGCCCCACGGCCGTGGGCTTTGTGGTCGGTCCGGCAAGCGGAGAGGGTTTGACGATCTGTGGGGATGCTTTCTGGTCGGTTTTCGTCGGCCGGAATTGTTTGACGGCCATGTAGCTGGCGAAACTGAAGGTCAGAGCGAGGGCGGCGATAAAGATTGCGTTCAAGGATCGGGAGGTGCGAGGCGCGCGGGGCGTTTCTTCTTTGGAGGGAAGAGATTCGGACGGTTCGGAGGTCGGCGTGGGTTTCTGGTCCTGATCGGCCGGATGCAACGCACGAGACTCGTCGTCAGCGGACGATTCCACCTGGACTTCGGGAATGGCCTGGAGAACATTGCCGCACTTGAAGCACCTGACGGCTTTGCGCAAGTGCTGGTTGCTCACGGAGATCTTTTGATTACAGATATTGCAGTGAAAATCGATCATGGCCCGCCCCCTCACAGACGCAACAGATGGTTCTCACCAACATTCGCCCGCGTCTTAGTCCTGCCCTGATACCGTTTCGGATATATGGTATGCAGATTAGTGTACCAGATTCGGAGGACAAATCAACAATGGGAGGTCGCCGGAAGGGAACCACGGTCAATATGGATCATAGCCGCCTTTGGCGAAGGGGTGGCAACGGAGGATTCGCCATATTCCCTTGAGGGCGCCGTGAAGAGGCCCGTATTTTTGCACCGCTCCGATGAAGTACTCGCTGCATGTGGGGAGGTATCGGCACCTGCCGCCGAGGAAGCGGCTGAGGGTAAGCTGATACCCTCGCACGCCGAGGATCAGCAAGCGGCTGAGAAGATCACTGATTTTCCACCGTCGGTTTGGAGCACTCACAGGCTTCCCTCAGCACATCCTGCAACTCGCGGACGGACAATTCCGCTGCGCGAGAATACGGGACACATATCAAATCATAGGCGGACAGATCATGCTGCATCAGGCGAAAGGCTTCGCGGAGACGGCGTTTGACGCGATTTCGTTCGACGGCGGAGCCAAAGCTTCTTCCGATGGAGATGCCGAGTCGCGGATGGCCGAGATTGTTTTCCATTCGTAAGATGGTCAGCCCTTTGATCTTGAGGCGTCGTCCGGCGGCGAAGACACGATCAAACTCTCGCTGTTTGATCAGCCTCATATTGCGTCCAAATTTCATTCGTTTCGCGTGCAGCATGGACTTGTCCGGGAAAATCTCTGTCGGTATTATATAAAGGGCAAAAGAGATTACCTATCGGAAAAAAGGTTGAAAGTATGGCAAAAGGAGCCGGGAAAACAGACCTGCTGGAGCAGCCGACGACCAGGACACAGACACCGCCGCCGTACAAGGTCATCCTGCACAACGACGATGTTAATGACATGGAATACGTCATCCAGACCATCTGCCGGTTGACGCCTCTGAACCTGGATCAGGCGATTCAGCGGATGATGGAGGCCCATTTGAAGGGAATGGCCTTGCTGCTGGTATGCCACAAGGAACGGGCAGAGTTGTACCAGGAGCAGTTCAAGTCGTGTCACCTGACGGTGACGATCGAGCCGGAATGAGAAGAGCTGTCAGCTATCAGCTTTAAGAGAAGAAAAAAGCAGGAGCGTTTTTGGCGCTCCTGCTTTTTGTTTGTTCGATCTTGGGACTATTTTTTGCCGACCAGATCCTTGGCGTTTCGGATGATATCCTTGGGCGCCAGGCCGCAGTACTCGAGGAGTTCCTCGGGCGTGCGACCGGACTTGGGCAGTTTGGGAACGACCATGGAGAAGACCTTGATGTTGCCGACGGCGGCGGCGAGTTCGGCGACGTTGGAAGCGAGTCCGCCGATGTAGTTGTCTTCGAGGGTTAGAATCTTCCGGCCGGATTTTTCGGCGGCCTTGATGATGGGATCGCCGTTGAGCGGCAGGCTATAGGCGTCGACGACTCCGGCGCTGATGCCTTCCTGCTTGAGCTGATCGACAAGACTGAGGGCGACGTGGACCATGTAGCCGGTGGCGACGATGACCATGTCGGAGCCATCCTTGAGGACCTTGGAACCGCCGACCTCGAATTTTTCATCGGTCTTATAGAGGAGGCTGGTATCCGGCCGCATGGTTCGGATGTAGACCATGCCCTTGAAATCGGCGGCGAGTTGGACGCACTGCCAGGCACAGACGGCGTCGGCGGGATTGAAGATGACGCACATCGGCTGACCGTTCTCGCGAGCGCTGGACAGTCCGCGGAAGAAGGCCATATCGACCAGTCCCATCTGGCTGGGACCGTCGGCGGCGAGCGTGACGCCAATGTGGGAGCCGACGAGCTTGATATTGGCGCGGGAGATCATGGCCATTTCGATCTGGTCATAAGCCCGAGCGAAGAACTTTCCGAAGGTCGAGCAGAACGGGATGAACCCGCCCGCGGACATTCCGGCGCCGACGGAGACCATGTTCTGTTCGGCAATTTTGCACTCGACGAACTTGTTCGGATCGGCCTTGGCGAGGAAATCGGCGAAGGTCGAGTTGCTGACGTCGGCATCGATAGCGACGATGCGATCATCGAGCCTGGCAATTTCCCTCAGGGCCAGACCATAGGCCCGGCGGGAGGCGAGCTTCTTCTTGCCCGTCCAGGTCTTGTCATTGGCCAGCAACTGGTCGAAGTCCGGAGCGGGAAGCTTGCCCTTGGGAGCCGGGAAGGAGAAGGATGTCTGGCTCGGCTTGGTCGGCTTGAAGGCGGAGACATCGACCTTCTCGGGAATGCCGAGGAGCTTTCGCATGTTGTCGAGATCGACGTAGGCCTTGTCGGCGGCTTCCTTGGACAGCGGTTTTCCGTGATTGGACTTATCTTTCAGAGCCTCGACGCCCCACCCCTTCTTGGTGGCGGCGATGATGACGTAGGGCAGTTCGGTTTCGCCGGCCCGAGCGAGGGCTTCGACGATTTCCTCGACGTTGTGGCCGTCGATGGTCTTGACTTCGAAGCCGTAGGCTTTGAACTTCTCAGCCAGGACTTTCGGGCTCTGCTGATTGGAGACGTAGTCGGCCTGAGCCTGGCCGTTGCAGTTGATGATGGTGCAGAGGTTGACGATCTTGTGATCGACGATGAAATCGGCGGCCTCCATGATCTGGCCTTCGCGGCTTTCGCCATCACCGCAGACGACGTAGATATTTTTCTGAATCTTGGCCTTGCGGGCAGCCAGAGCGAGTCCGGCGCCGACCGAGAGCCCCTGGCCGAGAGAACCGGTGGCGGCATCGAAGAAGGGCATGCCCTCGGCGGGATTGGGGTGACCGTCGAGATAGCTGTCCATCGCGCGGAGGGTATCGACGTCGGCAACGGTCATCTTGCGGGCGTCACTTTTGGATTTGCCCATCACGGCGCCAAGGTCGGCCATGGCGGCATAGACGATCGGAACGGCGTGCCCTTCGGAGAGGACCAGGCGATCATTATACGGGTTCCAGGGATCCTGGGGGTCCCACTTCATCTGATGGTACATCAGGACGGTAACCAGGTGGGCCAGGCTCAGAGCGGAACTGGGGTGTCCCGATCCGGCGGCGGTGGTCATCCGCACGGACAATTTGCCTATTTCAATCGCACGATCATTTACCAATTCGTATAGATTCTTCATTACTCAGCTCCTAATTCCTCGACAAGGGTCGAAATGAGGTTAAGCCATTCAGTAAATAACCAAGAGAATATACCGAAAGGAGCTTCGAGGGACAAGACTAAAACGGAAATTTGCGGAGACGGGTGAGCTATTCGAGCATCATCATGAGTCCGGGAAGGATTACCTCGCTGAAGCCTTCGGTGTGCTGGGCGGGTGTCCATTCCATCTGAATTTCGTTCAGGGCGGCTCCCGTGAGAGTGATTTTATCCGGCTGGATCTGCCCCAATCCTTCGTTATAGGCGAGGTTGAGGTGTTGGATGGCGGAGACATCCTGTCCCATGACACGGGCGGTGGTCGCGTCCAGGGCCACCGGGTCCTGGGAGGCAAGGATCACCCACTGCCCAAGCCTGTTCTGAACGTCAATCGTGGTACCCCACCACCCGGGCAGGACGTGGGGACCATTTCCCTCGCAGCAGATGGACAGGTCCATAATGGAGAGGACCGGTTTGGCGGCGGAAACGATGTCGAGAAAACACTGGTCCGGCCCGCCTCCGGCCTGGTGCAGGATGGTCCGGTTGTATTGGCCCGGTCCGTAGTGGGCACGGCTGGTGACGCCGAGGAAATTTTTGAGCGCGCCGGTGATGCCGCACCATCGGTGCGTTTTGGCGACGGCCAGGGAGATGACGCGATCCGCCTGGGTAAGCAGTGTCGGCACGTAGATTTCACCCAAGCCGGTGTATGGGGAGGGGATCGCGTCCCAGCCCGGCGAATCGACTTCAAGGCACGACAGGGTGACGGTACGGGAGTAGGTATCCCGGAGTCGCTGAGCTTCGCCGGCCATGGTCCTGGTACCGTCGAGGAAGCGAAGGGAATCCCAATCGAATCGATCGACCTGTCCGGCTTCGCCGATGGTCACTTCGGCGGCCCCGGCCTGGAGACACTCCTCGGCCACGGTAATGACGATCTCGGGCTTGGTGCACTCTCCCGCCTGGAATACATCGTGTTTGACGAATCCGGCGGTGCCGAAGTTTGGTTTGATGAATACCTTCTCATTCGGCTGAACGAATTTGGCCATTCCGCCGAGCGATTGGATAGCCTCACGAGTCATGACTTCAAGGTCGGACCCGCGGGCGACAATGACTTGCGACAAGGTATTCACGGGTTTGGCGGGAATTGGGGGCAGATCGGCAGGGCCTTGCCACATTCCACATCCGGTGAGAATTTTCGACATTCCCAGTCCGGCACCGGCGTGAAGGCAGGTTTTCAGGAATCCGCGGCGTGAGACTTTGTACATGCGTCCGACGCTCCATGAATAGGAGGAGATCCGTGACCCGGTGATTCGGCAACTGACGTAATGGAGCAGATGGGGGTCGAACCCACGACCTCCAGCATGCCATGCTGGCGCTCTCCCAAACTGAGCTACTGCCCCAAAGGTACATTCATATCATACCTGCCCGGTCATCGCAGGTCAAGGTTGAGGGAATAATACATGGCGTAGAAAGGTATTGATTGTGGCGGGCGGAATTTAGGATAATAAAGCATTTGTGTCCGATGAAACAGGAAGTGGTGCGTCTGCCCACGCAACGACACACGCTGATAGAGAGGTTGACAATGAAAGTACTGAAATATGTGGTGTTTGCGGGAATCGTTCTGGTGGTTTGTCTTGGCGCGCGGTCGCCGCGGAATGAAGGTGACTATCGGGAACGGGTGGAGCGTTTTTTGACAGCGGTGATGGAGAAGAAGCTGGACGCAGCGTTCAACGGATTGACGGAGGGCTCGGACAGCAAGGAGCGAAGAGAGGCATTGGATACGCTGAAGATCCGGACCGAGACAGCGGTATCGCTGCTGGGAAAGCCCTCGGGGATGGAATTTATTCGAAGCCAGACGTATGGGGAGTCGGTGGTCCGGCTGGTTTACATTATCAAGTATGATCTCGGCCCGCTGGTCTGGGAATTTTACTTTTACAGGCCGCAGAACGAATGGAAGTTCGTCGGGATTGAGTTCAGCGACCGGATGAGCCTGTTGGGGGAGAGATAGTCGCGGGAAGCGTGTTCCGCGGACGGTTTTTCGGTATAGTATTGGATGGAGGAAGCAAGGAACGCGGGCGGCCACAGAGGGTCGCCCCTGTTGCTTGGGGCAAGTCGCCATGGCAAAGGAATATGATGTCATTGTCGTCGGAGCCGGTCATGCCGGGATTGAGGCTGCATATGCGGCAGTGCGTGCCGGCGCGCGAACGGCGATGGTGACGTTGTCGCTGGACAAGATCGGGGAGATGTCGTGCAATCCGGCGATCGGCGGACTGGCGAAGGGGCAGATCGTCCGCGAGATCGACGCCCTGGGCGGGCTGATGGGCGAGGCGACGGACGCGACGGGCATTCAGTTTCGGATGCTGAACATGTCGAAGGGTCCGGCTGTGTGGGGGCCAAGGGCGCAGGCGGACAAACGGCGATATGCACGATTTACGCGGGAATTTCTGGAGAATCTTCGCGGCCTGGACTTGGTGGAAGGTGAGGTGACAGGGATACTGACCGAAGATGGGTGTGTCTCGGGGCTTTCGCTTTCGGACGGACGGAATCTGGAAACACGGGCAGTGGTGATCACCAGCGGCACGTTTCTGAATGGGATTATTCATATTGGCGAAAAACAGTTCCCGGCTGGTCGGATCGGAGAAAAGCCCGCGTGCCTGCTGACGGACTCGCTGAAGAAGCTGGGACTGAGAATAGGACGATTGAAGACGGGGACCTGTCCGCGGCTGCTGCGTGACACGATCGATTTTAGTCGTTGCGAGCCGCAGGAAGGCGACGATCCGCCGGTGCCGTTTTCCATGTTGACGGATCGGATCGACCGAGCACAGACGCCATGTCACCTGACGCACACGAACGCTGAGACTCATCGCATTCTTCGCGAGAATTTCGATCGGACGCCGTTATACACGGGTCAGATCACGTCGACCGGTCCGCGATACTGTCCGAGCATCGAAGTGAAGATCGTGCGGTTCGGCCAAAAGGAGCGACATCAGGTTTATCTGGAGCCGGAGTCACTGGAGTATGATTGGGTGTACTGCAACGGATTGGCGACATCGATTCCGGAAGACGTGCAAGAGGCGATGGTACATTCCATCGAGGGGCTGGAGCGGGCGAAGATCGTTCAGTACGGGTATGCGATCGAGTACGATTTTATCTTTCCCGATCAGCTTGGTCCGGATTTGCAGAGCAAGCAAGTGGCGGGGTTATTTTTCGCGGGTCAGATCAACGGGACGAGCGGGTACGAAGAGGCGGCCGGCCAGGGACTGATGGCGGGAATCAATGCCGTACAGCATCTGAAGAAGCTTGATCCCGTCGTGCTGGGTCGGGATGAGGCCTATATCGGGGTGATGATCGACGACCTGGTGACCAAGGGGGTGGATGAGCCGTACCGGATGTTTACGTCCCGGGCGGAGTTTCGACTGCTGCTCCGGGCGGACACGGCGGAGCGACGGCTTTGTCCGATCGCGAAGAAGGCAGGAATTTTGGATGATCGGCGGTGGGCCCGGCATGTGGAGTGGGAAAGGCAGCAGGAAGAATTGGTCCGGGTGCTGCAGAAGCAGAGAATGGACGGGATGTGCGCGACGGATTGGTTTCGGCGACCTGAGAGCACGTGGAAGAAACTGGAGGCCGTTCTCGGCGAGGAGCTTTTCGGACGGTTCGACAGTCGCGTTCGACAACGGGCGGAGTTTGATCTGAAGTATTTCGGTTACGAGCAGCGAGAGCGACGTGTGGCGGAGAAATTGCGGCAGCTGGAGTCGGTCAAGCTGCCGAAGGATCTCGATTACGGCGCTATTGCCGGTTTGAAGCGTGAGCCGCGGGAAAAGCTGTCGAGCGTGCGTCCGGTGAGTGTGGGACAGGCGTCGCGAATCAGCGGTATCACGCCGGCGGACATTATGGTAATCATGATTCATCTGCGGAGAAATTGAGGGCGGCGGGCGAGACTGCCCTATTGTTTCGTCACCCGTTCTTGTATAATTTGACGTTTTCCTGTTCATAGGAAGGAATGTTCCGTGGATTTTCAGGCGGTCAATGTGGATAGCAGGTTGCTGGGCAAGCGTCTTCGCCCGATGATTCGCGGCGATGTGCTTGACGACCGGGTGACACGTCTGCTCTACAGCACGGATGGAAGTATCTACAAACTAATACCGGCGGTAGTCGTCTGTCCGCGCGATACGGAGGACGTTGTCCGGTTGATGCAATTCTCGCAGGAGACGGGGATTCCGCTGGCACCACGCGGAGCGGGAACGGGTCTGGCGGGGGAATCGCTAACGACGGGCATCCTGGTGGACTTTGCCCGTTACATGACGAACATTCTGCATTTTGATCCGGAGAAGGGGCAGGTTCGCGTTCAGCCAGGGGTGATTCTGGATGAGGTCAATCGGCTGACCCGCGGCGCGGGATGGCAATTCGGGCCGGACCCTTCCAGCGGGTCGAGGGCAACGGTGGGCGGATCGGTGGCCAACAACGCCACGGGCGCGCACTCGCTTCGCTACGGGTATTGCAGCGATAACATGGTTTCCATGCAAACCGTTCTTACGGACGGACGCGTTGTCTGGACAGACGACGCAGCGGGCAAGGAGCTCGAGCAGAAAGTCTACAACATCCTCAATCCGAATCGGAAGATCATCGATCAGTATTGGCCGGCGTTGAAACGGAACCGGGCGGGATACAACCTCAAGGGAGCACTAGACCGGAGCGGGGGCGACCTGGTCAAACTGCTGACGGGGTCGGAAGGAACACTGGGAATATTTACGGAGATGGTCGTTCAACTGGTTCGCACGCCGGGGGTGAAAATCGCCCTGTCGGCCAGTTTTGACGATCTGAGCCTGAGCGCGCGAGCGGTGGAGATCATTCTGGAGTATGATCCGGCCGCTGTTGAGTTGATGGATGGGACATTGATCAAGCTGGCCCATTCGGCGGACAACCGGCTGAGGGAAGTCCTGCCGGAATCGGAGGCTTCGCTGCTGATTGAGTTCGACGGGACCGACCTGGAAGAGGCGAGGGCTCGCCTTCAGCCCTGCTTGCAGCGACTGGCGAAGGAGTTTGAAGGACACGTGGAACTCACGGAGATGACGGACCCGACGGAGCAGAAACGGCACTGGACGGCGAGGAAAAACGCAGTGCCGCTGCTCTTCCGCCAACCGGGACTCGCCAGACCAGCGGCATTTGTGGAAGATATCGCAGTCGACGCTCCGAAGCTGCCCCAATATCTGCGGGACATGCAGTTCGTGTTCAACAAGTATGGTTTGGCGGCGAGTTTCTATGGTCACGCGGGGTCCGGGGAATTTCACATCCGGCCATTCCTGAATCTGCGAGATCCGGTGGATCGCAAGAAGCTGTCGCCGCTGGCCAAGGACGCTTACGAACTGGTGTGGTCGCTGGGTGGAACGATCAGCGGAGAGCACGGGGCAGGATTGATTCGGAGTTGGGCCCTGAGGAAGCAATATGGCCCGGCGTATGAGTCGATGGAGCAGGTGAAGCAGTTTTTCGACCCGGCAGGAATCCTGAATCCGGGAAAGATCATCGTTACGGACACGGATTTGCCATTGGACAACCTTCGGGCGGACGAAGTCTACCAGACCAACATCGTGCGACCAAACCTTGTCCATCGGGAAAAGAGCCTTTTTGAACTGGCGGACATCTGTAACGGCTGCGGAGAGTGCAAGGCCCTGGATCCGGGGCAGCTGATGTGTCCAATCTTCCGAGCCAACCGCGACGAATACAGTTCGCCACGGGCAAAGGCGAACCTCATCCGCCAGTATCTGACGGGATCGATCACGGAAGACGATCTTCTGAGCCCGGAGGCGCAGCGGGTGATGGACGCGTGTTTGCTGTGCGGAAACTGCCTGCGGGAGTGTCCCAGCGCGGTTCATATTCCGCAGTTTATCATGGAGCTTCGCGCCACTCGCCTGCGGCTGCGCGGAGAGCGGTTTTTGGAGAAGTTCTTCGTCAACACGGAGTACGGAGAGTGGCTGTCGAGCAAGTTCTCCGGCATCACGAATTACTTTTTCCGCAAGACAGGCGTGCGACGCGCGATGGAAACATTCGTGGGGATCGACGCACGGCGTGAGTTGCCGGCGTTTGCCTTTCCGGGGATGTTGAGAAGTCTGCGGAAAATGGCGAAGCGGATGCGACCCGAAAAGCCGGCGGTCCGGGCGGCGTGGTTTGTCGATCTTTATCCGCGGTATCACGACCTGAGACTGGCGGAGGATATCGTGCGAGTCTGCTCCGCCAACGACATTGAACTGATCATTCCGGACCAGTGTGGAACGAATATGCCGGCCATGGCATATGGGTACCTCGATCAGGCGCGAAAGACGGCGAAATTCAACGTGGAGCATCTGGCCCGATACCTCGGGGAGGTGGATGTGATTTTGTCGTTCGAGCCAACGGCGACGCTCTGCTTGCGAGAGGAATACAAATATCTTCTGGAGGACGGACGAGTAGACGCCGTGGCGGAAAAAGTCCGCGAGGGATGCAGTTACCTGTGGCAGCTGCATCTTGACGGACGTCTGAAGACGGGGACGCAGGCGGTGGCAGAGCGAATGGGCTATCACTGCCCATGCCACATGAGGATGCTGCAGGTAGGTGAGCCGGGACTGGGTCTTCTGAGCCTGATCGACGGCCTTGAGGTCGAACGTTTGGCGAACAGTTGCTGTGGTTTGTCGGGAACGTATGGAATGGCGAAGGGAAAATACGAAACATCGATGGCGGTGGCCAGGAATTTGGCGGAGAGCATCGCCAAGGGCAGTTACGACCAGTTGACAAGTGAATGCAGTTCGTGCCGCATGCAGCTACAGCATCTATCGCATCGCCCCGCGGTACATCCGATCCAACTTCTAGCCCGGTGGTATGGGAAATAAGAGGAATGCGATCCGTGCTCCCGCCGGAGCAGAACAGGAAACAACCATGTCCTTCGACCAACTTCCCCGCCGCTTGATTCTCGTCACCAGTTTCCTGGGTTCGATGACACTCAGTTTCGCCGTCAATACGCCCGCTCTATGTTTGACGGCGATCTCGGGTGAGTTCGGGATGGACAAGGCGGCGAGCGGTTTTTTCCTGAGTTGCGCGTTCTGGGGTCTGCTGGTGGGAATGCTGACGACGGGTCCTTTGGCGGACCGATGGGGGCTTCGGGTCCTGCTGGTGGCCAGCGCGTTCATGCAGGGAGGCGGATTATTCCTGACCGGGTTGGCTGCGTCAGCCTGGATGGTCTTCCTTTGGGCGTTTATGGTCGGGGTGGGCACGGGAATGCTCGATGCGCTTCTGACGCCGCTGGTGTGTGCCTTATATCCTGAGACGCGAACGCGTGTGTCCAATCAACTTCACGCGTTCTATCCGATCGGTATTCTGTTCCTGGTCGGCGGCGTCGTGTTTCTTTTCCAGATGCATTGGACCTGGCGCGGCATCTACCGACTGATCGCCGTACTGTCGCTGCCCTACGGACTGGTCTTTTTCTTTCTGCCGCTTCCCCGGCGGCTGCATTCCGGGTCTGATCGGTTGCCCACTCGGCAGTTGATGCGAATGAGATCGTTCTTACTGCTTCTGTTCGCGATGCTGCTGTCGGGAATCACGGAGATTGGTCCATCACAGTGGCTGCCGGCGTACATTGAAGAGGGTATATCGGGAACGCAAACCGGAGGCGCGATCGGATTGCTGGTGTTTGGAATCACGATGGCAACGGGACGTGTGCTGAATTCATATCTGATTCAGCGGTTGAGTTTGCGGAGGTATTTTTTGGCGGGCGGCGTCCTCTGTGCGGCAGGTCTTCTGCTGGCCGCCGTACCAACCACGGTTTTTGTCACTGTCGTGTGCCTTGCTATAGTAGGGTTTGGGATAGCGGGGTTCTGGCCAACGATTCTCGCGTGCGCCGGCGACTCATTTCCAAAGGCAGGAGCCTCGATGTTTTCGCTCATGGGCGCCATGGGAAATTCCGGCGGGATCGTAGGTCCGGTGCTTATCGGCGCCGTGGCGGAAAGGTGGGGGCTGCGAGCGGGAATCGGGTTGTTGACGGTAGCGCCGGTGATGTTGGCGATCGTTCTGCTCGTCGTGTTACGTAACCGGAAGGATACAACCGTTTGATTCTCTGACAGAATGGAGTGAATCATGCCAAAGATTAAGGCGTATCATCAGTGTGCCACGCGGCTGGAGAATCGAGGAGCACATCCCCCTACCGCGGAATATGTCGCGAATCTCGTGGAGGGTCTGCAGGCTTCGGGCGTGGAGGCCAGTTGGCATTCGGCCGTGGATTTCAAAGGCAGACCACTCTTCGTTTCGAAAGTCTTCCCGGATCATCATCCGCAGGCGAGCATTGAGGCATTCAGACATCTTCTGGACTCCCTTCACGCCATCGGTCGACCGGTGCTGAGTTGGTATCCGCTGAACCTGGGCGGCGGTGTTTTGGCAAGTCATCCGGATTGGCAGATGAAGTTCTATGAAGTGCCGGGGACGGATCCGAATCCCGAGTGGGAGAAGCACTATGCATGCATCAACTCGCCATATGGGCAAATGCTGCCGCATTTCGTGGCGGAAGTGGTTCGCGACGTGGGCTTCGACGGAATATGGTTCGACGGATCGACGTTCAGCAACCACAACACCTGGCCGTGGTTCGCGCCGGGGTGCAAGTGCGACTGGTGCCGGAAGCGATTCAAGGCGGAAACCGGGCTCGCTCTGCCGGACAAGATCGACTACGAGAACCGAACGTTCAAGCAGTGGGTGCGATGGCGATATGACATTCTGATGGCCGAGTGGAAGGCATGCGTGGACGCGGTGCTGGCTGCACGTGCGGACGCGGTGGTGTGTTTCAACAACTACAGACGTCGGAATCCGGGAACGTTTGTCTGGAATACGGCGATTCCGATGCGGAAACTCGGATGGCGATGCATGCTGTCGAGCGAACTGGATGGTTTTCCGCACCAGGCGGATTTCCAGATGAAGATGTACCGGGCTTATGAATGCGAATACGGAGCGGAAAGCTGGTGGCCGTTGTGCGATCACTGGAATATATGGGTTCCGGATCATGATCCGCTGACGGCGACGCAGGCGGTGCTGGGAGCGATCAGCGCGGGGGGCGCAGCGTGCATGGGGATCGCAGTCGACGCGAAGCTGATTGCACCGATGCTGCAGGAGATTCAGAAGGCGGCCGATCCGCGGATTGAATTCAAGGACGGTCAAACGGTGGAATATGCAGCCATCTGGTGCTCGGAACGCTATCAGGATTTCGCCTGCAAGGATCTTCCCATCCGGGCCTGGAATCAGTGGCACGGGGCGAACGAACTCTTCCGCCACTGCCATCTGCAGACATCAATCGTTTTCGACGATCATATCAACCAGACCGACTTGCAGAGATTCCCGGTCTTGTTGGCTGGGGAGACTCGGTGTATGTCGGCGGGGCAGGCAGAGGAATTGCGCCGATACGTGGAGTCCGGAGGTGTGCTGGTTGCGTTTCGGGAAGTGGGGACGCTCGATGAATGGGGTGACCCGCATTCGCGTCCGGTGCTGGATGAATTACTGGGAATTCGTTCGCGGCGACGCGGGGACGGATCGCCCACGTTGGAACCTCTGTCCGGCCAGGATCGCTGGGTGACGTACAAAGGCCATTGTGTCGTGGCAGACCCAACTCCGGACGTGCAACTGTTATCGCATGTGGTAGAGCGAACGACATCATCCTGGGATGGAATCGAGGACAAGAGCGGACCGGCAAAGCGGTCACCGGGAATGTGGATTCGGCGGGTGGGAAAAGGCGCGGTCGTGTGGGCGGGAGTGAAACTCTTTGGATCGTATCTCGATGCGCCCACGCCGCAGCAGCGACGATGGTTCCGAAGCGTGATAACATCGCTGGTATCGCCGAAAGTCACGCTGGAGGGTCCGCTTTTTGTCACCGTCAATACGCGTATTCGCCAAGACGGAACGTGGATGATCCATCTGCATAATGCGCCGGGAACGGCGTATGCGTATCCGACCCCGGCAACGGGACACTATACTCACGCACCGGGCGAAGTCGTTCCGGTTCATGACCTGGTGATACGGCTGAACGGTCCTGTGGCGTTGGAAGCGAAGTCGGGATTGACAAAGACGGCATTCGCCGTGGAAGATGGTGGACAGTCGATCAAAGTGCCGCGGCTTGAGCTTCATGATGTCGTGATAGTCCGAATGAAGGCATAGCGGTTTCTGGAGGATAGCAGAATGCGTGAGTTGTCAGTTGGTATCATCGGATATGGGTTCATGGGACGAACTCATACCTTCGGGTATGTGAATCTGCCGCTCTATTTTGATCCGGCGCCGGTGCGTGTGAAGAGGATGGTGATGTGCACCACGTCAGATAAGAACGTGGCGGCGGCTGAGGCGACGGGATACTACGAGAGGGTGGTTCGCGACTGGCGAACGCTGATCGACGATAAGTCGATTGAGGTAATTCACATCTGCACGCCGAATTTCCTTCATTTCGATATGCTGAAGGCGGCGATCGAGGCGGGGAAATATATCTACTGCGATAAGCCCATCACGGCCACGTCGGACGAGGCCCAGCGACTGGCGAGGATTCTTCACGACTCGCAATATCGGAAAACCAACCAGATGTGCTTCCACATTCGCTTCTTTCCGTCAATCATGCGGGCGGCGCAGTTGGCGAAGGACGGGTTCCTGGGCGAGGTGCTGAATTTCCGGGCCCATTTTCTGCACAGCAGCAACGTGGACCCCAACAAGCCCGTAAGCTGGAAGTCGGACAAGGTGAGGGGCGGAGGCGGAGTGATTCTGGACCTGGGTTCGCACGTGGTGGATCTGGTAACGCACCTGGTGGGTCCGTTCAAACGGATTCGATGTCAGACGAAAAATTTCGCGCCCGTTCGGCCAGACGGAAAAGGCGGACAGATGAAGACCGAGGGCGAAGAACTGGCGATCATGACGATTGAGCTTCCGAACGGGGCGCTGGGAACCATCGAGTTGTCGAAAGTGGCGAATGGAACGAATGACGATATGCAGTTTGAGATTCACGGGCGACAGGGCGCCATGAAGTACAACCAGATGGAAGCGGACTGGCTGGGGGTATATGACGCTCGCGAGCCCGAGTCGCCGCAGGGCGGCATGCGAGGATACAAATACATCGATTGCGTGCGACGCTACGATCCACCGGGCGACAAGTTCCCCGGACCAAAGGTGACGATCGGTTGGCTGCGGGCGCATGTGCAATGTCTGTATCATTTCCTGACCGGCGTGGCGAAAGACCAGCCGGTGGAGCCTGATTTGTTGCGAGGCATTGAGGTGCAGCAGTGGCTGGGAATGGCGTATCAGGCGGCGGAACGTGATCAGTGGATCGAGCAACGGACGGATGATAGATAAAATGAACAACTTCAGTACCAAGGAACTTATCAATCCACCGGCGTATTTCTGGCCCGGATATTTCTGGGTCATCAACGACAAGATCGACGAGAAGAAGATGCTCCGGCAACTGCGGGACATGGTGGACCACGGAGCGAAGTCGGTGTGCCTGCTGCCCGAGCCGCCGGAATTCCGTCCCGAGACTCTGGCGACGCAGATGGACCGGGATTATCTGACCAAGCCATATTTCGAGTTGATACAGAGACTGGTGGCCGAGTGTCATCGATTGGGGATGAACTACTGGTTCTATGATGAAGGCGGCTGGCCTTCGGGCGGCGCGTGCGGACGTGTATGCGCACAAAAGCCGGGGAAATTCACAGCCAAGGTTGTTGTGAGTTCGGAACAAGGTCCGACAACCAAGGAGACATCGTACGGATGTGTCCCTTACCCGAACCTCCTCAACAAAGAGGCGACCAAGACATTCATCAAGCTGACGCACGAGGGGCACAAGCCGTACCTGAAAAAATACTTCGGTAATACAATTCGCTTCACGTTCACCGACGAACCCTTGGCCTTTCCCACCCAACCCGGGCACCTGACCTGGACGGATGATATGGAACAGGTATTCAGAAAACGCAAGGGGTATGAGCTCAGACCTCTGCTGCCGGACTTGCTCAAGGAGCCGAGCGATACGGAGCGACGGAAGATTACTCAGGCACGGGTTGATTTCTATGACGTCTGGTCGCAACTTCTGGTCGAACGATATCTGCTGCCGATTCGAAAGTGGTGCCGCAAGAATGGGCTCTTGTCGGCGGGACATTTTGGCGGCGAGGACGAACCCGGAAACAACTCCGTTCACGGGTACGGGCATATTCTTCGCGCCCTTCGCGGGTTGGACGTGCCGGGAATCGATGTGATCTGGCGGCAGTTATTCCCGGAAGTTCGAAGCCACCAGTTCCCCAAATACGCGTCATCGGTGGCAAGACAGATGGGCCAGCCGCTGGTGCTGACGGAATCGTTCGCCGTGTTCGGAAACGGATTGACTCCGGCACAGGCGAAATGGGTGACCGACCAACAGTATGTGCGCGGGGCGACATTGATGGTGATGGGATGCTTCCCGTATTCCACGCGCGACCATTTCATGGGTGGCGAGCGGACGCACTTTGGGCCGAACGATCCGTTCTGGAAGTACTATGATATCTATCACGCCTACACCGCACGACTGGGGTACCTTCTGACTCGCGGACAGGCAGTGTGTTCCACGGCGGTCTATTTTGATATTCGGAGCATCTGGGCGGGGGCGTCGGCTCGGGAGAAAGCGATCGAAGCACATGACAGGATAGCCGATAAGCTGCTGAAGGCCCAGTGCGATTTCGACTATATCGACGATGATGCTCTGGTGAAGGGCAGTATCTCGGCCGGCAGACTGAAGGTTGGCGCGATGCGATACGACACGATTGTTGTCCCGCCGACAAAGTGGATGGACCCGAAGGCCAAGGAGAACCTGGTCAGATTTGAGAAGGCCGGCGGACGAATCCTGACGATGGATCAGATTCCCGCCAATGTGGCGCCGGTGGTCCGCATTTCACCGAAATGCGAGGACATTCGCGTCTGCAAGCGAGCCTGGAACGGCGGATCATTGTATTTCCTCACCAACGAGGCCGACCGCACGGTCCCACTCACTCTGACATTCGCGGAAAAAGGACAGCCCGTGCTGTGCGACCCCGAAACCGGCGAACTATTGGCGATGCCGGAGCGACAAACGGAGCAAGGTACGCTCGTCGAGATCACCATTGCCCCCTGGGGCTCCGCAATGGTGCTTTTTGGGGTCAAGGCGGAGGGTGTTTTCAGACGGTTCGTGCCGGGGGCGAAAAAAATCGTCATCAAAGAGGGCTGGACGCTTCAGCCGGTGTGTCAACATCGAGTGGGCGAACATGATTTCGAAGTCGTGAAACTGAGCGACGCGAAATCTGTTCAGGCCGAGTTGGGGAACTGGGTGAAATACCTCGGCCGGGATTTCAGCGGCGATGTGAAGTACACGATCGAATTCGAGAACTCGTTTGACGGTCCAGCGCGTCTGGATTTGGGCAAAGTGAACTATGCCTGCCGGGTGATCCTGAATGGAAAGCCTGTCGGCCGACGAATATGGCGGCCGTTTTCCTTCGACGTCACGCGGACGCTTCGCAAGGGACATAATACACTGCAGATAATCGTGACGAATTCTCTGGCGAACGCGATTGTCGATCCGCAGATCCACAAGTCCTGGAAGTCCCGGTTCGGGAACAAATTGGGCTATGATCACATGGCCCGCAAGTTCGAGAAGGAAAGCGTTCCCAGCGGACTGTTTGGTCCGGTCAGGATTGTGTTCGGCCAAGAGATGTAGCAGAACAGCGAATACCCCACGCAAGACGCGAAGGAAGACCGTACGCCCCATGGAAACACTTGACTCCACGCCCCGCTCCATGATATACTACACATGCTAAATCGGTTAGTATGTATCGCTTTAGCGTAAACAGTCCTTCGAGGAGTAGCCATAAATGGCTGTGCGAATTGGAGATATCGCCAAGAAGGCCGGAGTCGCCAAGACGACGGTGTCTTTGGTGCTAAACGGCAAGAGTTCCCCCGTTCGAATATCCAAGAACACGGAACGGAGGATTCTTGAAGCAGCCAAGGAATTGAACTACTCCCCCTCCTTCTCGGCCCGGGCCTTGGCAAAGGGGAAGACCAATACCATCGGTATTCTGGTCGGATCGATCAACAACAATTTCTACGCGGAGTTCTTCAAGTACCTCAATGACGCCTGCCACCAGAGCGGGTATTCCGTCTTCATCACCAGCAGCGAGTTCGATTTCGACAGAGAGCGACGAATCCTGGAGTCGTTTCTGAATCGGTGCGTCGACGCCGTCATCATCAACCGAACCGCGAACATGCACGATGATCTGATCCAGCAGTTGGTCAGCCGGGGGATACACGTGGTCATCGAAGGCGAAATGGGACCGATTCCGTTCCCATTGGTGAGCATCGACGAGTTTCGGGTGGCGGACCTTACGGCGGAGCATTTGTGGTCGCTGGGACATCGGAATATTCTGTATTTCTCCGCGGAGAAGGTTAAGGACCAGAGCCGGATCATTCACTACCATCGGCGGATGAACTTTCTGAAATCATGGAACCGATTGAGCGCGTCGACGCCAATCCAGGAGTTCTCCACGGCGGATCCAACGCACGGGGGAAGCGAACTGGCCGAATGGCTGGCGATGGCGCCGAAGTCACATCGCCCGACGGCGATCGCGTGCGCTACAGATCGGTTGGCCCTTAGTCTGATGTCGAGTCTTCGCATGTACCCGATCCGCGTACCGGAAGATCTCTCGATCATCGGGTGTGACGACATATCGGCGGCAGCGGAGGCGGTCATTCCTTTGACGACAGTCCGCCTGCCGGTGGAAAAGGTGGCCCAGGTGATTTGGGGCCTGCTGAGCGATAAGCTTGGAATCTCACCCGCGATTAACGCCGGAGGACCTGTTCCGCAGATTCTGGTGGAGCCCGAACTGATGGTGCGAGAATCGACGGAAAGACGCGGAGCAAATAGGCAATAGGCAGATGGGTAATAGGAGAAGATCATGAGAAGAAAAGGTTTCACGTTAATTGAGCTGCTGGTCGTCGTGGCGATTATCGCCGTGTTGGTGGCGCTACTGCTGCCGGCGCTGGCGTCGGCACGCGAGCAGGCCCGGACAGTGACCTGCCAGTCGCAACTTCGTCAACTTGGCGTTGGGTTTCAATTCTATGCCGATGCGTACCAGGGTTTCGTCGCATCCTATGCCTTGAATAATCGCGCGATGCAGTGGAACGATTATCTGGCGGGCCAGGGACCGGGCTTTAATGTGTGGGAAAAGACCACTCGTAAAGTCACCCTCTGCCCGTCGAATACGGTTTCCATCAGTGACCCGTCAACCGGGCTTCCGTTGGTCAATTACGGCCAGATACAAACAGTTTCCTGGCCGTTTCGCTACATGGTTTGGCAGAACACCGGCAATGATGCGCTCGCCTGGGCAGGCCCTCCGTTCCGGTTTTCAGAGGTCGCCACACCCGCGTCAAAAGTGCTGTTGACCGACCTTGCGGATAACCAAGGGTATGGCAGGTTGTATGGTGTTCTTGCCCCGGCCTATTTCTCCGGAGCAACCTATTGGCAGTATCAGATTTCAAACTGTCACAACGACGGAACGAATGCCTTGTATTTCGATGGTCACGTATCCCGTGAACCCTGGGTGATGTTTGTTGGTAATTTATGGCAGTTCTTTCCCGACGTAGAATAAATTCTTCCCTTTTCAGGAGTTTTTTCATGGTATCGAATAGTCCCCGCCTTTTGTGTGCCGTATTGTTCCTGGTGGTCTTTCCGGTTTGCGGGTCGGCGGGGACGGCGGAGCGGGTGATCGTCGACTTCGGGACCGATGTCGGCCCGGTGACGTATCGGGGCAGCGGTTTTTTGAATGGCTACGGGTTGAGCAAGCCTGTGGCGGCAGGCGATGGTTCGAAGGCGAAGGTGCAGGAAGGGACGCCCTATGCGCCGGGCGATGAGTGGGTCGTACCGCTCAAGCCGCAGGCGCTGTCGACGCATCCGGACAACTGGAGCGTGGATAATGCCGACGGACTGTTCGACATCTACGACCATGCCCGGAAAATCGGCGTCAAATATATTCAGGTCAAGATCTCGGATCGTTACGGCTACGGATACAACAAAGTCGCTCCCTGGCCCGGCGACAACGGCAACTGGAAGTTGTGGGAGGACTGCGTCGAAGGGATCGTCAAAGAGGTTCTGAGAAAAAAGATGGTCGTGCAGTGGGACATCATCAACGAGCCCAACCCGGGCGGATTCTGGGGCGCACCGGGCGGAACACCGCAGTATCTGGAGGCGTGGCGACGCGCGGTCGTGAAGATCCGGTCATTGGACCCGAAAGCGGAAATCATCGGACCAGGAATGGCAGGGTTTCATCCGGAATTTTTGAAAGAGTTTTTACGGTTCTGCAAGAAGCACCAGGTGCTGCCGGACGTACTGATGTGGCACGACGCCCAGCGGTTCAGCGAAAACGTCAAGTGGGCGAAAAAGCTTCTTGCCCAGGAAGGGATCGACATCAAACGGTTCTCGATTTCCGAATATACCGGCCCGGCCAACAGCAACAACGCGGGCTATTCAGCGCTGGCGTTCGCGGACCTGGAGCGGGCAAAAGTGGAAAGCGCCTGTCGAACGGTGAACAACGACGCCCACGCTCCGGACGTCAATATCGCCATCCACCACACTCTCGGCGGCCTGGTGACCCCCAAGACTTTTAAACCTCGCGCCACCTGGTGGGTCTTCAAACGTTATGCGGACATGACCGGCCGATTAAAAGAGGTGACACCGGCGCAGACGGCCGACGGTCTGGCCGCCTGGGATCCGGTGGCGAAGAAGGCGACGATTCTTTTGGGTCGAAGTGCGCCGGAGAGCGCGGACGAGGGGCTTGAAGTAATCTGCAAAAAGGTCGACGTTCTGTCGCCGATCGTTAAGGATGGGAAGGTCCGAGTGATCGGCGAGCGGATTAAAAATAACGGCTGGGAACCGCTGGATAAACCCGAAGTTGTCATGGACACGCTTCTTCCGGTTCAGGTGGTGCTGAAGATTCCCGTCGCGCCGATGGGTCCGTCCGACGCGTTTTTCCTGACGCTGTGCGAGCCGTCGAAAGAGTGTCGGATGATCGCCCCGGCGGCGATTCGGAAGAGCAAACATCAGCAGCCCGAATACCAGGCTGTTCGAGCCGCGGGTATTACCGTCGACGGCAATTTGAGCGACTGGAAGAAGGCCAACTTTATCGATATCGTCAAGAATGGGACCGTTAAAATCTGGATGTATGGCGTGACTGTCGGGCAGGTCACAGATGGGGCAAAAGACTTGTCGGGCAAGTTTGCTCTTTGCTGGGACGATGAGAATCTTTATCTCGGGGCCCGGTTTGTTGATAACGCGATGGCTGAAGCCGACTCCGCCGAGACGATGTTCCACGCCGACAGTATTCAGTTCGCGATGAATCAGGAAACGACGGGAACCGGCTGGTTTGAACTCTGCCTGGGAAGTGTCAAGAATTCGCCGCCCCAGGTCTACTGTTTCATCGCCCCGACCAACGACCATCCGACCGGGCTGCTCAAGGACGTTCGGCTGATCGTCAAACGCAAGGATACGATAACCACGTACGAAGCGGCGATCCCCTGGAAGGTCCTGGCTCCGATTGTCCCGAAACACGAACCGTTCCGCTTCTCGCTGCTGGTTAACGACAATGACGGATCGGGTCGAAAAGGATGGATCGAATGGGGCGGCGGAATCGGCGACGAAAAGGCCGTCTCCAAGTTCCGGCCCTGCCGGTTTGTGAAATAAATAACCGTTAAAAAACCGGGCAGACCCGGTTATCCATTTTTTTGAAAGGACAATGCAGTGACCGCCCCTACCGACCGCAAGAACGGTCCAATCTTCACCACCTGTGCGATTCACTTGACGAAATTTCCGAATTATGTCCTCCGCAACGATCCGACCGCCTGCCATCCGAACGATGAGGCGATGGCCAAGATCGATCGCTTCTGCCATCGCATTTATAAATTCCCCATCACCTGGCTGTGCAGTTACGCCGCCCTTCTGGAATATCAGGATCAGCTCAAACGGTTCATCCGCGACTACGGCGACGAGGTCGCCATCTACGAAGGCGGGATATGGACAGGCTTCGCTCTGGACAATCAACCGGAGAAATACCAGTCGTGGGTGGAGGAATGCGGCCTGAAGCGTCCAGACGACGGGTTTCAATCGAAGGAGGCTGAAGCCATCGGCGCCAGAGCGTGGCACGATATGGCCGAGTCTGAACAGCGGATTGGCCTGACGTATTTGAAAAAGGCCTATGAAAAAATCCTCGGCAGCCCCGTCCGAATCCTCGCCACACCGCATACCAATCAGGACACCATCCGCATCATGTCCGAGATCGGCCTGGACGTCTCCTGGGGCTATTGCTGGAACTACTTTTGTGAAGGCATCAACCACAAGGGCAGCCTGATTCATCCGTTCTATATCAGCCATCAAAACCACAATGCGCCGGAACAGGATGACAAAAAAACCAACGTTCTGTCAATCCTCTGGGGTCTGTTCTCGCCGCTGATCACCACCCGCGTCGAAGCCCACAGCCGCCTGGGGCAACCGGGCTTCTGCCTCAATTCCCTGGAAATGGCCCATCGAAGCGTGGGACTCGACCAATATGATTTCCACCGTAAGGTCATCACCGAACTGGCCGACTCCGCCGCCTGGAACCCCTTCGTCCTGCTGCCGTTTCAGCTCGAGGCGATCTGGTTCTCTGAAGCGGAAATCTCCAAAGAACTCTACGATCAGTACCCCACCTTCAACTCCGCGACGACCGAAGTCTTTTATACGCAGCTCGAAACCGCCCTGCGGCTGGGCGCCAAACCGGTCACCTTCTCCCAATTCGCCGACTGGCACAAAATCAACATCCGCAATACCGCCGAGTTCATCACCTACAGCGAAGACCCCATCCCCGACGTCCGAAACCGCGGTAAGGACCAGGCCTACGTTCCGCAGATCATTTATGGCGATCAGAAAAAACAGTACTGGTTCGACCAGTCCCGCGGATTCAACTACGTCCGCAAGTACGTCTATTCCCCCATCGTCGAGGAAAAGGATATCGAACATGAATATCCCTACGCCGATGAACCGCGTGTCTTTTTGAGAATCAAGCGGGGGGTGAATGTCATGGCGGGAATTTATCTGACGCCGGACAAGGCCATCTACGAACTGCATGATTTTCAACTGACGGCATATCACGACGATCCGGACTACGCCGCCGTCCTCTGGCAGGCAAATATTCCGTCCTATATTCACGATTCGGACATCGAAACCGGCGGGGCCTTGACCGGCTTTCGCACGATCCGCAAAAAGAACGCCGCGATCCTCTTTGCCAACCTGAAAAAAGGCGATAATACCCTTGTTTTCCGATCGGAACTCCCGCAGAAGCATATCCGGATCGTCTCGAGCGAACAAATCGGAAGGCGTCACGAAGTCTGGATCGAAAACGACGCCGACGAGGTCGCCCTCCACTCGCTGGATCTGAAAATCGCCCCCAAACTCAAACTCGGCGGCTTCTGGTGGGACGGCCGATACACCCGCTCGATCTTCCGGTTCGGACCGTCGCACTATGACCGCAATACCGGAGACTTTTTCCTGCGAGCGCTCTATCCGGCGACGCTGAAGCTGAACCATGGTCTGACGCGGTTTAGTATCGAATTGTTCAGCTGAAGCCGGAAATGGCAACACGACCGATCCCTACACTTTTCGCGGCGTCCTCGGTACCAGTTCGCTGCTCTGTTGGGATGTCCGCAAACGGACTTCGACTACAATCAGGCCCGGAAGAACATTTCCCTGTTCAAACGAGTTCGGCCATTTTTCCACGGCGATTATTTTCCGTTCACGCCATATTCCACGCGGTCGGATACTTGGCTGGCCTATCAGTTTCACCGATCCGACCTGGACCAGAGGGGCATCCTGGCCTTTCGTCGGGCCGACTGCCCGATACCTGAACTCCTCGTAGACCTCCGGGACCAAATGCGGAAGTCGAAATGGAACACCTCGACACCGGTCAAATCACCCGGTACCGCGCCGCCGAGTTGATGGAAGGATTTGTCTTGCGAACGGACCAGACCCCCGCCTCCGTCGTTTTGGTCTATCGCCGTTCCGGCCAAAGACCGTAACTATGAGTCAAATGGAGCAGATGGGGGTCGAACCCACGACCTCCAGCATGCCATGCTGGCGCTCTCCCAAACTGAGCTACTGCCCCAATAATCAGCTTTTATATCATACAGTCGGAAATCCGGGAGGTCAAGCTTGATGAACTTTAATATCTGGGGCACTATCGCCTGCGCGGGATCGAGCATTATGGGACTTAAGTCTCTTCCCTCTCCTTCGGCCAGCCTTGCTCACCAATCAATTTGACAAACCGACAACTGACGATGGGCAACTGGCGCAGCGCCTTGCCACTCTTCTGAACCCACATCAGGGTCTGGCAGTCGGATGGTCCCACGGGAATCACCATCACTCCCCCGTCAGCCAGTTGGTTCGCCAGTGTCTCAGGGACCTCCGGCGATCCGGCCGTCACAAGGATCCGGTCAAAAGGAGCATGCTCAGACCATCCGAGGGTACCATCACCTACCCTGTACAGGACATTGTGGATATCCAGGCGATCAAGGATTTCCCGGGCCCGTTGTGATAATTCAGGAATACGCTCCACGGTATAAACCTTCTTCGCGAGTCTGGCCAGAACGGCTGTCTGATACCCCGACCCTGTCCCGATTTCGAGAACCTGGTTCTCCGGCTGAATTTGGAGCTTTTCTGTCATAAGGGCAACCATGTACGGCTGGGAGATTGTCTGATCCAAACCGATGGATAGGGCCCGATCTTCATAGGCCTCAGCATGCTTATCCGGAGGAACGAACCGTTCCCGAGGGAGTGCGGTCATGGCTTGGAGAACGCGGGAGTCGGTGATATTCCTCCCTCGCAGCTGTTCGTCGACCATCTGCTTTCGGAGTTGTAAGAATCGGTCCGTCTCCACGTTCTTGATCATACTTCGCTGACTACCCGGTCCTTTCGCTGTCCCGCTGACCCGGCGCACACATACTGGCGAGCCGCAAACTGCTCGAATTGCGCCTCCACACGCTGTCGGAAGCACGGGCCGCCATTGTAGGTGCAAAACGGATACATCTTGCCGTCCGCACCCGTATAATGCACCACGCACCGCTGGGCACGGGGCACCTCAAAATTATACACGTCCATGAAATGCATCGCCACCATCAGAATGGACGGGTATCGCTGAGCTCTTATATCGGCCAAACGAGCGGCATTATCCGGAAACAGCTTGCGGAAATTGGCGAATGAATTCATGAACTTCAGCAGTTCCTTGCCGCTCCACCCAGGAAGGGTCTGGCTTGTGTCAAAGTACTGATCCACATCCTTCATCGCTCGCATCAATGTGAACTTTTTAAGCCAGCGCCGATGCTCCAGCGAGCCAGCTAATTCATTCATCCTGCCTATCAGACCCTGTACGTCCAGAAAGGCCGTCAGCGGGCGATACGAATGGCTCGCAGGATCGACCAGGATGTAGTTTCCCGCTCCACAGTGACGATGGCAGGAGATCATGGGAAAGTCCTCGCCATGGATGGATCGGAGCAGCCGGCTGAAAGGCATTACAAAGGACAGCGGATACCAATCGCGATACATCCGGATACGACCATCGGTCTGCTTCTCCAATTCTCGCGCCAGATCGGTAACGGTGAACCGCTGGGCCAATCGCTGTTCATGGTCGACACGTCCCACGAAGGCCACCGGCTGCCAACTGACCCCCACGACGGTTCCGCAATTCGCCACCGCGAAGCGGAAGATGTCGCCGATCTGATGGTCGTTGACGCCCTTGATGAGCGTCGGAACAAGGATGATCTCCATCCCGGCCTTACGAATATTCTCCACCGCCCTGTTCTTGAGTTCCCAAAGCGGCGTACCACGGGTCTTCAGGTAAACGCCGTCATCGACACCGTCAAACTGCAAGTAGACGACGTTGAGCCCCGCCTCGGAGGCGGCCTGGGCAAATTCTGCGTCCCGCGCAAACGTCACGCCATTGCTGGCGATCTGCAACTGGGCAAAACCCAGCTTTTTCGCTTCCCGTAATGCCTGCAAGAACTGCGGATGAATGGTGGGTTCGCCACCGGTAAACTGCAGGCAGGGAGGACTGACTTTGTTGACCGTAAAGGCCTTGGCCATCAAGTCCTTGATTTGATCCAACGACATTTCGCAGACGCGTCCGGAAACCGTGGCATTGGCAAAACAGAATGGGCAGCGGAGGTTGCAGCGATTGGTGATGTCTATGACGCTCATCATGGTGGAACTGCGGTGTTGACTGCACAAACCACAGTCCTGCGGACATCTGCCTTGTCCCTGGGTCAGCGGAAAGGCGATCGCCCCTTCATTGTCCAGAACCTCTGTCCAGTCCCACTGGTCGAGTTGTTTGTAGAACCTTGCGTCGGGGCTGATCAGCTCGCGGAAGTCGCCATGTTGAGGGCATGTCTTCTCCATCCACACCTGATCAGAGCGTTCACAAAGGACGGCCGGAATGGTAGCCAAACATTCCGGACACAAGCTCACCGTTTCCTGGGGAAGTCTGCCGTCACAGGCCGCAATTTCAAACGTCCTTTTCCCGTTACCGCTTGTAGCCATAGTCCCACCTCGCATAACACGTATGCCAAAGAGTAAAGGGGTGCAGAGCCGATGATGCCTAACATCTGATCCATTAAAGACTTAGTAACACATATCGCCATCGGCGGAGGAAAACCATCTGATCATCAGTCTCCCTGGCCTGGAATGAGCTTCCGTGTTTGATCGTCGCTGAGATGGCCCGCCTTGGATGTTATTATATGTGAAATTGTGTTCACTGCAAACAGTTCTATTGGGTTTATAGGATGAGTGTGATAAAATTAAGAGTTTGCGTCCCTACGATTCTTTTGTGAGGGACGTGCTTCTTTCACCGGACTTACAATGGAAGCGTTGGAGTAAATATGGTCGCAGAGGAACAGTTGCTGAAAGACTTGAACCCGCCACAACAGGAGGCGGTTCGACATATAAATGGTCCGCTCCTGGTGCTGGCTGGAGCGGGAAGCGGTAAGACACGGGTTATCACCCGCCGGATTGGATACATGATCCTCCAGGGGGTCAACCCTGGTTCGATTGTCGCGATTACCTTCACTAATAAAGCGGCAGACGAGATGTCGCGCCGGGTAAGCGACCTGCTGAACTCGCATGACGGACTTGGAGCAGGTTCTGGGGGTTTCTCCCGCTTCGGGCCGACCGTATCCACCTTCCACAGTTTCTGCGTCGTATTGCTGCGAATGTACGGCAAAGCAATTGGGCTGGAGAACAACTTCACCATCTTTGATACGGGAGACACTGGAAAGCTCATCCGAAACGCCTGCGGAGACACCGGCGCGTTGCCGACGGGCCTGACGCCAGCCAAGGTGGGCGAGATCATCTCCCGGGCCAAGACGCATATGATCAAACCTGACGAATTCGGCACCCGGCTTGGTCTGCCTCAATATCACGTGGCAGCCATGGTGCGAATCTTCAACCGTTACCAGGACATGCTCAAGGAAAATCACGCCCTGGACTTTGACGACCTGCTGTTGCGGACGCTGGACCTGCTGAATGAACCGACGGCCAAGGAACAGATTCACCGGCGCTATGAATACCTGCTGATCGACGAGTATCAGGACACAAACCACGTGCAGTACCTGCTCGCCAATCGATTGGCGGAGCACACACGAAACATCTGCGCCACGGGGGACCCGGACCAGTCGATCTATGGCTGGCGAGGCGCGGAGATCAGCAATATTCTCGATTTCGAGAAGGACTATCCTGACGCCAAGGTCATCTACTTGCAGAACAACTACCGGTCCACCGCATATATTCTCAAGGCCGCCGACAGTCTGATCTGTAATAATAAGCAGCGGAAAGAAAAGGTCCTGCTTCCCGTACTGGAATCCGGGCGCAAGTTGAAGATCCATTCCTGCGAGGATGAGCGGGACGAGGCCCAGACCGTGGTGGACCTTATTCGTCTGGCGAAGCGAAACGGCAGAGCGCTCAACGAAATTGCCGTCATGTGCCGGATCAACTCGCTGTTCCGAACGATAGAGCAGACCTTCCGCGAGAACGGAATCCCCTACCAACTGGCCCGCGGTGTGAGTTTCTTTCAGCGGAAGGAAATCCGCGATTTGATGTCGTATCTCCGCGTGTTGGCCAATCCGGCGGACCAGGTGGCCCTCGAGCGGATCATCAACACCCCGACGCGAGGAATCGGGACCCAGGCGCAGCATCTCCTGCAGGAGTATGCGTCAAGCCAGGGCATCAGCTTCTACGACGCGATTCTTCGAGCCGGTGAAATTGAAGGGCTGGGCAAGTCCCAGGCCAGCGTGCTCCGATTCGGCCAAATGATGGAGGAATTCCGAGCGCATGCCCAGAAAACAAAGAGCATGGAGGACATCGTCAGTCACGTCATCGACCTGAGCACATTGCGAAGCTACTACCAGCAGGTGGGCGAAAAAGAGAAGCGGACGGATGAACTGAGTCCGGCGGCGAATCTGGACGAGTTTGTCGGCATGGCAGAGAAATACGATGAGGAATGTCCTGAAGGATCACTGACGGACTTTCTCTCCCAGCAGTCGCTGGTCAGCGACACGGATTCGCTCAACACGGAATCCGATCGCGTGATTCTGCTAACCATGCATGCAGCCAAGGGATTGGAGTTCGAGCAGGTGATGATCCTGGCGGCGGAAGAGGAAATCCTGCCTCATGTCTTTTGCCTTGGAGATGATCGACAAATCGAGGAGGAGCGAAGACTTCTCTTCGTGGCGATGACACGAGCCAAACGAGAGCTGCACATCAGCTACGCGCATCACCGGGCCACGCGAGGCAGTTACCGGCACAGCGTACCGTCGCGGTTTTTGAAGGAGATCGACCCGCAGGTAGTCGAAGGCCTGGACCTGAGTGAGATCGCCCGCCAGCCCCGAGTGAGCCAATTCGTGATTTCCCCCCGCAAGCCGACCCAGGAGACTGCGGAACCTCAAGCGGCGAAACCGCGTTGCCCCTATCGGCCTGGACAGCGCGTCTATCATGAGAAATTCGGCTATGGTGTCATCCAGGAAATCTACCTGAATGGGAGCAACTACATGGGCAGTGTGAATTTCCATACTTCGGGCTTGAAGAAACTCGCCCTGAACATTGCGCCCCTGCAGATGATAAAGGACGCGTGACTTTGCGTCCTGAATCCGGCTATACTATGAGCGTATAATCTGAGAGACGATTAATACGACATGGGCCCATGGCTTGAGACAATCGGGGTTATCACTCTGGCGATTCTTGGCGCCGCGTTGGGTTACCTTTCATCACGGCTGCCGAAACGCTATTGGCTGGTGGGTTTCGGGGGCGGGCTCGCCCTGGTGGGAATGATCGGGGCCTGCCAATGGTTCTACCAGTCGAACTTCGTTCCCCCGTTTTCCTGGGTTACCTGGGGGCGGTCGGAGTTTGCCGTCATCGCCCTGTCGGGCGTGATGATGGTCATGAGTCTCGTGCCTCACATCACGGGAAAGCGTCTGAAGGTCCTGCTGCTGGTCTTCGTGTCGCTGTTCGTGGGAAACTACAGCATACGCCCGTTCTTCGAACCCCTTCTTGTCCGAGGCGAGCTATCGCGACTTAAGACGGTTATCCAGCAGGGAATATGCATCCAGAATACGGAGTACACGTGCGGGCCGTCGGCGGCGGTCACGGCTCTGTGGAGCCTCGGAGTCAAGGGGGACGAAGGACAGATCGCCATTCTCGCACATACCTGCCCGGCGGGGGGAACTTCGCCGGAGCCTTTGTGCCAGGCCATGCAGACGCTCTATGGCGATCGAGGCATCTGGTGTGAATACCGATCGTTCAAATCGGTCGCCGAACTGAAACAATCCTGCCCTGCCGTCGTGGTCATCCGGCATACGCTGCTGCTGGATCACTTCATTACCATACTGAAGGTGACGGATCAGGACGTGATCGTGGGCGATCCCTTGTGCGGCGAGATCGTCTGGCCACATGCCGCGTTTCAAAAGAAATGGCGGCACGCAGGAATTGTCGTGAGGCGAAGCGACAGTATGAAACCATGAACCCATGGATCGAACTAATCGGCGTCATCTTCCTGGCCCTCGTGGGCGCGGGGGTCGGTGTGTTCTTCTCCCGGCTGCGGGCGCCCTATTGGTTCATCGGGTACATTCTCCCTCTGGTTCTGGTAGGGATGATCGGAGCAGCTCAACACATCGCCTGCCTGAACTTTATCCCTCCTTTTTCCTGGCTCATGTCCGGACAAAACGAGTACATGGTGTTCGCACTGTCAGCCATGATTCTGACCATGACGCTGGCATGGCGACTATCGACCCGCCGGGCATCCATACTCCTGTCAATCTTCACAACCATGGCGGTAGCCGATTATGCGGTACTCCCGTTTGTCGATCCCATCATCGCCCGTCGTGAGTTGTCTCAGATAAAGACGCTCGTCGACAGTAACAAGGTCTGTATTCAGAGCACGGACTACACCTGTGGTCCAGCAGCGGCGGTGACGGCTCTGCAATATGTGGGAATCAAGGGTGACGAGGGGCAGATCGGCCTACGGGCACATACGGGCTTCGACTGCGGAACCGCTCCGGATATGCTGGCTTCGGCGGTCATGGCTCTCTATGGCGACCAGGGCGTAACCTGTCAATACCGCTCATTCCGGTCAATTTCTGAACTCAATGACCTGTGCCCAGTCATCGCTTTGGTGAAGTTCTCGTTCATGATCGACCATTTTGTTACCGTGCTTGACGTAACTCCCACCCATGTGGTCGTTGGCGATCCCCTGTGGGGTAAACTATCACTGACACATCCTGAGTTTGAAGCGAAATGGCGTTGTCTGGGGATAGTGGTCAAACGCAACAAGACTACGACAACGCGTTGATCCGTTCCAGAGTCTCCAACGCTTCTTCCCCGGTCTTCGCGCTCGTATCGAAGACACATCGCGCATTCGCGGATACTTGCCCAGGCCAGGTCCAGATGGGTCCTTCCAGATTCCACCCGTGCATCTGGGCTGTGTGCTCCGCGAAGCAACTCACCGCTTCCTTGATCGGCGCCGGCGGATACAGATTCAGCAGGCGAAGATTGGGAATCTTTTTGAAGTTCGCCCACTGGTGTCTCGAATCGGCGCAGCAATGCACTGATATTCCGCCGAAGCGGTTCGACAATTCCACCAATTCCGGAAGGAAGAACTCGAGGAACATCTCCTCATTGACGATTCCCACTTCGTCCTCAGAGACGCTGATTCCCTGGGGCATATAGTTCTCCGGGCAGTGGGCGACAAATTCCCTTCCATATCGGGACTGCCAGGCGTCAACAAACGACACCAGAAGCTGCCTGGCCTTCTCCGCCAACTCCTTAACCGCTTCCGGGGCTTCGATAAACCCGAGATAAAACTCGTTCTTGTTCCAGATGAGGGCGGCAATATCCATCGGGCTTTGGATGTCCGGAATCCTGAACAGTGCCTCCTTCCCCCCTCGCCGCTGCAGTTCATCAGCCATCTCAAAGAGCAGCGTGAGCGGGGTGGAACTCCAGTGAGGAACCTTGATCCTGCGTACTTCGGACGCCTTGTTGATCATCGGCAGGGCAAACGGCAGATTATCATCCGGATAATGGACTCGGCACCCGAACGCCTCCGCGAAAATCTCCGTTCCGGTCGCCAGCTCGAAAAAGACCATTCGGTCGTCCTTCAGCCACTCAACTTGTTCCATCCGCCGCTGATACGTTCGCCATGCCCATTCGACACGTTCCGCCTTCTTTCCGGGCCAGAGCGGAGGACGGGGATCCTTGTCATCCTCGAACCGAACAACAAACAGGCGACGGGCTGACGGTTTTCCCTCATAGTAGTCAAGCCATCGCTGCTTTCGTCGTTGAATCTCCGCATTGGCCATAGCATTTTCTCCTTCCGTCGCGTTTGCGCGTCACTGGTAGATATATCCTGTTTCAACGGGATACTCCTTGACTTTGTCACCTATTTATAGCACTATCTCACCATGGCGATAACCAAAGTCCGGCGCAGATTCGTGTTTCGTGACGCGGAGTTCCCGTTCCACGTGGGCCGCGGACTGCTCTCGACTCGCCGCTTCCCCATGCACACGCACGATTTTGCCGAACTTGTGATCATTTTCGGCGGGCAGGCAGTCCATCGAACAGGTGGATGCGACTATCCCATCTGCGCAGGGGACATTTTTCTTATCCAAGGCGATCGATCTCACGGTTTTACCGACGCCCGAGACCTCGACATCGCCAACATCATGTACGACCCTCGGCTGCTGGATATTCCCGGCGAGCCCTTGAAAAAGATCCCCGGGTACCATGCCCTGTTCGTGCTGGAGCCGCGATACCGCCCGGCGCATGACTTTCAAAGCCGGCTTCGACTTGGGCCCAAGGATCTGCCTCATGTCTCGGAACTGGTCACCCGGATGGAAAAGGAATGTTCCGCATCTCAGTGCGGATACCAGGCCATGACAACATCATTGCTGCTTCAACTCGTAACGTTTCTCTCCCGCCGCTATTCAGGAATCAAGACGACGGCAGGGCAGTCCCTGCTTCGCGTGGCCAGCGTGATCAGCCACATCGAAAATCACTATCAAGATCCAATCACCCTCGGTTCGCTCGCGGGACTGGCCCACATGTCTCCCAACCAACTCCTGCGGGTATTTCGCCAAGCCACGGACCTCTCGCCGATCGATTACCTGATCCGCTTTCGCGTCAACAAAGCCAGGAAGCTCCTCCTGGAAACCGACTGGTCCATTACAGACATCGCCTTCAGAGTCGGATTCACCGACAGCAACTATTTCACTCGGCAATTCCGCAAAATATCGAATATCACCCCACGCGAGTTCCGCGCACACGCCATATGATAGCTGTTCAGGTCATGAAGCGAACTTGATTCCCATTTTCCTGGCGACCATCTCGAGCAGGAACCGCGTAGCCTCCTTATCGGGCATGTCGCCGCCCTGCTGGAGACCCGGGTCCTGATGGATTGGCTGACGAAGCATCGGAAGCCCTACGCATGATGGGCACCCGCTCTCGCACGGGCACTCCGTGAGGATTTGCCCGGTGAGCTTTAGAAGATCGGAGAAATTCTCGAACCCGCGGCGGGAAAAACCCAGGCCTTCCAGGTAACGATCGTACACGATGAGCGAAGCCGTACCGAAACAGGAATAATTGACTTGTCCGGCGATATCGTTAATGTCGCACATGGCCAGAATCGGCAGCGCCCAGATCGTCAGATTCCGCAAGCCCACCATCGCGTTTCCGGGCATGTATCCCGCGTCACCCAGTGCTTCCACGATCTCCTCGGACGGCAGGAACCACAAACCGCGTGTCTTGAGCGAGAGCTCCGGCATTTCCAGCTCTTCCTGTCCGATATTTTCCATCGTATAGAACTTGATCTTTTTGAAACCGACCGTCCGCCACGATACTTCAAGTGGGCCAAATCCCAGCCGCCCAATCTCGAGTTCCCGGTCCTGCTCCTGCTCGATCACCCGCGCGTTGCTGGCCAGGATCGGTTGCGTGTAGTATTCGACGTTCGTCTGCTTCACGTAGGCGATCCTGGCGTCGAGATCCAGTTCCTTCACGATATAACTCTCCCCTTCGTGCAGATAGACGGCATTGGGATGGAGTTGTTCGGGAGCCGAGATACTGTCGATGCTGCCCATGGCACGATTGGCGCCGCCGGTCGTATCCACGATCGTATATGTGCTGTCGCTGATTGTCCGCAAATTCGTCCTGGCCGCCGGGAAGTCCGAATTCGCCCAGTGATATTGCCGGCCGATCTTGTGCAAGTCGGGATTGTCCTGGATGATCGTTTCCAGAGTCTTCTTGTACGTCGGTCCGAAATAGCGGGCATCGTCGGCGGTCAGCGGAAGCTCGAATGCGGCACAGGCAAGATGGCTGGCAAGAATGTGCGGGTTATCCGGATCGATGACGACCCGCTCGACGTCCCGGGAGAAGAAATACTCCGGATGATGCATCATGTACTGGTCGATCGGATCGTTGTAGGCAACGAGAATGGCGAGTGATTCGCTCGCGCGACGACCCGAGCGGCCCGCCTGCTGCCACGTGGAACTGACCGTGCCTGGATATCCCACAAGAACCGCGGCATCAAGCGATCCGACGTCGATGCCGAGCTCCAGGGCATTCGTCGCGCACACCCCGCGGAGTTTCCCGGAAAAGAGCAGTTTTTCTATGTCCCGCCGATCTTCCGGCAGGTACCCGCCGCGATAAGCGCGCACCCTTTCCGCCAGATCATCTTCATTCTGATTGGCAAATTCCTCTTTCGCGTACTTGTAAATCAGTTCGGCCACCACACGGGCCTTGGCGAAGACAATCGTCTGCGACCCATATCGCACAAGGTCTGTAAAGAGCCGCTTCGCTTCGATATTCGCCGACCGGCGAACAACGCGTGATGCGTCGATGTAAGGCGGATTCCATAACACAAAGTATTTTTCGCCTCGCGGCGAACCGTCCTCATCGACCAGTTCCATTGGCTGGCCTGTCAGCCACTCCGCAAATTGTTTCGGATTTCCGATGGTAGCGGAGGAACAGACAAGCCGGCACTGTCCGCCATGAAAGTCGAGCAGGCGCATCAGCCGGCGAAGAACGTTGGCAAACTGCGACCCGAAAATGCCGCGGTAGGTATGGAGTTCATCGATAACGATGAACCGGAGATTATGAAGAAAGTCCGCCCATTTCGCGTGATACGGCAAGATCCCCTGGTGAAGCATGTCCGGGTTCGTCAGAATGACGTTGGCCGACTGACGGATCCTGGTTCTCGCACTCGAAGGCGTGTCGCCGTCGTACGTGGCCACCCGAATCTTCTTCTGGAGCGCCGGATCGTAGCCTGCCCATCGATGGAGCGTACCCATCTGGTCCTGGGCCAGGGCTTTGGTCGGGAAAATGTAGAGAGCCCGCGCATCGGGATCGGCGAGAAGATGCTCGGCCACGGGCAAATTGTAGCAGAGCGTCTTGCCGGACGCCGTACCCGTGACAACCAACACGTTCTTTCCCGCCCGAAGCAGCTCGCGGGACTTGGCCTGATGGGAGTAGAGGTCTTTGACTCCCTCCAAGGCCAGAATATGCGCCAGGCGCGGATCCAGAGGGTGATCGAGCTTGCCGAACTTCGCCTCGCGTCGGGCCAGTCGCTTGATGTCGACAATCTGATCCCGATACTCGCTTCGCCGTTGTACCTGATATAAGAAGTCCTTTACATCCATGGTTCCTCTCAGAGCGAGCGCAGGTACTCCAGAACCAGGCGCACGCCGAAACCGGTCACACCGCCGTTGCGAAACGGTTTGTCAGTGTCGGGTTTGGCGACACACGCAATGTCCAGATGTACCCACGGAATCCCCTTGACGAACTCTCCGAGAAACGCCGCCGCCTGACAGGCGCCACCGTCACGCGTGCCCACGTTTTTCAGATCGGCAATCTTGCTCTTGACGAACTCCAGATATTCCGGTCCGCTCGGAAGGTGCCAAACACCTTCGCCGCTGATTTCCGCCGCCTTCTGCAGTTTGGCGATCATCTGCTCGTTATTGCTGAACAACCCCGCATAATGTTCGCCCAAAGCAATGGCACAGGCCCCGGTCAGCGTGGCCAGGTCGATGATTGCGCCGGGCTTCATCTCCGTAGCGTAGGCCATCGCGTCAGCCAAAAGCATTCGTCCTTCGGCATCGGTACTCAGAATCTCCACCGTCTTGCCGCTGTACGTCGTCACGATATCGCCAGGACGCCAGCAGGTACCCGAGAGCAGATTCTCCGCCGAAGGAATCAACCCCACCACATTCAGTTTAAGTTTCAACTTGGCCGCCGCTGCGAGGATACCCAGGGTGGCGCACCCGCCGCTCTTATCGAATTTCATCAACTCCATTTTTGGGATGGGTTTGATGTCGATCCCGCCGCTGTCGAATGTGACGGCCTTGCCCACTACGACGACGTCCGGCCCTTTGCCTGTCCCGCGCCGACCATTGTACTGAAGCATGATCAGCCGCGGTTTGCTGGCCGAGCTATTGCCCACCGCGAGGATTCCATTCATCTTCATCGCCGCCAGTTGCCGATCGTCGAAGACTCTGCACTTGAGATCATAGCGTCTGGCCAGGGATTGCACTTCCCGAGCCAGGGTCGGCGGATTGATTTCGTTTGCCGGTTTGTTACCGACCATGCGGGCGAGATTCTGCCCCTCTGCCATGATCGAACCCGTTTTGCACCCTTGGGTCAAGTCCCTGGCCACACCAGCGCTCGCCGCCAGTACAGTCAGCGTCATGCGAGGAACTTGCTTGCCGTTGCCGTTTCCATTCGTCACATAGTCCTGGAAATCATAGCGTCCTGTAATGGCCCCCTCGGCCACCGCTTGGCCAACCAACGCCATGCCCAGGTCCATCTCTGGAAGCCCAAGTCCGACCTGGGCGGCGCCAAGTCGATCCGCGGCGCGAATCGCCGTCCCAACCGACTGACGGAGCAAATCGATTTTGAGGTTTTTCCTCTCACCCAGCCCCATCAACATGACCCGGCGAAAACCAGCCTTGCCTTTGACGTATACCACTGTCGTCTCATTGACGTTTCCGGTAAAGTCATTGAGCTTAAGCAAGTCTGTCACGAGGCCGCCAACGGCTGAATCGACCGCTGCATACTGGCCCGTCAACGACTTGGCATCCTTATACAGACCAAGAATCAATACATCACCTTTGAACTGGCTCAACTCTCCCTGACGGGCGACAACCAGCGTTTGCTTCACTTTGCTCTTCATGTACAAATCTTCCCTTTCTATTTTCTGGGTGAACTTGAACCCATAACCCCAATTATAGTATCACTCAGGGCGAATTTTCGACAGGAAGATATGAGGAACACGTCACAGCGGAAGAACAGTGACAAACGACTTCGCGCCCAGCAACCCCTGGCCATCGAGGGTGATGATATGGCGTCCCGGCGGAGCGTCGTCAGGTATTCGCAGCGTCACGTCACCTGGAATGGTAATTCTGGTATCCGGCAGGTTCAGGCTCGGCGCCCGGAGCGTCGCCCGTTCAGCGCCTGTCGTCCCCAACACGCTCACCGACAATCGCAGATGCCGTCCCGCGACGCACGGTTCGGGCTGCCTGATCCATGCCAAGCAGCGATTTGGGTCCTGAAGCGAGATCAGCATGAACCAGTTGCAGTCCACCGTAAAAACAAGATTATCACCCACCCGGCGAAAGGCGATCTCGCGAGCGATCGAATCGAGAATATTCACCAGGAAGACACGATTCGGCGTCTTCGACACACCTAATCGAACCTCAAATCGGACACGATCCTTCCTGAGATCGATATTCGCATTCTTGTGGTAGTAACCTTCCAGTTTGCCCTTCGGATATTGATACCTTGCTCCAACAACGACGTCCATCTTCGCCGCGCTGAATCGCCGGCAGGCGACATCCTTTCGACTGGCTTGCGGATTGTCGTGCGCAGCGTCTCCCCATCGGATGACGTCGGATACCGGATACCGTGCCGCACGCCATTTTTCATCCAGTTGAATAAAATGTCCGTCGCCATCCCACGAAGGGTTCCCACCCGGAAAGCCCGCGAGCGAGGCGGATACCGGTCCGTGCGGCTGATGTAAAATCACGCTGTACTCGGGCAACGCGACTCGCATCGTCGATACGTCCCGGCTGATCGCGACCCCGGCCTCATTCGTCGCCTGGCAGAGACATCCATGAAAATACTGGCTGAAGAAGTCCACTCCAATTTCCGTGGTCAACAGACAATCCGGATTCACCCGCCGGACCGCAGTGCTCACCTTCTCCAGCAGTTGACATACCCAGCGATTATAATCCCAGGGACTCGCGTGCCGATGCTTCGGATTATAGCACGGGAAGAAATACGAACCCAGCGAGTCGAGCCGAATCCCGTTTGCACCGGTCTTGCGGACCAGAGCGGCACACGTCCGCGCCAGATGGTTCTGCCATCCCACGGAACCGGGACACATATGCAAACAGCGTCTGGGGCTGTAGACGCCGTTATTCGTCCCGTCCTTGTTCATAACAAGCCAATCGCGGGCCTTGCCTTTAAGCACAATATCGGCATCGTCATTGACGATGTAGCCCTCGACGTACAACGTCTGACGATGGCCCATCCGCTGGACAAGCTCAATTCCCTTGCGCATGACCGACGTCCCGCCCAGATCCTCACGAACGGTGTTATCGCCGTCGTTGTGGGCGAAACGCTTGCCCGTCACGTCGGTTCCCATCGACGCTCGGCTGAAAAAGCAGAGTTCAATCACGTCGACCGGCTGGCGACGAAAAATCTCCGGTAAGTCCTCAAACGACGACATGAAATAACCGAGGGCGTCGACCGCTTCTTTCACTTCCTCCACCTGCTGGCCCTTCCTGAACGTCCATCGACCAAGATGGCTGTCCATACGACGCACCCACTCTGGCGGTTTGGCCGTCGTGAAATGCCTCATGAACCATTCATGATAGGCCTGGGCGGTGGGTTTCCAATCGCCCGCATAGACGAGCACCCGCACGGGAGGCAATGTCATTGACTCACCCGGCTTGAGCGTTATCGGAGGAAAGTAACGCACCTGCACCGAGGGCTTCTCGTACACGATTTCCTTGTTGCGAAGCTCCGCATCTTCAACGACAAAACCCAGGGCATCCCGCGTGTTATCGTCGAACATGCAACCCCACGGCATGCTCATGAGAAGCCCCTGGCCGTGAATGCCGCCCCGCTCCTTATACCAATCCTTGGAAACGCGTTTGGCCCACAGCGGCCTAATGTAGCCGGCCTCGTCATTGACGGCCATGAGATTCTTCCCGCCCTCACCGAGACGAACACCCGTGAGAAACGGAAACACCGCCATCATGGAGCAGGGGCTTTGCGACACATTTGTCACTTTCAGCGTCCAGCGGGAACAATCACCCGACACGTCGATGTTCAGCTCCGCTCGCCACGGCCCCTCGTCACGATAGCTGATCGCAAGCGATTGTTTCGTTGCCCGAAAACTCGCGACGGTCCCGGCCGACGGCGTAAAGACCCGTCGGGCAATCTCCCCGGGCGCCGGCAAGGGTTCCGGCGCATAGCTCGGAATACCCCGAAGCTCAAATTCACGGTGGAAATCATAGTAAACGGCAAAAGGATTCCCGGCCGTCACGACCCTGGTCAAACAGGAGTGCCCGGTCACCGTATTACGCAAATCAACGAGCCGACCCGTAACGGCATCGAAGGAAATCGCAAAAGTCTTTCCAGAAAGAGTCCGTACCGCCTTCGTCCTTGTTCTGCTGAGCGCTGTCATCTTCGTCCTTTGTTATCTGGTCATCCATCGGACAGGAACCGCCAGGTCCGCGTGGCCCGAGGGTAGGAGAAACTCACCTTCACCATCGCTCGCCACGTTCTGATCCGTAAACAGCCCACGCACGGGTTCCGTCAGCCGAACCCTCAGTCGGGCGGGAGAGGGAGTCTTATTGACCATGGCGTAAGCCTCGCCTGCCTGCGTCCGCAATCGATCTATGCGCACCCCCAAAGGCACATTCCTCCACGGCGAGCATCCTTCTTCCACATTCGCCCGTTGCAGCACGAGCGAAAGCAGTCGCGAGAACGGCTCCGGATCTTCAGCATACTTCAGCCAATCAAACTTGGTCCCAACATAGAAGACCCCGCCTGATCCAACATGCTTGAAACCAATACACGGCGCCCGGCCTGGAAGACCGGCGATCCGCTCGATTCCATCCCCCGCCAGTTCGCAATAGTGCAGCCGGCCTTGGAAAACACCGCCGCCTTCCATCTTCAGCGAAATCGCCCGCCCGCCTTCTTTCTCCTGGACCTCAAACGCCCTGCACACGTGCGCCGAAAGACGATATGCCGCCCGATCGCCCGACAAATCCATGTACACCGTAGCCGTCGGATTCGTCTCCGTCAAGTCAAACGCCTCCGCCATCCCCAGTCCGGGTAAAATGCGGCTGTGGCGACCCGAGGTCAGATCAAACTCGCCCGTACACCCTTCGCAAAGAAGAATCCCGCCCTTTCGGACCCATTCCACTATCACCAGCGCCGTAGCCTGATCCAGAACAGTCGTCGAAGTCAAGATGAGCAGTTTGATACTGTCAGCAAGACCTCTTTGAATCAGTTGCTCGTTCACATACGTCAATCGGACGTTCCGCTCGTACAACACTCGAGTGAAGTTGTCGATCGAGGCCCGCAATCTTGAAAGATCGCCGTGCGTGCACCAGTGAAAGATCTCACCGGCGGAAGACTGATAGATGGCCGTTGAAGCCGGTTCGACCGGCGCCGTCATCAGGTGCTCAGCCACCGGACGCAGACGCCTCCAGAACTCCGAAGCCGCGTCGTGTGTCGCGCCCACCTTGCCGTCGGGATCAAGCAGACCCCAGCCTGGCGACTCCATGCCCAGCGTCTCGCACCGATACTGCCAGAACAAAAACCCGCGGATCCCCAGCCCGATCTGCGGCACCAATTCCCACGCAATATCCTGCACATCCAGGTCACGAGGGTACATGCCAGTCATGCCCGAACGAATGTGTGTTTCGGCGCTGTAACAAACCCGCCCATCGCCCGCCGATACGATGTGCAGCGGATTCAGCGGCCATTCCAGAACCGACCCCGCAAAACAATCACAACCATCCGCCATCCGGAACGTATCCACGCCCATCACCGCGTTAAAATGCCACGTGTTGGGAACCGGATGAAGATAAACGGGATGAGCCCCATCGACGGCTCGCACGCTGTCAAGCCGCCGCCGGCCCTCCCACGCCAGAGAGTCCAGGCAGAACAACCGCCAGTCCACCATGTCCGTCAACGTCTGTCGGTCCCGCGGAAGCTCGATTTCGGAGAAATCGTCGTAGCAGCGCCCCCACACCCGATTAAGTCGCTCAATATCGCCATACTTTCGCCGAAGCCACGCAGCAAACCCTTCATGACAATGCCGACAATAGCAGACAAGCGTGGCGTCGTCCGGCTTGCGCAAAAATAGACAAGACTCCGGCTCGTTCCAGACATCCCACATGCCCATTGCCTGATGCTTGCCATACCGACCCACAACCTGTCGGATGAATCGCTCCCGCTCAACCCAGGCCTGCGGATGGTTCAGGCATGGACCTGGATATCCGCCGACCGACCGGCATGCCACCGCCCGCGACTCCAGCACATCACCCCGCGCAGTAATCATGTGCGCATCGGGGTACTTCCGAAAAAGCCACGTCGGCGAGGTGTCGAAAATCAGATTCATCGTCACCGACAATCCAACCCCGCCAGCCAGTTCCATCAACTCGTCGATGTCGTCAAAATACCAGCGATCCACATCACGGTGCACCCAGCGCCATTGAACAAAGAACTTCACCGCGTTAAAGCCATTCTCGGCCATCCGAGACAAGTCCTCCCGCCAGTGCTCGCGGTCGGGAGTCGGGGCGCGATAATACTCCGCGCCGTACAAGAAGGGCAAAGCCTTTTCTGACATTCGTTCCTCCAAATGAGTCGCCAAATTACTGCTGAATTTCCAATAACCGGGGCTGCACCGGCACAAGCTCAATCGCAGACAGATCCACCGGTTCACCAGTCAGAAGGTCCACCGCGGTCCCATTAATGTTCAGGTTGACGCTTAAGGGTTTATTGAGATAGTTGACCATCGGGACCAGCGTTTTTCCCCGGTAGGCGACCGTGCGGTACTCCACGCCCCAGGCAGGGATGGCGGTATTGGCAATCAGCAGCGGTGTGGTTTTCAAGCCGCCTTTTTCAAGGATCGGTTTAATAGCGGACGAAAGCTGACGATCGGTCGCGGGGAGGGCGATTTTCGGGGCCTGATCGATGGCAGCAGGAAGTACTCGCCGGCGATGATACTCGTCCCAGGCGAGACAATCGGAACCGACGCGGATAATGTGACGGCCTTTGGCTAGGAAATCATTCAAGGCGGTAACGGTCGAGTTTTTGACGTGCGTGGTGTGGGGCAGGAGAATCCATTGGACGTGCTCGGGGATTTTTCCTTCAGCCAGTTGTTTTTCACTGACGAACGTGATGGGCTGACCGAGGAAATTGACGGCAACGTAGAGCGGCGCGATGCTCGCGGCAGAGTCGTCCTGCCAGAAGATTGACTCCATGGAATAAAGGATGGCAATTTGTGCGGGCTGATTGGTTATGGTGAGAGCCTGATCCGCCAGTCGGTTCAGATCGAGCATGGCGCGGCCGGCGGCGTAGACATTAGCGGGCCGACGATAGATCGTAGCGGATTCATTGGGCGGAAAGACCTCCCAGGTCCAGATGACACTGTTCCAGAGGTGATGCAACGCGCACTGCCAGACTTCGGTCTGCGTGTAACCCGCCGGAATGTGAATCGGCGGCAGGTCGGTATCGATCAGGTGGTTTTCGGAGTTCAACACGGGTTTTCCCCCGAAGGAATGGAGCAGATCGTACCAGGCCATTTCTTCCTGCCAGTGGAACGCGTATTCGCCGCCCGGGGTCCACATCCATTTTCCGAAGGAGTCGTTTCCCGCCAGGTCCAGAGCGTTGGTGATCAGTTCGGGGTCGATCCCGTTAAAGACGGTTCCCCGATCGAAGATGATGGGCATGATTTTGGCGTGGGTGAGGATTTCCGGGGCCACGCGTTTAATCTGGCTTCGCATCCATCCGTGGAAGGCGGCGTAATTTTCGTTATTGAACGTTATCCAATCGTAATAGGTCCGCATGCCGGGAATATTTTTTGGCAGGTCCGCAATTCCGGCCAGCAGGGGAGGCACAGGGACCTCTTCAAAATTCGCATACTTCGTGGCATAGAGAGTATTGAGCGTTTGAATGTCGCCATGTTGTTTTTTCAGGAAGGCGATCCACGCCGGGCGGCTATAGGGATCTCGTCCGCTGCCGGCGTAGCCGGGTTCGTTGGTCAGGCACATGCTCAGGAGTGACGGTTTTTTTCGGATTTCCGATACGACCGCCTCGATCCATCGGGCGAGAAACTTTCTGGCCTCCGGATGATCGACGTTGTATTGGATGAACCCGCGGGACTGCACGTCCTTGTACATTTCGGGGTATTGCGCTCCGATCCAATCGGGCATCACGTGCGAGGCAAGCAGATAATCGACCAGGACATGATGTTCGGCAAAGGTATCGAGGATTTTCGTACTGAGCAGCGGTCCGGAGGCAGAGGGAACGCCCACAAACTCCATCGTGCCGTCTTGTTTCATGTACTTCGGCCAGACTTCCTGCTGAACCAAATTCATTCCCGTCTGATGGAGCAGATCGACATCGTTCATGACTTTGTCCCACGACCCGTATCCGCCGAGGAAAAACGGGCGATCCTCGCCTTTTCCGCCCGCGGGTTTGCCCCAGAAAACACCCTCTTTCGGATACTGCGTTCCGGGCTGAATATCGACCTTCTCATACACCGCGGTTTGACCGGATTCCAATTTTGCCAACCGCAGATCGGTCTGGTCCAGGATCCATTCGATCTCTTCGAGTTGCATCATGTCCCAGTCCAATCCCTGCTTGCCGTCGAACCCCCCGGCGTTCACCTGAGCGAAAAACCATTTGGCCAGGGGCAAACCCATGGCGACATAGGCGTCCTTTTTCCACTGGGGTTTGGCGGTCAAACGCCGTTCGAGTTCCGCGATCCGCGAAGTCACAGCCGTTTTTTTCGTCGCGACCCGCGTTTTCATATTTGTTCGCACGATCGGCTTGACCGGCGATTGATTGCGGGAGTCGGCGAGGAATGCGTAGGTTCCCTCCTTGTCGATCAGGGAAGAGGGAACGACGAAATCCACCTGCCGAATTTCACCGGCGGCGGCTTGGGGAAGGCAAAGGTTTCCCAGGTTATATGTTTTTTCGTCCGCGCCTTTGGCCAGGAGGGCGACCGTCGTTTGGGGCAGCGGTGAGAGTGCGTATTCCAGGTATCGACCGACGATTTCTTCTTCGTGATCGTAGATTTTGTCTACCGGTTGATCAAAGACGACCCGACCGATCGAATCGCTCTTTTTTTCCCTATCCACCAGAGCGACACGGGCAAATTCATTCGGGTTTTTCCCGACGCCGATCCCCGGCGTCCAGGCAACCCACCGCCGGCCGTTCCCGCCCTCGTTCACCAGAACATTGAGGGCGATCCAATCCGGAATTTTCACCGGATCAACACCTAAATTTCGCCAGGGCAGCAGAATCTCCAGACGATACCCGTCCTGCACTCTCTTGCCGCTCGCAACCACTCCGCCAAAGTCAAAATTCCCCGGCTGCCAGGCAAACTGATCCACCTTCCCCGAGGATAACAGGGAAAAACCGAGTTCAAACGACGTCGCGGCGTATCCCGAGGTGACCTGGGGCGAACCGGGGTTGGTATCGATCCCAACCTGAATGCTGTCGTGAACAAACATCTCCGATCCGATTCCCGCCGGTCCGGGGGTGGAGTCTTTGACCTCGATATCGAGAATCAATCCCTTTTCATTCCACGCCGTGCGAACATCAGCGCCGAAAGATTTATCAGCCTGGTCGCGAACCTGGATCACGGGTGAATGGTCGCGGAATTTTTCATGTCGGGCTATGCTGAAGCGGTCCGTGCCAAGAATCTTCTTCCGATTGGAACGTACATAAAAATCGCAATGCTTTTGGGCCTCGCCTAACTCCACCACCTCGATATCATCCACCCAGACCGCCTGAGTAACGCTTTCCACGTGGAGCATAATCGGCAGCGTCGTCTGATCCGTCCTCGTCACAAAAACACCCGCCACCCGAGTCCAGTCAAAGTCCCCTTCCGGCATCGCTCGAGTGAACGTCCAGTTCTGGTCCGCCTGTAACCGACACCAACTCGCGCCTTGTCCTTTGCACCAGGCACTGATCACGTATTTCGTGTTCGGCTTGACCTTCACGTCCTGGTAAATCTCGCAATAGACGTACGGACTGAGCTTCGAAGCGTTCGTGATCCGATACGACGCCTTTCCGGTGTGGCGGATGTTCGTATCCACCTTCCCCGAAGCCTTGGCGCTTCGCGAGTTGATCCACTTCCACCCCGAATCGCCCGCCTCAAATCCGCCGTTACGAACCAGATTCTCTCCCCGAACTGTATTGCTCAAACATACAAACAGACAGACCGAAATAACGACTGAATCGCGTAGACTCACGGCAAAGCCTCCTCGTAGAAGGGTCCTGGGAATGATCCCGCCGACAGAATGTTCCTCGATATGACATTAATAATTCGGGATGAACCGGTACTTCATGGCCATCCCGGCCCGTTGCTGATTCATACCGCCATTGATCAAATTCACGAAGCTGATGTTCCAGATCTGAGATTCGTTTTCGGGCGCCGCCACCACGGATGCATCAGGCGTGCCGCGGTAGTCGTCATGTTCGCCGTTGTGATAGGCTCGCACATGTCCGTCAGAGTACAGCACATTCCAGCGATCGTCGTGCTGCGTCGCTCCTTCCAGCAAGCTAAGCCCGATCGTATCCCAAGCCACCGGAAGACGGGCCTGGTCGTAGCCCGCCAGGGAAGGACGATAATACCCAATGCCATCCGGTTTCAGCCACCCCTGAAAATCGTAGTTCACTATCGCCACCCGCCAGGAACCGTAGTTAAAATACCCCGGGTCGGGCCAACCATCGAAATACTTGTACCATCCCATCGACCCCGTCGGACAATACAGCGACTTACCGCTACCAAGATACGAGACCGGAGAAACCAACTGTCCCAGACTCGTATACGCCCACCCAGAAACCCACACTATCGTAGAATCCCACGTATTCGCCGTGGCCATCTCCTCGGGGACCTGCCCGCTATTGGCTTGCCCGTACATCTGCAATGCCAGCCCAATCGCGTGGAAATTATTCGCACACGACAAAAACCGCGCCGCTTCCCGAGCATTCGCAATCGCCGGCAGCAGGATCGCAATCAGCACAGCAATGATGGCCACAACGACCAGCAGTTCGATAAGCGTAAAGCATTTATGATTTCGGATTGATGATCGATGATTGAAGAGCTTCGCCGGTTTGTTTATTCCACTTGGTTTCATGTGCAAATTCTCCTTCCGAAATCATCAATCAGAGATTCTTCCGCATCCGCACGATTCGCGAACGACCAGCGAGGTCGGAATGGCAAATTTGCGGATGGCGGGATTATCCTTCTCCTCCAATACGCCAAGCATCATCTGGGCCGCCTTCCGCCCCATCTCGACTCCATCGCACCGAACCGTCGTCAATCGCGGCCGAATCCCCGCGCACAGATGAAAATCGTCAAAACCCGTTACCGATACGTCCTGCGGCACCCGGATTCCATGGTCCTGCAGCGCCCCAATCGCCGGGATCCCCACATAGTCCATCGGAGTGACAATCGCGTCGAACGAGGCTCCCCTCGCCAGCAACTCCTCAACCAGGGCTTCCGCATCGCTCTCATAACTTCCCGTCGATCGCAGATCCACCGTCAACGCCGGATCGACCGTCATCCCCAATTCCTCATGCCCCCGAACATACCCGCGATACCGGTCCTCCATCTGCCAGGAATGTTTATTTCGACAAAGGTACGCGATCCGCCGCCGGTTGTGGACCTCCACAAGATGTCTCACCACTTGGATCACCCCGTTTTCCGCATCCGAATAGACATGATGCACCCCACCGTCGCGCATCGGACAATTCACGACCACCGTCGATACCCCCAACTGGTTGATCTCCTCAAAAGGAATGTCCGGAGTACTCTCGTTTTCCTTCCCCGCGTAAAAAAGAAAAATCCCATCAAACCGCCCCTGCCGGATCTGGCGCATGTACTCCGAGGCATCCGGCTCGTCCCCTTCTATCGACATCAACGAAAGCGATTGGCTATTCTCCTGCGCAATCTGCCAGATCCCCTGAACAATCTGCCGATTGAAGTCCGCCAGCCAGGTAAAACTCGGCAGAATCACACCCCACGTCCGCTGTCGACCCGTCCGAAGCGCCGAGGCCGCATGATTGGGAAGATACCCCAACCGCTCGCACTCGCGCAGAATATGCTGATGAAGTCTCGACCTCGCAGGCCATTTCCCATTTAATATCTGTGAGACTAATCCTTGGGAAACCCCCAGACGCTTGGCAATTTCTTTTTGAGTCGGCGGCACCTGATATTCCCTTAATACGAATTAACTAGCTACCTAATACGTATTAAACAGGTCCATTCTAACACCTTCCGCCCCATCTGTCAATCTTTTTATGCATTGCAACTCAATTAATTACTTGTCAATCCTGATGAAGTGATATAGGATATGTCGCTCTGTCACGAAAGGACAACGCTGACATGATTACCCAACGCGCTTTTGATGTCATCGTGGTCGGTGGCGGACTGTCCGGCGTATGCGCCGCGATTGGTGCCGCTCGCGCCGGCGCGAAAACCGCGCTCATCCACGACCGACCCTTGCTCGGAGGAAACGCCTCCGGGGAACTTCGTATCCACATCGCGGGCGCCGATTGCTCCGGACAGGCCATTGCCCGGTCCCTCCGAGAATCCGGAGCCATCGATGAAATCCGCATCGAGCACCTGCGACGCAATCCCGCCGACTCGCACGACGTCCTCAGCCTGATCTGCCGTGAACGCGTCGAGACAGAGACGAACATCGAGATCTTCATGAACACCCGGGTCCGCGCCGTCCGGATGGGGATCCAAAATCGCATCAGAAGCGTTGAAGCCGATCAATTGACGACCGAGAAACAATTCATTCTCAAAGCCAAAACGTTCATCGATTGCACGGGAGACGGGTTCGTCGCCACCCAGGCCGGCGCCACCTTCCGAATCGGTCGAGAGGGACAGAACGAATTCAACGAGTCGCTGGCTCCGCAGTCCCCAGACACAAAAACCCTTCCTTCCTGTGTCCAATTCCACCTGAAGGACATGGGCAAACCCACTCCGTTCACGCCGCCGCACTGGGCCTACTGCTACAGAACCGACGACGACCTTCCCTTCCGCGATACCGACCGGTCATCGTGGCAATTTGGAAACCTCTGCGGCGGGTTCTGGTGGCTCTCCGCCGGCGGCGACCGATCCACCATCGACGACAATGAGGAGATCTACCGCCAACTGTTGTGCGTTCTGATGGGAGTCTGGGACCACATGAAGAACCACGGCGATCACGGCGCGGAAAATTTCGCCCTCAACTGGATCACTCCATTGCCCGGCAAACGCGAATCCCGGCGAATTGAAGGCAGATACTGGCTGAACCAGAACGATATCATGGAGGGAAAGATCTTTGACGATCGAGTCGCCTACGGCGGCTGGCCCGTCGACGTCCACGTCCCGGAGGGCGTGTTCAGCAAAGAGCCGCCAAATATCAGTATTCCCCTCGCAAGACCGTACACTATCCCCCTGCGCTGCCTGATTTCCAAGGACATTCCGAATCTGCTCTTCGCCGGACGTGATGCCTCTTTCACCCACGTAGCTCTCGGTTCCGCTCGCGTCATGGCCACCTGCGGACTCACCGGACAGGCGGCAGGAGTGGCTTCAGCCGTCGGAATCGATCCCCAGAAAGTGCAACAGGAACTCCTTCGCCAAGGCGTCTATATCCCCTATTGTCGAAATGAGGATCCCCGCGATCTGGCCCGCCAGGCCGTCGTCTCCGCATCCAGTGAATCTTCTCTCATCGTCCCCGAATCGCCCCAGAATGCGTGTCCATTCCGGCATCGGCTGTTCCAGCTCTTCCCCCTTTCGGAGAACCGGCTGGATTTTATCGAGATTCTCATCGAAAGTCCCAAACCCTCGCCCCTGCGCGCGGGACTCCGCAAAGCAAAGGATCTGTGGGATTTCTCGTCAACAGAGGATTTGGCCCGATGCGAAACCGCCACTGTCGGAAATGGACGTGAATGGATCACCCTGCGATTCAATCGACAATCCCTGGACCCTGGCCTGTACTGGGTCTGGGTGGAAGCTGACCCCGAAACCACATGGCTGGGACATTCAGCGGCTCCAATCGGTACTGTCCGAGGCCGATACGAGCCCCGCGACTGCGATAGACCCGAGCTCGCCCCCCCCTACCAGACCATGCGGGGAACCTTCATCTTCAGACTCACCCCCGAGTCCAAACCTTACTCCCCCGCCAATGTACTTAACGGCGTCACCCGGCCGGAACAATGGACCAACGCCTGGGTTTCCCAACCCCTGAGCGCACACACCCAGTGGCTGGAACTTACGTGGTCCGAGCCTGTTCAAATCCGACAACTCCAGATCACTTTCGATGGCCAATTCGACAGCAACATCACCTGGCCCGCTCCATTAGGCGTCTTCGGCTGCGGAGTACTCCCCGCCATCGCCAGGCACTATGACATTCAAGTCAAATCCCACATAGCATGGTACACGATTATTTCCGAAGAGAACAATTACCAATATTTCCGCGTTCATAGATTCAACCCCGTCAGCACCAGCGGCGTTCGCATCCTGGTACATGGAACCAACGGCAGTCCCGAAGCGCGTATCTTCGAGATTAGAGCCTATTAGAACCTGCATAAAAACCGAGGACGCACACCAGCAGGGCATCGCGACCCCGTGTCAATATTGTACAGGAGCGGACCTCAGACTCACCCTCTTCGTGGCGATCCGTGGCGAGACGCCGAACAGCAGGGTTGACGCCCACCATACAATAGAGCTAATGGCAAGTCCCTTGTAAAATCACGTAAAACTTAATACAATAGGAACTTGGGTCATTTTGATTAACAGTGGGTCACGGCGTGAATCCCAAAATCCAACTCAGCGTTTGGGCTTAAGCCTCAGGAGGTGAACGATGACTGCGAAAAGAAGCGTATGGTTCAGGTCCGCTCTCTGGCTGGGGGGATTCACATTTTTCTGGACCTTCTCCGTTTCACCGGCCGATGCCTATCTCCAAGTCAAGAACGTCATCCAAGCAAGTCCAACCAGCTCCAACGGTATCGCGGCTTCGACGGCATCCAGCCAGACTCCGACAATCCCTATCGCCGGATTCACACCCCAACTCGTCGTTGGACTGACCAATGCCACTAACAACGAACTGGAGTGGGAGACCGTCCGTCAGCCGAGCATGATCGGAACGCCTTATCCCTCGGCGGCTAATCCGTATCGTACCATCGCCACATTGGATACCGGCGCCAACGTCAGCCTCATGAGCCTTGCCGATCGCACCGCGTGGGGACTGGCAGACATCGATCGAACCATCGAACTTCAGGGCGCCGGACCCGACCCGGTCTACGGCGACATCATGCACGCCGCCGGGTTCTTCGGCTATGGCACTCAGTGCATCTCCGGAGGCGTACCCAATACCGCCTCCTTCGTCGGCGTCAGCAACTGTGAAGCCGTCGCGGCAAGACCCGACGATCAGGACCTGCCCACGGTTTTCGGTATGCCCTTCGCCGTCAACTACACCACCGTCATCCGTGCCAATCAACCATACCTGACCGGTACCTTCAACGGCGTCAGCTATAACACCCCCGCCATCGACTTCTACACCGACCGCCATGCCGCTGGCGTCCCGGCCTTCGAATATCGCCTCCATGCCACTTTCGATCAACCCAGCTTGCTTCCTCCGACCTTCATTCCGCCCGAGTTTGAGGATCTGGGACTCCCGCCCGCGCCGACCGCATCGGCGGCCATGTTCGTCGACGCCAACGTCACTGACAATGGACGATACGGCGGTGGAAGTTTTCTCTTCGATACCGGCGCCCAGGTGACCGTTATCTCCACCGATAACGCACTTGACCTCGGCCTGAACCTCGGCAGTCCGGAATTCACCGTCGAGATCACCGGAATCGGCGGGACCCAAACCGCCCCTGGGTACACCATCGACCAACTTACGCTCCCCGCCACCGGCTTGGGCAACCTCGTACTTAGCAACGTCCCGATCATCGTCCTCGACGTCACCGGCAGCGACGGTGGATACATCGATGGAATCATCGGAATGAACCTCTTCGGCAATCGGGCACTCGTCATCCACGGCGGGTACGTCCCCGGGGTGATAATGCCCACCTACAGCGATCCCTTCATTGGAATCACCGCTCTCCCCGTCACGCCCGGCGATGCCAACAAAGATGGTGTCGTCAATTTCACCGATTACCTGATCCTCGGCCAGAACTTCGGCTTGGCTGGCGGATGGACCTCGGGAGACTTCAACAGTGATGGGATAGTGAATTTCAGCGACTACCTCGCCCTCTCCCAGAACTTCGGGAGCGGAGGTCTCGGCGGCTTGGATTCGGCGTACTCCTCGGTACCCGAGCCCGCGACGCTATCGATACTGGCAATGGGTCTTTTCGGCCTGATTCGCCGGCGCAAATGAGAATATCAAAAACTGGCACTACCGCGTGACCTTATCTGCCATCCCCTTGGTCAGAATCACGGCCAATATCAGTCCCGCAAAGACTGTCACAGCCAGCCCCACCGTAAATGAGTTCGGTGCGTAACTCAATGTCACTTCATGCCGCCCCTCCGGTACCGCAACAGCTCGGGAAATCCCGTCCGCACAGTAAACCTTCGTCTCCAACCCGTCCACCGTCGCCAGCCAACCACGATTATACCCCGCCGGAAGCACAAAAAGACCTCGACCTCGCTCTACTTCCACCGTCGCCTTGACCCCGTTCACTGTCTCGGTAACGCTTACCACACGCCCCGTCCCCAACTGGTCCGGCAGCCCCGCCGTCCCGTTTGGAACAACCCACGTCGCATCCCGCTGCGGCGAAAAAAGCACCCAATCCGCCGCCAGCATTCGCGAATCGTCCGCCACATCGTCCCCTTTTATAATACGGACCTTCTCCGCGAAGAAACCATCCCCTCGCCACGTCAGGTTCTCAAAAAGCCGTACACCTTCCCCCGATTTCACCGGATGCTCTCGCAGATGGTCCAGATTGAACGAAGTTCCACTTAAGACAACACCCTTGAACTCGCACTGCCCCAACTGCGTCACCAGGCTAAGCTGGGTCGCTCGCCCCGCGCTTCGCGGAACGAAAAAAGTCCATGAGAATTGCCGATAGCTTTCGCCAATGTCCCACGTCTCCAGGCCCAGTTGCTGATGTCCCCACAACTCGTCTGTCCAACCCCGAACCGACACGAACAGCCGCAACTGATCCGCCGTGGTCCGTCGTGCCTGGAACGAAAGTCGATACATTCCTGCCCCAAGCTCCAACTCCCGAACAAACGGCTGATCCGGAGTCACCGTCACCGCCTTTGCCAAAACCTCTCGAACGTCGTTCCGCCCATCGCCCGCAAATTCCTTTAGCGATCCAATCTGCCTGCCCCGGAGTGAGTCGGCAACAATGTATCGAATCCCGTACCGGCGGAGCATATCCGTCCGCGCGAGCAATTCAACAAACTGTCCCGTCGTCGGCCACAACTCCCAGCCGAATAGACGCCGCGCGTACTTGTTCAGCAGTGGTCCGTACCCGGTAATCGACGCCCGCCCTGCCAGCATATTGCAGAACGGCTCAAGCGTCTCCAGTGGCTCGACATACGGATCCTGGCTGAGCGGCCAGATGAATCCGCGCGCGTTTGGAGCGATCTTGTTCAGCGTCTTGGCCACAGGCGGCGTCAGGTCCACCTTTCCCACCTTCTCGAATCGGATATCATAAAACGGAGCGAATGTCCCCGCTTCCACGACTACCAGCAAGAGAATCATCCCCGGTAACCACCGTCGCGGAACCAGCAGCGCCACAATCACCAATCCTATCGCTACACCCAGCGGAATAGAGATGGCTGGATTCCACGGCGTGACGGCTTCACGAACCGACGCGATCAGCCCTGACATCGATTCCGGCACCAGTCTCGCCGCCTCCGGCCGACCTGCCACATAACGCATCAGGCCAAGGTACCCCGCGAACAGAATACCGACAACCACCACAAACCAAACCCCAAATCGCCGAAACCGCACCGCCCCCACCCGTCGCCGTAAATCCTCCATCCCCAGCATCGCCAGCCCCGCCACCGCGAAATTGAACCAGAGCAGATACCGCGCCGGACAGCGGAACGGACGAACAATCGGCAAATAGTAAAGAAACTTGAACGCCGGATTGTATCGCCCCAAGGCCAGAAATATCGCCAGCACGCCCAGAACAAGAAGGAACCAGGTCGTTCTTCGATGGACCTCATTCCGGCGAATGTTGCGCACCGCGAAGGCCGCCAACGTCAACCCCGCCAGTGTCGTAAATGCGTTCAGCTCACAATGATTCCACGGGCCAAAATACTTGTGTTCGTACAGGAAATTCGGGATTCGCAACCCCAGGCTCGCCGGCGCAATGACCAATGGCCAAGCCAGGGGAAAAAACGAATTCTCCGTAATGAATCGGTAACTGTTCGCCGATCGGACCGACTCCGAATACACCTGCCAGACAGGAAAAAGCTGAACCGCCGCCACCCCAAACGTCAGAACGTAACTCAAACCCAAAAAGACCAGCATTCGAACCCGCAAGGGACCGGAAGTGACCGCCAGATAGATAAAAAGGGCCATCCCCGTCAGCACCGCCACCTGCACGTGACCCGCCAGCAATTGCAGGCCCTGACAAACGACCACCGCCGCGAAACACCCCCAAGGCCGATTTGTATCTCGAATCCGTGTCCACAGGTAGAAAATCACGCTCATCCACGCCGCCGCTGCCAGGATCGTATAGTGCGTCCGATGTCCCAGCATAAAGCCGCAGAACATCCATACCACCGCCCCCGTCGTCGCGGAGACCATCGCCAAGTTCCACTGGCGCCCCAGCCGGTACATTCCCAATCCGGCAATCCAGTAATGAATGATCAGCAAGAGCGGATACGCCACCCCCGGACTCAAAAACACCCCAATCCAGTTCAAAGGGTACAAAATACCCGACTGCGGATCCCCAATCGCCGAATACCCCCCGTACGCCAGCGGATTCCATAGCGGAAACACCCCTGCCTTCAGATTCCCGCTCACCCAAGCCAGATACGGAAAATACTGGATCAGATCATCTTCCATCGGTCCCAGCCCGCACGTCAGGAACAACGGACCGAAGAACACCACCGGCGTGCCCAGCAACACAAGACCAACCCAAATTTGACCACTCAGAAACATGGCCGTATTGTACCGCCATCGCCGCTGCGGTGGGAGAATGTTTTACCATCGCTCAAGACGAAGGATGTGCCAAGAGTTTCCAGCCCCTCTCCTCGTCATCATCCGGCTGGACCGGATGATGCAGAAGCGACCTCCTGGCCACTTAATATTCAGGGACCGGCTGGCCCCTTCAGGATTCCCGTCTTCACGGGAATGACGGGCGTGTGGGCGGTTAGCGAGGGTACCGCAAAGATGTGTCACACTCCCAAGCGAAGAATACTCTCCAGGCCATCAAAGACCACCGGAAAAGTAAGTATGATATCCTCGAAGTCCTCTACAGCCTAACACAACACCGGTTTTCCGGTGGCAATGGATTTGTAGATGTTCTGAACAAGGGCCAGGGACGCGCGAGCGTCGGTACCGCTGATCAGCGGCTCGGTTCGGTTGATGATACATCCGGCGAAGTGAGTCCAGATCGATTCACACGGGTAATTCTCGCCCTTGAACTCTTCGATTTCCTTGCCGTAGTTGTGGCCGATGATCAAACTTCCATTCTTCCAGGCCACATCGCCTTGAGAGCAGAATATCGCCCATTCGCCCCACTCGTAGCTGTTCATGGCGCCGTGACAGCCCCAATTGCAACTGAAGTTTACCACCGTGCCTTGTTTGAACCTAAACGAAATGGACGCGGCGACCTCCGCTTCGAGACGGTTGGGGTCGCCGACGCCGAAGGCAACAACTTCAACGGGCTCCCCGAAGAACCAACGCATCAAATCGATATTATGGATGCCCGATCCAATCACACAGCCGCCGCCCACGGACGATTTCGACCGCCAGTTGGCTGAGGCCGGCGGATTGAAATTCTGGTGGTGACAAGTTTCCGCGTACAAGGGCTGGCCCAGAACGTTTTTGGAGATCAACTCATGCATCTTTCGAAACGGCACATAGAACCGCATCTGATGGGCGATCATGAGCGTCACCTGATTTTTGCGGGTCGCTTCAATAATGCGGTCCGCTTCTTCCAGGGTCCGGGCGATCGGTTTGTCGAGCATGATGTGTTTGCCGTAATTCGCAGCCTCAATGCAGACGGATTCGTGAAGGTGGTGCGGCAGACTGACGAAAACGGCGTCGATCGTCGGATCGCTGATGACCTTATGATAATCCGTATGAAAGACACAAGACGCCGGCAAGGCGAAACTCTTCCTGACGTCATCGATCACCGCGGGATTCTGATCGCAGATTGCTTTTATGACAAACTTGTCCGGCTCGTTCAGCAAGCCTCCAATGTGGAACCTGCCGAAACCGCCGCCGATGACCGCAACAGACAACGGAAGTGAGGGATTACTTTTCATCGCACAAAACTCCATTCACAAATCGAGGCGTTAATGTCGATTCCTAACTGGCCTTCAGACCGACCACGATCAATCGCAGGTCGGCTTGGCCGGTATTGATGATTCCGTGGGAATGGCCGGATTTGACCAGGCTGACATCGCCCGGCCCCACGGGTGACTGCTGATGATCCATGATCAGCGTACCATGGCCCTCAAGAACGTAATAGATCTCTTCAGTTCCCTCGTGGCGATGTTCACCGATACTCACTCCCGGCGGCACAATATCGTCATGAACAAAGAGCAAGGCATGATCGCTGTCGCCGGCTGCAATGACCGAATAAAATGAAATGGTTCCTACACCGTCATGACATTTGTCACATCGTATCTGTTCCATCTGGGACCGGGTTCTTATCATTTTATACTCATCCAATAAAAAAGTACGGTTTCTACGATAACACCTTAACTTTATACACGTATTTTAACCCCTTCTCTTACAGCCGCGACATGGACAAACCTGCTCTATTTTTGTATATTTGTACTATTATGGAGCATTCTGAATTACAGGATAACGACCAGTCGCTTTCGCTTCTGCTTCAGCGATCATTAGGCTGGGAGTATTTCATCGGCAGTCATAGCAATCCCTGCTGCCATGGTGAAACCGATTGGCGACTCATGCCGTTTCTGGTAATTGTCTGTCCGCAACAGGGAGAATACTACTGCAGAATCGAGAACGAAGGACTCCTGAAGATCAAAGCCGGCGAGGCGCTGCTGGTGCCCGGCGGAATTCGCCATACCGTAAGCATGCCCAGGCCGGGCGTTGTCAGCTATGCACACATCCGTTATACGGTATTCGGCTCGATGGATATTTTCCACTTTTTTGAAGTGCCCCGGCGCGTCAGACGATCCGCCGGTATCGAAATCGGACGCCTCACCCATGACCTGCATCAGGCCATGGCCGACGAGCCGGCCGGAGGCGATGTCTTTGTCCAGGCCGTTGTCAGACATGAACTGGCTACCCGACTTTTGCGATCCATCATTTCCGTGTCGAAACTCCGGGCGATGGACCCAGCCGACCTATTGGAAATCACTCGCATGGAGCCCGTCTTCAATTATGTCGAAAAACACCTGGATCAGCCAATCCAGCGTTCCCAACTGGCCCAACTGGTGTTTCTTTCCGAAACGCGATTTCACTATGTTTTCAAGAAAGTGGTCGGGCTGGCTCCGATGGCCTATGTGATGCGGGCACGCATGCGAAAAGCGCAGGTCCTTCTGGCTCAACCAATCTCCACCATCACGGAGATCAGCAGGAAAGTCGGGTTCGCCGACATCTTCCATTTCAGCAAGACCTTCAAATCCACCTTCGGTATAAGTCCGTTGCGTTATCGCAAAAAGATAAAGCTCTCCGGCCCGAGGCCTGGGACCTTAGTCCGGTAGAGTGCTGGATTCCGCCTACTGATATCGCAGCTGAGCACGGGCCTTCAGAATCCAGGGAAGCAATACCTCCGCAGCACCGAGGAAGATGAAGGGAGCGAAGTCCGTAAATTGCCCGCTGGTATACAAAGCCGGGATGCCCATGAGAAGAAGCACGCCGCCCAGAAGGGTCATGGGGATGATAAAGGCCAATGTCCACTTTCCGGGTCGATATCGGGACAGCGTCCAGTAAAAGGCCAACGTCAGAACAAGAACCACGATCAAAAAGATCACGAAGACTGTGCGCATGCTGCCGCGAGTAACCTGCACCGGCTTGCTCTTTTCAAACTCACCAAAGTGTAAAGGCGATAGATAAACCGCCCCCTCACCGGGCACATTGATCCGCACCTCAAATCGTTCGGGCTTCTCTTTTGAATTGGAACTCAGGAAGTACCAGAAAGAAAAGCGGGTCCAGTCGGATGAACCATAAAGATTCAGGGCGAAAAGATTCGACCCGACCGCCTGTATGCTGTACGTCCGTCCTCCGGGATAATACGCCACCAGTTCCAGCGTCCCGTATTGCGTCAATCCCTGACATTTCACCTCACCTGACACGGCGAAACCCGTATGGCTGATCTGGGGAGTTTCAATGGTGGCAAGAGTGATCGGCCCAGGACGGGCGGTAAGCTTCAGTCGCTCAAATCTGGTCCTCGCGTCCGGCTCAATGACGAATCCGACCTTCAGCTTCCCTTCTTTCTTGAGCTCGGACCAGGAAATGGTACCCCAGTCCCCAGCCGACGCCCAGGAGCTGCCCGCCAAGATGAAAATCAGCAAAAATACCTTCTTCATATGATCTGCTCGTGCTCTGTCTCGTTGTCCGTCGGATACCAACACGGGTCATTGTGATCCATAATGTGTGCATCCTGGGAACTGCGAAGATCCACGTGATTGTCGAAAAATCCGAACACCGCCTTGTTGTTATGCCACCAGGCTGGAATGTCTCCGAACATCCCGGCGGAAATCCGGATCGGCTTGAAGTTCCCATCATTCTGTTGATTCGCCTCATCCACAAAAATCACCAGATGGTCGGGCTGAGCCGTGAATCGTTCCGGCTTCGGGTATTTGATCGTCGGCCGAACGCTCGGAAGGCAGACGTAATGCGTGTACAGATTGGCGTTGATCGAATAACTGATCTGACCGTTCGACGGCGCAGGATCGCTCGGACACCGGTAAAGCACCGGATTCACGATATAAGGAAACAGAACGCCCTTCTTGATGTCGAATTGCGGATCCGTCGCCTCTCCGCACGGAACCCAAGAACACAACGTGTTATCGTAATCATCCGTAACGCTGTTGTCCCCGCGACCAGGCCAAGTGTCGTGATGATCCGTGCTGTACTGCGTGTTGGCAATCAAGAACTGCCGCACGTTGTTCGAGCAAGACATCCCTTTCGCCAACTCCCTCGCCGAACCTACCGCCGGAAGCAGGATCGATATCAGAAGCGATATGATGGCGACGACCACCAGCAGTTCAATAAGGGTGAATCCGAACACCCTTTGATTTTCCCTCATGCCAGACATTGCACGCCTCCCAAAAACAAAACGATCGCAACCGAAACTACAGGCACGATAGACCCCAATAGGTGCCGTATTACAGCACGGCCCTTTTTCAGTCCCCTTCCCCTGCCAGTATCTCTCTACTATATAGACGCGTTACAAGGTCCAATGTTTCAGGAATTTCATCATTATTCTAAGAACTTGAGCCCGATTGAAGAACGACCCAACCAAACTCCGGATATTCCGGCGACACCACAGTCAATCCTTTCCCCCCTTCCCAACCCGGCCGGAGGAACTCCCCCA
>CAZLZE010000005.1:0-74283 GCA_964563935.1 uncultured Phycisphaerae bacterium | reverse complement strand
TGAGGGAGGAGCAGTTCAGGGAGATTTCCTCTGGCGGCGATATCGGGCAGCGGGTGGCAGCGGGCGGGCGAGCCGTAGGCGAGAGTGTTCGGGGGGATATCCCTGGTGATCACCGCGCCGGCCCCGATGAGGCAGTTATCGCCGATCGTGACGCCGGGGCAGATGGTGACGTTTCCGCCGATGGAGACGTGATTCCCGACGGTCGCGCCCTGGACCGGGGCCTTTCGCCGCATGGGAAACCGGTCATTGAGAAAAATGGTTCCGGGTCCGATGAAGACCATGTTCCCGATGGTCGTGGTGCTGGGGATATAGACGTGGGCCATGATTTTGACGCCGGAGCCGATTTTGAGCCGGCCTTCGAGGGTGCATTTATGGTAGACCACGACGCGATTACCGATCGTGGTTTGAGCGCGGATCAGGACCTGATGGCCGCAGGAGAAGCGGTCGCCGATGACTGTGTCGGCGTAAATAATCGTTCCCGATCGGATAATCGCATGATCGCCGATGATGAGTTTATTCCGATACCCCGGATATTGATATCCCAGCGTTACCTGGTCATCAATCTGAGGGTTTTTCCCGATTTCATAGAACATTCCGTCCGTCATGGTTATTTTCCTTTCGCAAATTGTTTCAGCTTCTTCACTGCCTGGATGGCCAGAACATCGCCTGCCGGTTTTCGGTAGGGCGGAAGAAATTTGGTGTATCGATAAAAGGAACTCAAATACTCTCGGTCGCCGGTATTCGGGGCGTCGGTGACGTAGCCGAAGGAGGAATTGGTATACCCGCAGGGAATCGCCAGAGGGAGAGGTGACCGTTTTTTTATCAACCGGCCGATCCCGCTAAACGGCTCGCAGGGCATTCCGACAATTCCCACATCCCCGAGGCGTAACACCACGACCTCCATCTCGACGTATTTCGGGGACTGGTGGGCCTTGCCTTGTTTATAAAGCGAGAGCGTCCGCCGGCTCCACGGCAGGATCATCTTGACCAGGGCGGCTCGATAGGCCGGAGACAGGCTCCGCGGAAAATTCAATCCCACGCAGCTCCGCGTATTCTCATCGCCCGCATTCGCCCTGCGGATGAAGTCTTTTATTTCCGCCATTTCCCGTTCCACCTCTTTTTTCGGTGGCAGTGGTTTGCACGGGACACGTACCACGATTGTTTCAAAATCCATTCCCTGCCGTTTTGATTCCTTGAGTTTTTTCGCCGCCTGGAGGTACGCCCGGCCCAGATAATGGCCGAACTGCTCCGCCCGCTTGACTCCGCCGCAGAACATTTCCTTGGAATTAATATCGCCCGCGCAGCCTTGAATGAAACCGACCGGCACGTTCGAAAACCGGCGGCTTACGTCCTCGCATGCCACCTGGGGATATTCGCCGTAAAAGACCGGTCGTTCCGGATGATACGCCGTTACCGGATGGCCTGTAAACTGGGTTAGGAAACATACCGGCCTGCCGTTCGCGTTTTTCAGGCAGACAATCGGGGCGTCGGGATCGATATTGCCGCGAAAATCTTTCCCGAGCAGCCGGCGGTCTTCTTCCCGCATAAAGTAGGTCGTGCCGTCGGGCCGGCGGCCTTTGCGATTGTAGGTTATCCGATCCTCTTTTCCGACCGCGTACCAGACGCTCACCGGCTCCAGCCGGTCCGGTAACCGCCGGGCCGCCTCGACCGCCTGCTTGACAAACTGTTTACCCAGATCGAGAAGTTTTGCATTTACCTTTCGCCCGAGGGGCTGATTCCATGTCCGTGTATGATTCGCCGCGAGGGTTGGGACGCAATGATTATGGGAGGAAAAAACGATCACATTTTCCATCGGGATTTTTATCGCTTTGGAAATTTGCCGCCGCAAGACGGGGGCTACGCCTTCCTCGCAGGAGACGAACGGGTTCGTTACCAGGCACACGCGAAGAGAACCCTCTTGAAACAGGGTGATGGTTGTTTTGAGATCTCCGACCACTTTTTGGGTCTGGACGTTGGTCAGGTTAATCGTTGCGTTTTTCAGTTTCGGAACCGTGGTAAACGTTATTGCCGCCGCGGAAATCATATTGATCCTTTCTTTCCTTTTTGTAAGCCTTTCGCCAAGCGTGGGGAAGTCCCAGCCGCGGGGTTCTTTTTAACTTCCATTCCTTTTTTCAATAATTCGGCGACCAGATCGCCGTCTCGTTTTTCCAGTGCGGCCAGGATTGTTCGATGTTTTTGAACGTCCTGGAGCATATCTTCAACTGGAACGCTGGGGACGTGGCGGGCGAGGCTCAGCGGTAAATTCGAACGCAGATAGATCTGGGTCAGTTTCGAATTGTGGGCCGCGTTGACGATCTCCTCGTGGAATCGCAGGTCAGCCTCGCAGACGCCGAGAGCATAGCCCTTCCGGGCCATCAGTTCCATGTCGTCGCAGATAGCGTGCAGTCGGCGAAGGTCGGCCTTTGTCGCCCGCTCGACAGCCAGGCGAACCGCCGCGGTCTCCAGAATCAGCCGGGCTTCAAAAATCTCCGCCTCCTGCCTTGCCGTCAGCAGGGGGACCCGATACCCGCATTTGGGCCCCTGGGCCAGCAGTCCTTCGGAATAAAGCCTGGCCATCGCCATTCGGGCGTCCCCGCGATTGACCCCCAGCCGTTGGGCACAGGCGGTTTCAGCCAGTTTCGTCCCGGGCGGATATTCATTTCCCAGCAAAATCCGCCGGAATTCCCGGTATGCCCGCTCGGCCTGATTCGTCTTCTTCTGGTTCGCCATGTCGGTCCAATTCTGAGTAATATCGTATCGAATGGATTATATAATGTTGACAAAACAATACAAGAAATGTCTACAATTCAATGGATGGAAATGAAACGGTCCCGTTGGGCTTGAAAGGTGGGGCGTCTGGACGCGATGTTGCAGAACGTCCACGCAAAGGACATGGCCCTTTATGCGCTGGCCCTCAATGGAGAGCATCGAGAACGGTTGCCGCTGGCCTGGGAAGAGGGTCGGCTGAGGATCCATCTGGACACCGCGAGTCTGAAGCACGGGCCGACTTCGTTCTTCGAACTCACCGTAGACTGAGCCTGGAGCGGCTTGGTCCTTTAGGTGCGTGAATTCCAAAATCCAGTACATGTCACCTGGTTTTTGCCCTATTTGGCCGTTTTGACATCTGGCGGATGCCATTCAAGGCGCGATTTGCTTGCTTGGCCTGCAAGAATTTGCATATAGAGTGCAAATATTTGCATTGACAATGCAAATTCAATCCGATATATTGGCTAGTAGAAGTAGTGGCCTTATGTATCGTATGTGAATGGAGCAGAAACAGTGGGTACAGCTCGTCTGGCGGATGTAGCGAAGAAAGCGGGTGTCTCGGTGGCGACGGTCAGTCGGGCTCTGAGCAGCACGCGTCCCAAGCGTACGAGCACATATCGCAGCATCCTGCAGGCGGCGAAGGAAGTGGGTTACAGGCTTGAAGCCGTCCATACTCAGCCGCTGCTTGAGAATGTGGCGTGTATTACGGTCGGAATGCACCGTGAAGCGGACGGTAGTTTTGACAGTGACATGGGCTATACCCCGGCGGGGTTCTTTGGCCGGTTTATTTACGGCGTGGAGCGCGGATCGCAAGGGTATGAGGCGCATCTGGGGTTGTTTAATTTGAGTCGAAGCCCGGATATTGAAGGTCAGATGCGGCATATCGTTCAGAAGAACAGGATCAATGGAATTGTCTTGATCATCGCGGACGACCTGTGGGATTTGAAGGTACCCGCCGATTTGTGTCCGATTGTCTATCTGAATTCTCCGCCCACGCAGGAGATGGAGAGCCTGGACACTGTGGCCTCCGACGATGTTTGCGGGGTCCAGATGGTTGTCAAACGGCTGGCGGAACTGGGGCATCGAAAGATCGCTTTCTGGAAGGCGGTCCCGACCGGCGCGCATCAGCTGTGCCGTCTGGAAGGCTATCGCAGTCAGATGCGGGCGATGGGACTCGAGTATGAGCGGGTCTATTTCGAGGAAAAAGAGAAGTATCCGGATTTGCCGTTCCTGGAACGGATGGCGATCAGTTTTGAGCATCAGTACTTGCAGGATGAGGACCGGCCGACGGCGATTATCGCGGGCAACGACATTTTTGCGTACGTTTTGATTCGCCTGGCGGCGCAGCATGGGATCCGAATTCCGCAGGATCTGAGTCTGTTCGGATTTGATAATATCGACGCCAGTGCCCATACTTGTCCGAGTCTGAGTTCGGTGGTGTTGAACATGGAGGCGATGGGCTACGAGGCGGTTCGGCTTCTGGCTCGTCGGTTGGAAGAGCCCTCGAGCCCGTGTTGCCGGCTTATCTTGCCGGCGAGGCTTGTGGAGCGGGAATCGACGGGGGAAAGAAGATAGGCAGATAGGCAGTAGGAGAAGAACAGTATGAAGAAAAGCTTTACACTCATCGAGCTGTTGGTGGTGGTGGCGATCATCGCCGTGCTGATCGCGATTCTTCTGCCGGCGCTTAGCGAGGCCAGGGCGATCGCGATGCAGATGTCGTGCGCGGGACGGATGAAGCAGATGGGGTTGGGGATGCAGATGTATCTGGCGGAAAACAGGGACGTGTTTCCTCCGTATGCCTATGTCGGCCAGGTTGACCTTTTTGACAAGGATGGGGATGGGATGGACCGTCTGTACTGGGGAAATCTGCTCAAAATGTACGTGGGTGACAAGACTCCGAATGGGGGGCAGGACTACTCGCCCTGCAGCGATGTATTCTTTTGTCCGACGATGGGGCCGGCAGTGACGGAGTATGGATACAAATTCAGCACGATGTACATGGGTTTTGCGTATAACAATTATGGTTTAGGCGGGGATATGTGGCACAACTACGTTCGATCCTCGTCGGTGAAGTTTCCCGACAAGATTTTGTGTTTTGCGGAAGCGTCGCAATTGGCCTGGTGGTGGCCCGGCAGTCCGATATGGAGCACGAATCATTTCGATGATGGAGCACGAATCCAGTATCGTCACCGGGCAACGACCACGCAGGATATGACCGCCGATGGATACTGTAATGCTTTCTATGTTGACGGCCATGTCACATCGATGAAGTGCGGCGAAATTCCGAGCGGCTGGAGTTATTTTCACCCTGCCCCAAAACCTCCGTACATGGAAGAAGGTTGGTAGGACATTTTCCCAGGTTTGCTCTCGCACCTCGTAAAATCGGGACATCAATCAATTCAAGGAGCCATCGAATGAGGAGTCATATCCTGTCAATTTGGGTTCTCTTGTTGTTGGTCATGGCAGGACAGGAGTCTTCTGCCTTGGCAGAGATCACGCTGACGGGCGAGACGTCCGAGCCGATGCACAGTGCGTTTGTGGCCGGTAAGCCGGTCGAGCTTTCTTTTACCGTGACCGGGCTTTCGCCGAAAGATAACACGCTGAAGCTGCATTTGAAGATCGTCGACGAGCTTGAGAATGTGATTCAGGAGAAGGATCTGCCGGTTCAGGCCGATGACAAGGGGCAGTGGACGGGTCGTGTGGCTGGGCCGAACGAGAAACTTGGGTTTTACCGAGTGTACGCGAATCTTTCGAACGGCGTGACGATTCCGAAGCGTGTCAGTCGGCCGGCGGGATATATTACGTATTGCGTTGCCGCTGATCCGTCGGAGCGGAAGATGTACCGTGCGGAAGAGATGTTTTTCGGGATGTACGGCGGTTTGGGCGGCGCCGGGATGCATGCGGCCCTCGATCCGTATCTTGGCGTTTACTGGGATATCGGAATCTGGAACTGGGGATGGGGAAATATAGAGACGGACTTTCCCGGTCAGTGTCTCCAGAAATTCAAAGAGGCCAGGGACGCGAGAGAAAAGAGCAAGGCGGACAGCGTCGGCAAGAAGCCTTCATGGGCACGATGCTACGTTCCGGCGATGTATATCATTCCCACGAAGTGGAAGGTTTCACCTATTGTCCCTGGAACGGTGGGTACGCTGGCGGGGTATACCGGCACACTGACTCCCGAGGGCGAAAAGCACTGGGCCGAATACTGCCGGAATGCGGCAAAAGCCTATGCCCTGGAAAATCCTGAACGAACGGAACGGTTTTATCAGATCACGTGGGAGCCCGTTAGTCCGTGGGGATTCAGGGGGACCGATGAGGACCTGATTCGAATCTACCAAATCGCCTATCCGGCAATTCATGAAGCGGATCCGAAGGCCGTCGTTACCGGGCCGACGGCCAGCAACATCGATCGCGATTCGGGATTGACCCGCCGACTCTTTCAAAAGGGGCTTGGCAAATATCTCGACGGATTTTGTATTCATCCGTACACGCTTATGCCTCCGGAGTACAACCGGTTTCGGGAAAACATCCTGACGATCAAGGAGATCATACGACAATATGTCGGCCGGGATTTGCCGATGATTGCCACTGAACTCGGGTTCCAGACCGGTGAACAAAAGGAAAATGAACTTTTGCAGGCCCGGGGGCTGGTACGGTCGAACCTGATCCTGCTGGGTGAAGGATTCCGGTTGAGCATTTCGTTCTACTATCATGATTATTTGTGCGAGGCTGGATACGGGTTTTTCTACAATTTGAATCCCCAGGTCAATTACGGTACGGACAAGATCGCGCCCAAACCGATCGTTCCGGCGTTTGCGGCGATGTCGCGTCTTGTGGAAGGACACAAGTCGGCGGGCGTGATCGACTGGCTGGGCCAGAGCGCATTGGGATATGCGTATGAACGTGGTGACCAGGTCATCCTGGCGATGTGGGATTTCGGCGATTCGCCGCGAACGGTGAAAATTCCTGTCGGAGCGGCCACGGTTACGGTGTACGACTGGATGGGGAATGCGAAGACCGTGACCACGGAAAACGGCACACTTACTGTGGAGCTCAAGCAAGAGCCGATCTATGTGGCGGGCGTGTCGGCGAAGCTCTGGTCGAGCAGGGCGGTGAAACCGCTCAAGTTGGATCAGTCGCGGATTACCGCCTATCCCGGCTCGGACGTTGTTATACGCGGGTCGTTGACGGCGGTGGCGGACCTGCCGCTTCAGGGCAGGCTTATGCTGAGCCACGATGCGAAACTCAAACTGGATGTCGCCTCAGAGAAGGATATCTCGCTGGAAAGTGCGCCTTTCGAGTATCGATTTAGGCTGCCGGTGGATATTGCGTCGGGCACGTACCCGATGTCTTTGAATCTTTCGCAGAATGGGGCGGTGGTGGCGGCGGCTGGGTGCACGGTGAAGGTCGAGTCGCCTGTGATGATCAAAGACATCATGCCATTTGCGTCCCACAACGGCAAGCTGGGCGTGCAAACAACCCTTATCGAAATGCAGGGCTGCGGGTCGAAGGGTACATTGCAGATTCAGGTCAATGGTGTACCGGAGGCTGCGAAGACGCTCGATTATCAGTTGTCGCCTGGGGAAACGAAGCTTCTGCGGGTTGTCTATGACAAACTTGCGGTGTCGCCGATTCAGACATGTTCGGCAAGTCTGGTACTGAGAGCGGCGAATGGCTATACGGTTACGAAATCGAATGACGTGAATTTCTTTGCGGTCAAGAAACCATCGGCGTTGCCGAATATCGACGGCGACCTGGCCGAGTGGACGTCTGTGGCTCCGGTCACCTTGCAGGGAACCAAGTACGTCGTTCGCAGCCCGGAGTTTCACAGCGGCGATGATGATCTTCGGGCGGCGTTTCGTTTTGCGTATGATGAGCAGTTCCTCTACGTGGCAGTGGAGGCGACCGATGACGTGTACCGGCAGGACGCGACCGGATATTCGACATGGCAGGGCGACTGCGTTCAATTGGCGATCGATCTCGATCCTGGCAAGGAGGAGATTCACACCGGTAATGAACTGGCGGACAAGGGCAGCCGGCATCGTCATACGGAGATCGATCTGGCCCTGACGAAGAGCGGAGCGGAAGCGTATCGGACGGCGTCGTATGACGGGGAGAAGTTTCCCGTCAGCGCTATTGCTCCGAAAGATCTGAAGCTGGCGGTGAAGCGGGATGGAAATCGAATGGTCTATGAGGCAGCCATTCCGTGGCGGACGCTGGGCGGCGAGAAGAAGCCGGAGTCCGGGATGATTGGATTTGCCCTGAGCGTCAATGATCGCGATACGGCTGAGCAGATTGACCCGTCGGCGCTGGGTGTATTTCCGCTCAAGGACCCGCGGAAATTCGGGCTGTTGCTTTTGGGCGATTGAAGTAAGAATTCGGGTCCGAGCGCGTTGGCTGGACGCTGGAGAATCCGTGAGGCTCGTGTGCGAGGGCACGGTTTTGTATGATGCAACGCCGTTTTGCAGGCCGTGATTGGCAATGCGAGTCCGCCCAAGCAGATCGCCAGTGCGATGGTGCCGAATCGTTTTGCTTTCACATCATCCATTTTGAGTCTCCCATGTATCCTGGCTTGCATGTCGATCTCAGGCGATGCGGAATCCGTAAAGGTCCGCGTCGAGTACTTCGAAGAGGAGGCAGACAGGCTTTCCCTTCAGGGATTCGAGCTTCGCGTTTTTGAAGTGGACATTTTGGGTAACGCTGTTGGCCTGGAGGGGGACGCAGTCGTCGAAGGTGAAGCCGGGCAGGCACTTTGCGGGCAATAGATGCGGCGCGACGGCGGGCGTGGTGTCGTTGTAGGTCATGACGGGTTCACCGGGTGCGACGGCGACGCGGATCGAGCCGCGGCAGGCGTCGGCGTTGACCTGGAGGGTCGTGCCTTCGCAGAGGACGGGCTTGGTGACGAGGATTTCCTTGTAGTTTTTTGCGGTCAGGCTGACGAAGCGGTTGTGCTTTTGGACGTAGAGTCCGGTCTGCTGCCTGGGGATGCGGTCGCGATAGTAGCTGGACTGTTCGGCGTTAGCGAGGATCAGGAGATGATCGCCTCCGACGACGGTGGTGTAGAACCAGTCCTCATCGTCGACGTGGACGGGGGGGCAGGGTGCGAAGATGACGCGGTTGTCGCTGTCGTGCTCGACGCCGTGGGGGATGAACGCTTCACGGCTGGCGGTGCGGTCCCAGGTCTTTCCGCCGTCTCGGGAGATGGTGATGCGGACTTCGTTGAGCCCCTTTCGGCAGAAGGGCCAGTTGTCGGGGTGGCCGGTGGGCTTGGTGGTGTCTTTGAAGATCGGACCGCCGAGCGGATGAGTGCGATCGGAGTGGAACCAGTCGAGCAGTCCGAGGACGACGCCGTCGGAGTAGAACGGGTGCATCGACATGGGCTCGTCGTAGTAGTCCTGGCGATGCGGGTCGAGCGCGTCTGGATAGAGGACGGACTGGCTGGTCCAATGAACAAGGTCCTTGGAGGCGAATCGTCCGATTTCGCGCGACGGTAGCCAGTTGGGGACCACGCCCTGTTCGATGGCGACCCATTCTTCGTGAATATCGTCCCAGAAGTGGACGATGTGTCGGCGGGGATCAAAATTTCCGCCGGAGTCGGTGAGTTTTTGCTGCCAGTTCGGATCGTGGATGAAATCGGGCAGTTCCGCGGCGAAGTAGCCTTTGGGCGCCAGGGTCCAGTTGGCGCCGATGGGGAATCCGCCGGGGGCCTGCGGGGCCAGGCGCAGAGCGTAGCGTTTGGCGGGATCGGAGACGTTGCCGTGGGTCATAAGGTCGGCTACGAACATGTACGGTACGCCGAGATTGTTGTCGCGGGTCTTTCCGGCGGCGTCGGCGAAGGGTGCGTTGGACCAGTCGATCCCGGCGGGGGCGTCCATGAGGCCAAGATTGGGTTTGTCCCAGTGAATACCGTCGGGACTGGTGAGGTAGGCGACGGCGGAGGCGATCTGGTGAGCGCGGTCGACGTGCAGAGCGCAGCTTGTTTCCTTCTTGGCCAGGGAACTATCCCACCACATGGCCATGCAGTGGGCGATGAAGGTACCGTCCGGCTGACGCTGGACGAACTTGGGGGTTACGCCCGCCGTTTCCCAGGGCTTGTCGGCGGGGATGACCACGCCCTTGTAGTGCGGGTGATGCACAATACGGTCAAAGCCGGTCGTACGGGCGCAGATGAAGTCGTCGATGAAGAGCTGCCAGTTCGACTTGATGCGTATGGGCGTCATGTATCGGGTTCCTTTGTATTTCCGAGCTGTTTCGCGGTATTCTATAATACATCTGTCATGACACAAATAAAAAAGTTTTACTTTTTTCGGGAGCGACGATAGGATGCGCTTCCACGGTATATAAAGGAGTCACCTATGTCCGGTATCGCCCTGAACGAAGACGATTCGCATTTTTATTTTACGCGCAACGTGGAGCAGATGACGGTCGAAGGCCTCAAGGAGATGGTGGACAATTACACCTCGCCGCAGATGAAGGAGTTGGTGTTCAATCCGTGCGCGCAGCGGGTGAGCTATGCGACGAAGGTATGGACGCCGTATTGGGCGGGGTTTGATCCGAAGGTCGGGGTGGATCAGCCGATGATCAACAAGCATTTCGGAACGGATCCGGATACGACCATTGCGGACCGCGAGGGGATGCACCGGCTGCTGCTGAACACGTGGACGCTGAACGAGAAGGGAATCGATCCGTACGCGGTGTGGCTGAAGTACACGCGTGAGAAGGGCATGTCGCCGTGGCTTTCGATGCGAATGAACGACGTTCACGATGCGCACAATCTGAACTCGGTCCTGCACGGAGAATTCTGGCTGGCGCATCCCGAACTGTGGTGCGTGGACTATCGAATGGAGGGGTGGAACGATCGGGCGCTTGATTATGGTAAGAAGCCGGTTCGAGACTACATGATGTCACTGGTGAAGGAACTGCTGGAGCGATACGATGCGGACGGGTTGGAGCTGGACTGGATGCGGTTCGGCGTACATTTTCCGCCGGGGCACGAGGAGGCAGGGCGAAGCATACTGACGGAGTTTATGGGCGAGGTTCGGCGAGAGGCGGATGCGTGGGAGAAGAATCGCGGTCATCGGATCAAGATCGGGGTGCGGGTACCGACGCGGCCGTGGACGGCTCGCGATATGGGGATGGACGCGATCGAGTGGGCGAAGAAACGCCTGGTGGATATGATCGTCGTGACGCCGTTTTTTACGACCAACGAGTTTGATATTCCGATTGAGCTGTGGAAGGAACTGCTGGGCGACTGGCCGGGTGTGCTGGCGGCGGGGCAGGAGATTATGATTCGGCCGTTCGACGCGGCCTGGACGAGTGGACGCATGACGAGCACGCCGGAGACGGTGCGCGGGGCGGCGGTATCGGCGCTGGACCGTGGAGCGGATCGGATCTATCTGTTCAATTACATGGACGCTGGTAACTGCACGCTGGAGATGCAGGAGTTCAAGGAGTCGGATCGCAAGGTGCTGCTGTCGCAGATCGGCGAGCTGGAGACCGCGACAAAATATCCTCGTCGACATGTGGTGACGTTTGTGGACACGCAGGCGCCGGGCGAGCCGGTGATCCAGCGGCTTCCGTTGGAATGCCGAAAGGATCGGACGGCGACGCTGCGAATTCATATCGGGCCCAAGCCGACGTCGGGCAAGGCGTATGTGTTCTTCGGGATCGGAGCAGAGGAAAGGTCGGAGGGCGAGCAGTTCGAGGTTCGCGTCAACGGTGCGTTGTGTACGTTCGTGCCGGGTCTGGTTCCGGGGACTGTTCATCCGATAGCCAAGCAGGTGTTCGGGTATGATATTCCGCTCGGCGGGATGAATCGCGGTTACAACGTGGTGGAGGTGATGTCGAAGGTTCACAAGACGCACAGCCTGGTCTGGGCGGAGATCAAGATCGTGCCGTGAGCGGCGATGGGCTTTTGGCTTTAGTCTTTGGGCTTTGGGAGGAGAGGAGGAAGAGGGCGGAGCAAGCACCGTCCCTGCAAGATTAGGAGAAAAGTAGAAGGGGCAGGTTTGATGCCTGCCCCTTTTATGTTGGTGATAGGTTGTTGATTCGTTCCTAGCCTCGGGTCTTGCGATAGAACAGGAGTCGGCTGGAGCGCGGGGTGTCCAGGGTGATTCGGAGTCCCCTGGTTTTGAGGGTCTGGCCTGTGATCGTCTCCTTCTTGCCAGTGTCGGCGTCCTCGAATTCGTAAGTCGCCTGCTCGTCGAAGGCCTGAGGATTGAAATCGGCGGCGATGAAGGGGCTTTTCTCACGTCGGAAGGCGACGATGAAGCCTTCATTCAAGTCGTCGCGGTGCATCTGGTACGCCATCCATTCCTCCGGCGACGTAGAGCACGACGTCAGCGGATAGAAGTCGCCCAGGAAGTAGGGGATCGCGCGTCGCTGGTCGGCGATCATCTTACGGTGCCAATCATAGGGGTAGTTTGGGTCAATTTTGTCGCGTTCGTATCCATAGAGACCGAATTGCACGCCCGTGCACATGGCGCTGCGGAAATTGTAGGTGTCTCCGCGTTTCATGTGGGTTCCTGTGGTACTGCAGGGGACCCAGTGGACGAGTCCGTAGGTGTGGACTTGGCTGGCGGTGGGATCGAAGTTGGGCCAGCACTGGACATCGCTTCGCCAGAGGGGGATGCTTCGGCCGGTCATTTCCAGGTCGATTCGCCGTCCACCGCTGGAGCAGTTGTCGATGATGAGGCCCGGGTTTCGGCGGAGAATCTCGTCCCAGAAGGCGTAGAGACCCTCGATGTGCCGAATTTCCGACATGCCCTGTCGATCAGGTGCGTCGGCCTTTTGCCAGAAGGGGAGGGGGGCGATGTTGAAGTCCTGACGGTAGCAGTCCACGCCGTGTTCGCGGATCAGGCCGCAGATGTAGTCCGTCAGCCACTTGCAGGCTTCTGGAATTCCCAGGTTGAAGAGGACATTTGCGCCCTTTGTTTTATCCCCCAGGAACCATTCGGGATGCTCGAGCGTCAGTGGAGTCCCGTAAATGGCGCGTTCGGGCTCGAACCAGAGGAGGAACTTCATTCCGGCTTTGTGAATGGCGTCGCTGATGGGCTTGAGTCCGTTGGGATGGGCTGCCGGGTTGCAGTTCCAGTTTCCGACGTGGATAGCCCAGTCGCCGGTGAACTCGTCAGGCGAATAGCTGTCGGCCGGTCCGTACCATCCGGCGTCGATCCAGTAATAGTCGTAATCGAGCTTCTGATCTGCGATTACCTTGACGCGGGCCAACTGTTCACTGGTTTTCATCCCGCCCCAATGGGCGCACGTGATCGGCGTCGGGATCGTCTTGCCGTCGGGGCGATACGTGTGGTGCTGGAGGATGAATTGCCGAAGAAGATTATTCCCGCGGAGCGGGCTTGCTCCCTGCCAGGCCAGGACAAGGATGCTGGGCGTTCGGATTTCCTCGCCCGGGTGGAGTTTAAGATGCGTCTTTTCCATTCCCGCCCGTGTTTTCAGGACATTTCCGCTGAAGGCGAATTCGGCGGCCCACTGACCGGTCCAGCCGATGGCGGTGATGAATCCTTCCGTGGGCGTGGCCACATTGAAGAAGGGGAGAGTCTCCTCCGCCGATCGCCCTCCGCTGGACGTCTTGCGGATCTTGGCGCCGGAGGCGATGGGGGTCTGCTGATAGAGAAAGTCGTCGATTCGGCAATTGGAGCCGAAGGAGTAGTGCAGCACGGGATTGTTTATGCCGGACCACACCAGATCGAGGGGTTGGATGTTTTCCAGGATCGGCGTGTCGGCGTCGCCGGTGTTTTTGAACTTCAGGACCCATTCGGCGGCGGGGAAATCGGAAAATTCCTTGGCTTCCATCCGGCACTCCAAGCCGGTTTTCGGGTCGCGCCAGGCGCTCCAGTAAGAGGTGACTCCTTTGTCGGCCTTGGCGGATCCGTTGGTCCGCGTCCAGTCGCCAAGTAACGTCGAAGACGCCTGGCCATTGTATTGGAAGGAGAAGGGTGGTCCTGGGAAGAATCCTTCGCTTTCGGCCGTGCCGAGAGTAAGAGCTTTCCCATCGGCCAGGACAACTTTCGCGTCGGCCCAGTTGGCGTGGGCGAGATGCGCAGTTCCGGTCTCTTCGCGCGCCTTAAGGACGAATTCGGTGGCTCCACCGAGGTCCACGTTGACTTCCGCGGGATTATCGGATACCGCAAGCGGACCTGCGTTGCAGACTTCCTTGCCGTTGACTTCGACGGAGAAGATCATGCGGATGGCTGCCTGGCGGGTCATGGCGTTGTCGTCGACACCCGCGAAGGCGGTGAATCGCTTGAGGGGCGTATTGGATTTCACGAGAATCTCACTGTAGGCGTGGGTTCCGAGCCCGTGAGTGAAGGTCTTTCCGTTGAGACGGATTGGTCCGCCGGAAATGGACTGGTTGGTTTGGAGAGTTCCCCATCCCTGGGTGCGGCAGTCAAGGACCACGAACGGCTTGGCGGGTGCGTTTCCCATCACGCCGTGAATCCACTCTTTGATCGTTCGCATTTCGTCCGGTGTTCCTGTCCGATGCGTCATGATATTCTCCATTTAACGATTGTTAACAATTGATTGGACTATGATACCTGCGTCATGGATTGTTAACAATCTCATTTTGTGAAAATCTTTGCCCCCGCTTGCGGCCGAGGGTAGGATGTGGGCATGACGACAAAGGCGGTGCATTTTGCGGCGAAGAAGAAGTTGCGGATCGCAGGGCTCATGTCCGGGACGAGCGCGGACGGGGTGGACGCTGCCATTATCGACTTCGACGGTCGGGATGTGAAACTGCTTGCTTTTGAAATGTTTCCATACCCGCCGGCGCTTCGCGGGGCGATATTCAGGCTGTTTCGTCCGGAGACGAGCGGGACAGACGATATCTGCCGGATGAATTTTGTGCTGGGCGAGATTTTTGCCGATGCGGTGGTTCGGGTTTGCCGGAAGGCGGGGATCGACCCGCGATCGATCGATCTGATCGGGTCGCACGGCCAGACGATCTATCACATTCCGCAAAAACCGCGATCGACGCTGCAGATTGCTGAGCCATCGATCATAGCCGAACGAACGGGGATTACGACGGTGGCGGATTTTCGTCCTCGCGATATCGCCGCGGGCGGGCAGGGGGCGCCGCTGGTCCCGTTTGCGGATTACATCCTGTTTCGTCATAAGCGAAAGAATCGCGCCCTGCAGAACATCGGAGGGATCGCCAATGTGACGTTCCTTCCCGCGGGCGGGACGATTGAGGATGTTCTTGCGTTCGATACCGGGCCGGGGAACATGATGATCGACCGACTTACGTCGATGATTACGGACGGCCGGGAGGATTACGACAAGGCACGCAAGCTTGCTGCCCGGGGCAAGGGTGTTGCATCGTTGCTCGGCGAGTGGATGCGGCACGCCTATTTTCGACGAAAACCTCCGAAGACGACCGGCCGGGAGATGTTTGGGGTGCAGTTCGCGGACGCGGCATGGCGTGAGGCGCGAAAGAGAAAAATTGCCCCGCTGGATATCCTGGCCACGGCGACGGCGTTCACGGCCCGGTCGATTGCGGAGGCGTATCGGCGATTTCTGGGTCAGCGAGTGGATGAGATGATCCTTTGCGGCGGGGGCGCGTGGAACGATACGCTGGTCGGCATGCTGAAAGAGGAGTTGCCGGAAACGAAAATTGCCCTGATGAGCGAGTTTGGAATCGATCCGGACGCGAAGGAGGCGGTTTCGTTTGCCATTCTTGGTTATGCCACGGTTCACGGATGGTGCAACAACGTTCCGTCGGCCACGGGGGCGACCAGACCGGTGGTGCTTGGAAAAATCGTCCCCGGCGCTGGAGTCTGAAAGATGGTCGCAAGTGGTAAGCGGATAAAAAGGAGAAGATGATGGATCGCATACGAAAATTCTTCAAAAAAGACAAGTTTGCCGCCCATTGTGGAATTGAACTGGTGGACGTTTCACCCGGTCGGGCCAAGGTGCGGATGGAGGTGAAGAAGATGCATCTGAACGGAATGGGCTCGTGTCACGGCGGGGCGCTGGTGACGCTGGCCGACTTCGCGTTCGCGGTGGCGTGCAACTCACACGGGACGGTGGCGGTGGCGATCAACGCGGACACTACGTTCATGAAGGCGGTGAGCAGCGGATGGCTGACGGCTGAGGCTGAGGAGAACTCGAAGAATCCGAGACTGGGTTCGTATACCGTTCGCGTGACGGACGAAAGCGGTGATTTGGTTGCCATTTTCCAAGGGCTGGCATATCGGAAGAAAGACCCGCTGGATTTTTCGGAATAGAAATCAGCGTTGGCTTCGCCGCCAATCCTGAGCAAGGCAGCAACTGGATCCTTCGCGGATACGCGGATGACATTCGGAAAGTCCACGCTCTTGACTCGGTGCAGATTGCTATACGCCGCTGAACGCGGAGAACCCGCCGTCGACCGGAACCACCACGCCGGTCATGAATTTGGCGCCCGGTCCCACAAGCCAGATCAGCGTCGAGATCAGGTCCTTCGGCTCGCCAAAACGTCCCATCGGGGTATGGGAGATGATCGTTTTGCCGCGATCGGTCAGATCGCCCGATTTCTCATCGGTCAACAGGAAGCGGTTTTGATCGGTCAGAAAGAATCCTGGGGCGATGGCGTTGACCCGGATGTTCGGAGAGTAATTCTGGGCCAAGTGAACCGCCAGCCACTGGGTGAAATTCGACACACCCGCCTTGGCGGCCGAGTAGCCCGGAATTTTCGTCAGCGGGCGCGTCGCGTTCATCGATGAGATGTTGATAATACACCCGGTTTTTTGTTTGGCCATCTGCCGCCCAAAGATCTGCGACGGAAGCAGTGTTCCGATGATGTTCAAATCAAAGACGAACTTGATTGCCTCCGCGGGAAGGTCGAAGAAACTCAACTCCGGGGACGTCGTCGCGTCCTTGCGGTTTCCACCCGCCCCGTTGATCAGAATATCCACTTTTCCCCACTGTCCGAGGATCTTTTCGCACGCTTTTTCCACACTGGCGCGATCGAGGACGTTGCACTCGACCGCCAGCGAATTTCCGCCGTCGTTCTGGATCGCGCAGGCGCACTTTTCCGCCGCGTCAAGCCGCAGGTCCAGAATGGCAACCTTGGCGCCCAGGGCGCCCAGCGCCTTGGCCATCTCACTGCACAGGATTCCACCCGCGCCGGTAATCACTGCGACCTGCCCAGATACGCCGAACCATTCCGCAAGACGTTCGAGTCCGTTCATTCCTATCGTCCTTTCTGCTCAATGACTGTCAGTAAAGAGAAGGCCTCGTTCGTGACGAGGCCTTCCACGTAATGTTACCTGTTTGTCCTGCATCCGCCTAACGCGTCCGCTTGTACGAAAACCCATTTATTTTGTAAATGGTTCCACGTGCCGACCCAGATGCTGCTTGAGGCATTGGTGATAGGCCTCTTCGTGATCGATCAGTGCGTTTATCAGCCGGTCGCGGAATCGGGGCTGACCGGAGGTGTCCAGCGTGGTCAGGACGGACCCGAACGTCACATGCAGGACCTCGCGGGCGTCAAAATCATCCAACAGCCGGGAGATCTGGTAGTCCGTTAGATCCTTGGCGGCCGGGACCTTGCTGAGGTCCGCCGACACGTGGTACGACGCCCGATCTTCCAGATACCTGGCCCGGGCAAAATCAAGAATCTGGCGGAACAGATCCGGCTCCAGCTTCGCCAGAACGCGTAACGCCTCCAGATAGCTTGTTCCCGCCGTTTTAACGTGGATCAGGTCGCCGCAGTACTCTGCTGCTATAGGATAAATGCTGAACTTGTCGCTCCCGCTGTGAATGGAGAGCTTGTACGGTCCGAGCGCCTTGGCGATTTCCGCGTGGTGCACGAATTCCTTGCGGAACTCATCCAAATCGCCGATGTAATCGACGCCCTTTTCGAACCGACCGACAAACCGCGGCGCCAGCGATACCCACTTAACGCCCAGGCGCCTCAACTCGCTGGCGACATAATAGTGTTCCTGAGGAGTCGTCGGCGAAGCCGTCTCGTCCACCGACACTTCCAGTTCGAACTGTCCCTTGCCGGCCACGGAAAGCAGATGCTGGTACATTTTGTAGGTATGGGCAATAGCCCGGCCATACTTGACGGCCGCACGAAGAATCTGCTCCCGAGTGAACGGAAGGTTTCCGCTCGCAAGAGATACACTGTTCTCGTAGCGTTTGATCTTATCCTGAGCCGTCGTCTCCAGAACCGCCCACGGAAGGCTTGTGAACTTCGTATTGATCGTCTCGATATCGTCCGTGTCCGCCTTGTCATCCACATGATCGCCCGGATCGATAGTGAACAATCCGAACCCTGCTTTGGCGCAAACGTCGATATCCGCCTCATTTTTCAGATGGTCCGCGTCGGAACCGAAGGGACGCTCGAAGCCTGCCTGGAAAACCGACCAGCAGGCATCGTCCATCACCTGCTGCGCCGAGCGTTTCGTCCGTGTCATCTCACGAATCGACTGCTGGGCCAGGATGGGCATGATCGCATGATTCCCCACCGCCAGGATGTGCCCGGGCGTCGCCAGACCCAGTCGGTCGCCGAACCCAAAGCTCTTTCTGATTCCGACAAGTTGCGGACGGGTGAACGCAAAGAGGTTCCGCAGTACCTGGCTGTTGGCTGCATCGACCGGACACTGCTTGGCGTTGCACACATGACCGTCCAGATTGACTCGAGCGGACAGGCCCTGAAATTCGTTGATCCAATCGGGCGACTTGGAGTCCCAGATCAACCACATTTTCCGCACCCCATCCATCCGGTGCAGAAACGCCATCACATCGTTTTTGACGATGAAAGAAGTGGTGTAGACCAGCCCGCCAAACTGGTGCTGAATCTGTTCCGCCCAACGTCGGCACCGAATGGGTTCGGGCCGTTTCGTTTGTTCACTGGTCATCTGAAAATCCTCTCTAACTGGGAAAGTTTCTACTCTAACCCTATCCTCATGGCGCGTCAAGACTTTTGAAGAAGATGTCTTATAGGACGTTCCCTCGCCCGGGAAATTACGCCGACCGCATTTCCCTCGCCGCCAGCGGAATTCGCCAACTGCGCCCTAGCCTGTTAACTGAAAAATGGCTATAATAGATCAGCTTAACCTTGTGATCGGAGAGTAGATGAGTATGCAGTGTCTTTCCCTTGCTCGGAATTTCACAATCGTGTGTCTCGTTTTCGCCCTGCTCTTCCAGGCCGGGTGTATCCCCAATGTGAATGATGTGATTACCGAGTATCATACCCTGACCGTCAATATCTCGCCCGCGGGCAAGGGAACGGTAACTCCCAACGGAGGGAGTTTTGCCGACGGCGACAAGATCCTGCTCGACGCAGTATCTGCTGCCAACGGATGGAAGTTTACCCGTTGGGAAGGTGACAGCGTCGGTGTCCGCAGCAGCACTCTGATCACCATGGATGGTGACAAGACGGTAACGGCCGTTTTCGAACCCAACGATCCGGTTCACGTCACGCTCACCACCGAAGGTCAGGGAACAGTGGATTTTCCACAAACAGTTTATAACAAGGGTGAAAAGGCAACATTGGAGGCCACTCCGGCCGCTGGCTGGACGTTTGCACGGTGGACAATTGGTGGTTCCACCTTCACCGACAATCCCATCAACTTCCAGTGGGACCAGGACGAGCAGGTTACGTGTGTCTTTGTCGAACAAAAGAGCCTTACTGTCAACGTCAGCGGACAGGGAACCGTGGCCAAGGATCCATCGGCGGACAAGTTCGACCCCAACAGCACGGTGAAACTCACAGCCATCCCCGCCAACGAGGATTGGCGATTCGACCATTGGGCAGGCGATCTGACCGGCACGGCCAATCCCGCCACGGTCACCATGGACAATAATAAGAACATTACCGCCGTCTTCAGCGAGTCGGCCGTCGCTCTGAACGTCACTCTCGACGGGTTCGGAAGCGTAAGCTACTCGCCTGCGGGTGGAAGTTACAAGTATGGAGATAGCGTCACCCTCACCGCTGTACCCGGCACGGGGTGGCATTTCGCTCAGTGGAAAGAAGGTACGACGACTCTGGGGACCGCAACTGATCTCCAGATCACCATGAATGGCGATCGCAACGTGGTTGCGGTGTTCGAACTCGACAAACCATATACCCTCACGCTGACTTCTCAGGGACAAGGCACCGTCAGCCCCGCCAGCGGAACGCAATACAACGACGGATCACTTGTTACCCTGACCGCGACGCCCAGTGCCGGATGGCATTTTGCGAGATGGCAAGAAGGCTCGACGACCCTCGGAACGGCGACAAGCCTTCAGATCACCATGAGCAGCGATCGCGCCATCGTCGCCATATTTGAACAAGATGCCGCGAAATACACGCTCACCCTGAAGGCAGTAGGAAACGGCGGATTCAACCCCGCCAGCGGAACGCAATACAACGCCGGAACGAGTGTCAACCTGGTCGCCATTCCCGCCATTGGATGGACTTTTGTCCGCTGGGAAGGCGATGCCTCCGGAACTGCCGGTTCCATCAACCTTACGATGAATGCCAATAAGACTGTTACCGGCGTCTTCGTCGAGCAAGTCGCGCTTACCGTAAATGTGGAAGGTCAGGGCTCGGTTGCCAAGTCGCCAGGCGCCAGCAAGTATGACCCGAACTCCACCGTCACGCTGACCGCCACGCCGGCTACCGATTGGATGCTCGATCATTGGGCGGGTGACGCTTCCGGAAACGCCAACCCCCTGGATGTCACCATGACGGCCGCCAAGACGATCACCGCCGTATTCGTCTACAAGTATCCACAGGTCGTTATGGAGACTTCGATGGGAAATATCACGCTCAGACTTAACCGGGAAAAGGCCCCGATTACCGTCGCGAACTTCCTTCAGTATGTCAACGAAGGATTCTTCGATGGGACCGACGGTACATTTTCTGGCGAACACACTATTTTTCATCGCGTCATACCCGGTTTCATGATCCAGGGCGGCGGATTCGTCGCGACCGCCATTGATCCCAATACGGGCAATATGACCAATATGGAGGAAAAGGGCACGCACGCCCCGATTGTTCTGGAAACCACGAATATCAGTGGTCTCCTGAATGTTCGAGGAACGATCGCCATGGCAAGGACTGCGGACCCGAACAGTGCCACCTGCCAGTTCTTCATCAACACCGTGGACAATGCGTTCCTCAATTACTCAAGCGCATCGAACCCCGGCTATGCCGTCTTCGGCGAAGTTATTTCAGGAATGGACATCGTGGATAACATAAGCGGTGTGGCAACACATTCCCTCGATGTCACGGGCGATGGATACCCCGACCATCAAAATGTGCCCCTCCTGCCCATTTACATCACGAAGGTAACCCTGCAGCCGCCGCCGTAATGCTGTGTCCCAGATGAAGAGGAACGCCGGTTGTGCCACAGTCGGCTTGTCCGACCATGCTCCTCCAATTCCTGCTGTGGAGTGGACTGTGTCGACCCTCTTTTTGGGGTACCCCGCTCCCTGGGCTATGAACCTCACCTTGTGCCATGTGTGCAGTAGCCAAAATCTCAACGTCTGCAAATGTACTAAAAAGTCAAGTGTGGGGATTGCAGTCTGCCGTGGATACCATGCAAATCGCCCGAGCCGTTATCCTTTGTCAAAATCGGCAAAAACCCCCGCCTTTTACGTCCCCTCGCCATAAAATTCATCAGTGATGGAAGCGTCTTGGGACGCGGAATATAATTCTTGTGTATAGAGAGTGGAATAGATCGCAAATACTTGAGTATTAATTGTCACTGACAGTAGGGCGGTTCCGGTGGGGGCCAACTGTACCTCATGGAGGAAAGGAGACAGGCTGATGAATGTCTCGCCAATTATAGCATTAAATGAATTAATGAGTTCCAAAACCATTCCGTGTGTCTCCATTTTTCTGCCCACACATCGCGCCGGGAAGGAAATTGAGCAGGACCGAATACGATTCAAAAACCTGTTGCGGGAAGCAGAACAGCAACTGGTGCGGAACCGGGTTCGCTTCCTGGAGGCAAAGAAGATTCTGGAGCCGGCCTCGCCGCTTCTGGAGGATTCATTCTTCTGGCGCCACCAAAGCGATGGTTTGGCAGTTTTCATCGCGCCCGGATTTTTCCGCTATTATCGGGTCCCCATGAGCTTTGATGAGCGGATCGTGGTTTCCGACCAGTTCCATATCATGCCGTTGCTGCCAATGTTCATGACGGATGGGCGATTCTATGTCCTCTCGCTGAACATGAAACAGATTCAGCTATTCCGGTGCACGCACCTGAGCATCAAGGAAGTGGACCTGCACAACGTGATGACGAACATCGAGGAACTGCAGAAATACAATATGGCGGACACGGAATTGAACTATCACAGCGTCGGCGTGAAGGGCTCAGGATCGGGAACGGCGATGTTCCATGGCCACGGGGCGGGAACGGACGACGCGGTGAAGAAGAAAGGCGTCCTTGACTTCTTCCAGCAGGTCAACCGGAGTCTGATCAAGATTCTGAACAGCGAGCGTGCGCCCATGGTGCTGGCGGGGGTTGAGTATCTCCGATCCATCTACAAGGAAGCTAATACATACTCGGGACTGGTGGATGAAGGGATCGACGGCATTTCGGAGATCGTGACGGTCGATCAACTGCACAGTCGGGCGTGGGAGATCATGGAGCCGATTTTCCGCAAATCGTTTGAAAATGCCGTTGCTCAGTATCGCCAGGCGATGAATACGCCTCGCGCGTCGCAGAATCTGCGGGAGATCTTGCAGGCTGTGCACGCGGGACGCGTGGAAACACTGTTCGTGGCCAACGGGTTGGAGCAGTGGGGGACGTTTAATCCGCAGAGCGGTTCGCTCGTTCTCCATGACGACAAGCAGCCGGGCGACAAGAACTTGCAGGATTACGCTATCATCCAGACGCTGTCCAAGGGAGGCGCGGTCTACGTCGTGGAGCCGCGGGATGCACCCATCCACACACCGCTGGCGGCAATCTATCGGTACTGATAAGGGGACAGAAACTAGGCCGCTCGGGCCGTTGATTGGGAAGTTTGTCTATCCATCAAGGGTCCGAGGATGTAGCCCAGAAAGAAAGTGCAAGCCGTCCCGAATACAATCAGCCAGCTCCAGCCGAGGGTAATGTACTTCTTCTCGGATAGATAAAGAAGCACGCCCATGCCCAGGGCGCTCACGATCATGGCGACGACGTTGGACCAGTTTCCGCGGCGCGTTGTGAGGAGTCCGAGCAGGAAGACGCCGAGCGTGCTTCCGCCTGTGACGGCCAGGATTTTGAACGCCACCCACAAAATTCCTTCGAACGAGCGGCACTGATAGGCCATCGCGGCCAGGATCAGCCCGAACCCGACGACACCGATTCTGGAAACCCAAAGGTAGTGCCTTTCGGAAGCTGTCTTGTTGATCAGCGGGCGGTAGATGTCCGTCACGAAAGAGGAGGAAAGCGAACTGAGGGGCGAATCGATGCTCGCCAGGATGATGGCGGCAAGCACAAGTCCCTTCAGCCCATAGGGAAGGGAATTGATGACGAAGTGACTTAGGATTTTGTCGGAATTCTGCGGCTGGGGAAGGCTTGGATGTTGTTGGTAGAAGACATACAGGAGCGTTCCGATGGCCAGATAGAGACAAGTCATCGGAAGTGCGGCGGCGATGGTGGAAATGATCGCCTTTTGGCTGGACTTGCGAGTTTTGACGGTGAGCAGTCGCTGCATAAGTTCCTGATCCGTTCCGAACACGCACATGCCGACAAAGAAGGCGTTCAGAATGGCGGCCCAGAGCGTGGTGGGATCGGATAGACTGAATTTCCAGTTGAACAGACTCAACCGTCCCGCTTCACCCGCCATTCGCCAGGCTTCGGCAATTCCCCCTCGGGTCTGGTAAATCAGGAACGCGCAGACGGCCAGTCCGGCCAGGTAGAAAACGACGGTCTCGAACGCGCCCGTCCAGACGACCGCCTTGATTCCTCCGAATGCGATGAAAACAATACTGATCAACGTGAACAGAATGAGGGCTTGAGCCAGGCTCCAACCCAGGATGACGGAGACGCCGAGGCAGGCGGCATACAACCGTACGGACGAGGCGAGCAGACGAGTGATGAAAAAGAAGATCGAGCCTGTATACTGGGTGTGCGGTCCGAAGCGGTGGCGCAGGAACTCGTAGATCGTCGTGCATTGGTACTTGTAGAAAACGGGAATGAAGAGGAAGGCAATGAGAATTCTCGCCGCCGCGGAGCCGATGAAGAATTGCAGGTATTGCCAGTTCTCGCGAAATCCTGTGGCTGGGACGCCGACGATGGTGACTGCGCTGACCTCGGTGGCCACGAAGGAGAGGCAGGCAATGACCGCGGGTACCTTTCGACCGCCCACGAAATAATCGTGCGTGTCCTTTTCCTTTCGACCGGAGAAGTAGGCGATCACGAATAGGATCGCGATTGACAACCCTACCACGATCAGGTCCGGGCGCCCCAACGCACCAGCCAGTTTCTCCGCTACCACCGTTTCATCCATGAATCAATCCTTATCATAAAGATCAGCTTCCTTGCTTGCTTTCGCCTGGTCGGACTTGCGTCACAGCAGGGCGGTGCTGAAATATCGCTCCGCGCGATCGGGAAGAATCGTGGCGATGTTTCCCGTGACCCGTTGGGCGAGCTGTCTCGCCGCCCACACGTTGGCGCCGGAGGAAATCCCTACCAGCAGGCCGGAGTCGCGTCCCAATTGGCGAGTAGTCTCGATGGCGTCGGCATCGGAGACCTCGATTACTTCGTCGATGAGCTTCACGTCGAGCACGGCCGGTATGAATCCGTCGCCTATCCCCTGAATCTGATGCAATCCGGGCTCGTGCCCGAGTAGTGCGGAGACATTTTTCGGTTCCACCGCGACGATCCGGACATTCGGCTTGTGTTCTCTGAGAAACCTGCCCACGCCCTGCAGCGTTCCTCCGCTGCCCACGCCGGCCACAAAGCAGTCAATGTCGCCCGACATCTGTCGCCAGATCTCTTTCGCGGTTTCCTGGTAGTGGATTCGCGGATTGTCCGGGTTGGCGAATTGATCGGGCATGAATACCCTCTTATCGGAGGCCGCCATTTCCCTGGCCTTGCGGACCGCGCCGGGAATGCTCTCTTTATCCGGTGTCAGGACCAATTCCGCGCCCAGGGCGCGAATGAGCTTCTTGCGTTCCTCGCTCATCCCTTCGGGCATGACGATTTGCACCTTGTACCCCTTGAGTCGTCCGACCAGGGCAATTCCGATCCCCGTATTGCCCGAGGTGGGCTCGACGATGATGGAGTCGGGCTTGAGTCGTCCGTCCCGCTCCGCGCCTTCGAGCATCGCAAGGGCCACCCGGTCCTTGATGCTTCCGCCGGGATTGAGAAACTCCGCCTTCGCGAAAACCTTCTCTCCCTTGAGCTGAAGCAGGGGAGTATTGCCAATAAGATTCAGAATATTGTCGGTCAGCATGGTTTGTCCTCATACTGTTGCTTGGCATGGTTATACCACGGGGCGGGAGAAAGGTCCAGTGCTCCGGAACCCGTCTTTCGCAGCGGCAGATACGGAATTAAAGTCCTTATTTTCTCTACTCCTCCGCCAGCACGGCCAATCGCCAGTCGGAGGTCAGCACGGTGCATTCCGGCGTCCCCTTGATGTCCTGGACGTCGATCTGCCGACTCGTGATGAGGTCCTTGAGACGGCTGGATTGGAAAAAGCCTCGGGCGAATCTCAACCGGACCTTGTCGTACTGTTCCGGGAAGAAGACAAAGACCATCTTCTTGCCGTTGGACACGCCGTACTTGATATAGACGAACGCGTCTATGGCTGGGGGCGGCGAGAGCACCTCAATCTGCGGTTCCCATCCAGCGCGGCGGGTCAGGTGGTTCACGAACTCCTCGAAGTCCATCGACGGCTTCTTCAGATACGAGTCACCCAGGTACGATCCGCACAGGACGACTTTGCCTTTTCCCACAGGCGCTTCGGCCAGGAACGACGCCTCGCCGTCCTTGCGCCACGGCGTCAGCCACTGATTAACGCCCAGTTTGTAGGTTCTCCCGTCATATGTCACATCGACAAAGTCGCCTTCAATGTTTCGCCGGCCCACTTCCCGGTATCCGCAGAGCTTGGGAATAAATCGCTCATCCGGATAGCGATACAACCCCTGCGGGCTGAACGCCCCACACTCGGATTCGCAGACGAGCGTGCCGCCTTTCGCGACGAAATCCATCAAAGCCGCTTCCGTCGACGCGTCCGTGACGATGGTGCGCGGCATGAAGAGAATCTTCAGGTCGCTGAGTTCAGCAAGGTGCCGCTCTTCGACGAATTTGAAGGGAATCGATCGCCGAACCAGACTTCGCGAGTATCCCATGAGCGATTGAACGAATCGTCCGGCATTGGTTTCATCAGCCCAGCCGAGATAGTACGACTGCGGACTGAAGAACACGCCCACCTGGGGGTTCGCCGGCGAGTAGTTGGAAATGAGGTCCTTGTTCGCTTCGAGGATGGCCCCGGTCTTCTTCATCGCCGCGAGCCGTTCGTCCGCCAGTCCGTCGTTTCCGGCGATGCCGTATCCGGCCGACTCGCGTCCGAAGACCTCGTCACGCCAGCACCAGAATAGAATCGTATCCACCCCACCGGCGATCCCGTTCCATATCCACCGCTGCTGCGGGGGCGCATCCACCGGCTGATAGATTTCGAATCCCTTGGCTGCCCGACCGCCCTGGACCTCGCTCAGCCAGACCAGTTTCTTTCGGCCCGCGGATTTCACGCCTTCCACACGGATGCCGAAATCGGCGTCATCGATCCCAAACCACTTCGGGAAACTCGAACAGCCCACGCCGTCGAGTTCGTCGGCGTAGACCCAGTCATTCCCGCGGTTGAGCGGGTGATCTTGAGCCCAGCCGCCGGAAAGGACGCACGGCTGATCGCCGTGGATAGTCACCGGACGGTTCGGGTCCAGGTCCTTGATGAGGTCATAACGCGCCTTACCGTGACGATTGGCTCGCCATGTCAGGAAGTGTTCGAACGCCATCATCTCCGTATATGGCCGATCCGGCAGCTTGCCCGGAAGCACCTCGTCCCAGCTTCCGTACCGGCGGAGCCAGGCTTGATTCAGACCTTCAAGTCCGCCGTATTGCTGCGACAGCCAATTGCGGAATTCCCGAAGCGTATCATCGCAGTAGCAGACAAGCCCGTCGGCTTGGACGTTCCACCGCAGCTCATTCCACGCATCCCAGCCGCGAAGCGCCTTGGAACCGCGGTAACGCGTTACGACCGCGGACAAGAATCGTGTCATGCGGTTCCAGACGCCGGGAACATCCGTACAGCCGCCGGGGGTGAGTCCGAAGTGGACCTCGACCCGATTGGAGGAGACGACCTTGTGGCCCATGTGGTCGACCATCTCGCTGCCCGGTACGACGCGATGGATCCAATAAGGGTGGATCTCCGCGATCGTACTCAGAATGACGCCCAACCCCTTCTTTTCAGCCAACTCGACCAGGCGGTCGTAGTCCTCAAATCGAAACTGGTCTGGTACAGGTTCCACCCACGCCCAGACCACCCAGAGCTGAACGGTATTGAGACCCGAGTCGCGTATTTTCGCAAAGTCGTCTTCCCAGAACCGCTGGTTCGGAAACGGCGGACGATAGTATTGAACGCCAAGATTCATCAGGTTGTTCTCCTCAATTATCTACAAATGAGCTTAGGCTCCTGAGGGTCCATCATGATCTGTCGGCTTGCTTTTGTCAATTTCCAAAGTGCGATGGGGATGTATTGGAAGATGTAAAAATGTTGTAGTTTTGGTGTTCGCGTTTGTAAGGGGTTAATGTGGCTGATACTTATGATGGCCATAGAGCTTGAGGTGTGGTGGAGGCAAAAAGTGTTGACATTGTTTTTGCGTGGCGGTATTCTATGGCTATGGGAACGTGTTCAGTCATTGATGACAGGGTAGATTAAGTGGAAAGAGCTGTATTTGGGCCGTAGGGCCTTTTTCTATGAGACGCGAATGGGAACGTTCCCAAGAGTGGTAAAATGGGAAAAGAATTAGCAGAAAGAAGGATGGACGAGTTGGATAACGGCAGGGCGAAGGTGACGTGCATTGAGGTGGCCCGGCTGGCGGGGGTGGGTCATTCGACGGTGTCTCGGGTGATCAATAATCCGGGGAGCGTTCATCCGCGGACGCGGAAGAAGGTGCTCGAGGCGATTCGGATAACGGGGTATAAGCCGTCGTCGGCGGCCCGGATGCTGGTACGGAAGAAGAGCGAGACGATCGGGCTGATTTTTGAGAAGGAGCATGTTCAGACGTATTACGGATCGCGTCTGATCGAGGGGCTGTCGGAGGTTCTGACGGACAAGGGGATGAAACTGGCGATGAGCACGGTCCGGTGGCACGCCCCGGTTTCAGAGATTGAGGGCCTTCCGCTGCTGAAGACGGTTTCCATTGACGGGTTGATCCTGGATATCGCCCAGATTCGAGGTGATCTGGATTTGCTGGTTGCCCGGTTGGGGTTGCCGCACGTGTTTATCAATCCACCATCGTATCGGGCGTTTAATACGATCATGCCTGACGATCCGGCGGCGGCACGATTGGCGACGCAGCGGTTGATTGATCGCGGGCATCGGAAGATCGGTTTTATTTCCGCGCCGGGCAGTACAAAGCACTCGAGTATGGCAGACCGGATGAAGGGATATGCGGAAACGATGATCAAGGCGGATTTGAAGCCTCTGCCTTCATGGGATGTTCCGCTGGAGAGCGTGGATAACCCGGTTCGAGATTATCTGGATCGGACGAAGCTGTTTCGGGAGGAGCATGGATGCACGGCGATCGTGGCGTATAACGCGATCGAGGCGGCGCGGGTCATTTATGCATGCTATCAACTGGGGCTGAAGGTGCCGGAGGATATTCATCTGGTCGCGTGCGATTATGATCCGGTGGCTTTGGTTCCGCCGGCGCGGATCACGTGTTTTCATTTTGATCGGACTCGGATGGCGAAGATGGCGGTGGCGATGCTGGAGGAGCGGATTGGGACGGGTAAGGATGTGGCGTCGATCAGTGTGTCGCCGACGCTGGTGGACGGGGAGACGGGATGAGAAGAATTGTGGATTGAAGGGAAGAGTCTGGACATGAATGACACCAATGAACACGAATAAGAGAAGGGTTAACCGCAGAGGTCGCTAAGGACGCAAAGAAGAGAAGGATTGAATAACAGAAGAATGGGAAGAATGACAAGGAGAAGGCCGTGAACATGATCTGTAAATCGGCGAGGCTCTTCAATCGCAGGTCACTGATTCGAAATCATAGAGTGATGGCGGCAGAAACCAGATCGCTAAGGCCCGTTGGGCCTCGCGCTGATGGGCGGGGGTTTACGCTGATTGAGTTGCTCGTGGTGGTGGCGATAATCGCTGTTTTGATGGCGGTGTTGCTTCCGGCGCTTCAGCAGGCGCGGAAACAGGCGCGGACGGTGGTGTGCCAGTCGAATTTGAGGCAGATGGCGATAGCTTTGTTTAGTTACGCGACGGACTACAACGACTTTATGCTTCGGAGCGATGTTTCCGCTCCACGGCCTGGTTACCCGGATTGGTACAGCCGGTGGGATGACTGGCTTCGGCTTCATTACATGCGAGGTGAGGGTGGTAGCGGGTATTATGTGCCGGGGGAAGTGACGACGTGTCCGGAGATGGATGCTGATATGACCACTTTCAGGGCGGATTTTGCCAACGCGGGATATGGAATGAACGGGATGGTTCCTCCCGCCGGCGCTATTGTGATGTTCAATCCGGGGGCGGCTCCGGCATTTGCGTACAGGCGATTTTCTGAGATCACGACGGATCCGTCTCTGACGGTCTATGTGGCTGATTCCAGTACTGTATCGAATCCTGTGGGACCCGGCGCCAATTTGCATCAGATTTGGCGGTACTTTCCTCCCGAGACGCCACAAGGGTCCTGGGGCGTTTCGGGTCCCGCTCGAAGGCATGGGATGGGCAGCGGATCTTTCAATGTCATGTTCTTTGATGCTCATGTGAGTAACGCGAAGTGGCCGGGGGAGATACTGAATTCCCAGCATAAATGGAATATCTGGGAATACCAGACGTGGAACGGGTTCTACGCGGATTGATTGAAGATGGTGAGTTGAGAAACCTACCCTACGACTACAACAGTGGAGGTTTTGCGGTGCAGAAGGGACATTTGCGGTTGTGTTTTGCGGTTCTTGTCGCAGTGGAGTCGGCATGCCTGGGTCAGGCGAGGCCGGTTACTGATGGTTTGACGTTTTACGCGGATTTTGAGAATCGCGTGTCGGCGGCGAATTGCGCTGGGGCGAAGGCGGTTTCCGGGACGTATGTGGCGGCGGCAGGGAAGGTGGGTAAGGGGTTCGATGCGTCGAAGGGGAGTGTGACATGGCCTTGCGCGGGGAATTTGAATCGGAACAAGGGTACGATTAGCTTTTGGGTGAAGCCGGGAGTGGAGATCGGGTCGCTTCCTAATGATAGTGCGATGTTCGCGGCCGTAGAGACGAATTCGATGAAGCTGCTGTATGTTCAGAAGCACCAGGTGTTTTATTGGTTGACGGCGGGGACGCCGCCGGGGAAGGACTGGACGTGGGACTGGTCGCTGCACGTACCTGTGTCGTCGGTACCGAAGGACAAATGGACGCACGTGGTGTTGACGTGGGATAAGCGTCTGCCTGAGGGCAACGGCGAGGGTCCGAATCTGGCGAGTACGGCGCAATTTGCGCAGAAGAAGCTCTATTTGAACGGACAATTGGCGGGATCGAAGGAGGTGCAGTACATTGACGGGAAGGACGAGGGGAGTTTCATGCTGGGTGGAGTCCCGGGAGTCTATGACGAGGTGATGGTATGGGATCGTGTACTGGCGTCAGGTGAGATCAGGGATATCTGCGCCAAGCCCGAGAGTTTGGCTGAGGCGGCGCACAAGATGCCGCCGCTGAACCGTGACAGGACGTGGATTGTCTATCCGGAGCTGGTGTATTTTAACTATGCGGATTCGCTGTTTTCGCCGGGGCAGGCGGTGTCGCTGAAGGTTCCGCTTGTGAACCGGACGGAGAAGGAGCAGTCGGGGAAGCTGGTTCTGCGAATGCTGGATCTGTGGGAGAAGCCGCAGGGTAAGGAGCAAACGGTCGAGTTTAAGCTTGCGGGCAAGGCGAGAAAGGAGTTCTCCGCGAGTTTTACGCCAGAGAAATACGGCGCGTTTAAGATAGAGGCGACGGTGATCGTGGGGGACAGCAAGGGTAGCCGGGATATTACGAGTTTCGGGTGCATTCCGCCGGGGAACCCGCCGAAGCATCGATTTTTCGGGAATCATGTGAATCACACGCCGGGGATGCCGGATATGGCGCGTCGGCTGGGGTTCGCGGCGAACCGGGTGCATAATATGACTCAATACACGTGGTGGAAGCTCATGGAGCCGCGCCGCGGAGACTATCAGATGGTCGATAGGAACCTGTACGACGAAGTGGTGAGTCGCGGGTTCGAGCAGTTGGGTCAGTGGTTCGGGTCGCCGTACTGGTCGGTGAAGTTCAAGGACGGGAAGAGTCCTCCGGCGCCGAAGGACTTGTACGAGTATCCCCAGGGTTGGATGCCGACGGACATGGACGCGTATCGGAATTACATCCGGGAGAGCATCAAGCGGTTTCCGGTGATCAAGGAATGGGAGGTATGGAACGAGCCATGGAGTTCGATGTTCTTCAAGGGATCGGTGGAAGAATATATTGAGTTGTGCAAGGTGTAATACGAGACGGCGAAGGCTATCGACCCAAAGTTGACCATCTGGGCGCAATTCGATAATGGGGTGTGGGGCAAAGCCATCATGAAGAAGGGGGTACTGAAGTACTGTGACGGGCTGACATATCATGGTTATCTTGACACGGGCAGATGGGACGACGCGATTAACCAGATTCGCGGTTACCGGCGGGCGGTGAAAGCGGCGACGGGTCGGGAGGACGTGCGGCTGATGAATTCTGAGGCGGGGATACAGACGACGACGTTTTTGCGAGGATTGGACTTTCCGGAACTTCCGCCGGAGCACAAACGAACGCCGCTGGTGTTTAGAGAGACAGCCGAACGGGCGGTGCAGTATTACGTGACGACGATGGGTGAGGGCGTCGGTCAATGGTTCTACTATTTCCATCAGCCGGTCGGACCGTCCAACAGCTATAGCTCGTGGAGTACGGTGGAGGTGACGCGGACGCCGAAGCCGTTTGCGATTTCTCTTTGCCAGTTGGCGTGGCAGATCGACGGGGGGAGGTATGTGACGAAGCGAGAACTGAAGGGGCCGGTTTATGCCTATTTTTATGATCGAGCGGATGGAACGTCGATGGCCGTTGTGTGGACGGTGGACGAGGGAGAAGTCGATGTAAAGTTTGGCGGGTCCGCATTCGACCTGATGGGGAACGCGATAAAGCATGAAGGAACGATCCGTGTAACACCATCGCCGATGTACCTGCGATATAAGGGCAAGGCGTCTGAATTTGCGAGGCAGCTTGAACGAGCGGAGGTGAAGGTCGTCAAAGCGGCGGTTCGCAAGGAAGATGTCGTGACGGCGGGACCGACGCCGATGCCGATGGCGGATTACACGGTGGCGGCGGAGGCGGGGCAATCGCGATTGGTTCCGCTGGACCTGACGGCGGTGGTGAATATGGGATTGGCGGATGAGAAAGGGTCGGACGGGGCTGGCGGGTGGACGGATGAAGGTCCGTTCAACGACATGCGGGATCTTGTGCCGGGGCAGCACAAGTTTCTGGGCGTGCCGTTCGAAGTGATCGACCCGGCGAGGAACGGAGGCAAGGCGGTTTTGACGCTGAAGGGGAACACGCTTCCGAACGGTCCGGAAGGCTCGGGACCGATCGTGGTGGGTCGAATGGTGCGAGGGCTGTTTTTCCTGCACTCGGCGAATTATGCGCAGGTCAAAGGGGCGACGGCTGGCGCATACGAAGTCACGTACGAGGATGGGAAGACGGTGACGGTGCCCATCGTGATCGCGGGGAACATCTATGACTGGTGGATGGACTGGCAGGAGGGGGAAGACAGTCGGACGGTAGTCGTACGGGCGAAGGAAGGGCTCGGGGGCGAGAACCAGGCGCGGTTTTTGCGAGTGTGGTACTGGGGGAACCCGCGGCGGGAGGCGGCGATCAAGTCAATTCGGATGACTACGGAGAAGGGGAGTCCGGCGGCGCTGGTGCTGCTGGGTGTGACGGCGGTGGAGGAATGAGGAATTTCGGATTGCGAACTTCGGGTTTGGGATTGAAGAGGAAAGAGACACGAATCTCGCGAATATACACGAATGGGAGAAGTGATTTGGGATTGAAGATGAGGAGAAGCTCATGAAGACAGAGAAATCGGCAAGGCTCTTCAGTCATGGCTCATCAACCAGGGATCAGAGGTCGTTGGTATCGGGCGCCGGATCGCCACGGCCCGTTGGGCGTCGCGATGACCGTTGGGGGTTTACGTTGATTGAGCTGTTGGTCGTTGTAGCCATCATCGCGGTGTTGATTGCGATTTTGCTTCCGGCGTTGGCGAACGCACGTGAGGCGGCGCGGACTGCGGGGTGTCTGAGCAATCAGCGGCAGATCGGGGTGGCGATTATGCAGTACGTCAACACAAACAACGGCTGGATGGTGCCGTATGCCGTGAGCGATGAGGGAACATGGATGAGTGCCAGGCCCCTGTGGTATGAGCGATTGAGGAGTGAGGGAGTTCTGGTCTACGACTATAAGAAGGAAAGTGTCCTGCATTGTCCGGCAGATACACGGGAGATTTACGTAACGTGGAATGCGAAGGAACTGGGCCAGCGAGTGTACAACTGCTCCTACAGCGCCAACCGCTGGGCCATGTGGACGGATGCGATCACACCCGCCATTCCGGAATGGAATATGAAGAAGCTGGATAGTTACGCGTGTTCTCCCGGGGATGTCATTTTGGTTGGAGATCGCGGCAGCGGGTCTCCTATGGAGCCGTATACGGACAACTGGTGGTGTGCCTTTGGGGCCAGCGTCTTCTGGTGGTCGGGATGCACGGGGGCGGGGATCGGTTTTGATTGGCAACGGCACAGCCGAACTTTTGTCATAGGGGCAGATGCGGTATATAACGGACGGGCAGTGTTCTTATTGGGCGACGGGCATGCCCAAGCGTATGAATGCACATTTGGCACGACGACTCCCGGGACTGATGTTGCGTATAGTTCTCCCGGGCGTCCTTACCCTTACCTTTCACCGGATGGAGTGTACTGATGAAACGAATTGCCAGCTTTACTCTCGTTGTGTTGATTTCCGTTACCTCGGTTTTCGCGGGGAACTTGCCTTCACCCGACGAATTCACCACGATCAAGGACGGGCATCTGTCCTACAAAGGCAAGCGCCTGCGGATCTGGGGGTCGCAGGGGAACCTGGAGGGAAAAGACTATCGGCACATTGACGGCGAGGTCAAGCGGTTTGCCGATCTGGGGTTCAACGGGTATCGGACGCTGTGGTGGCACATTGATGCCGAGAAGTGGGATTATAAGAAGGGTGATAAGTCCGTAGCGGACATGGAGGACTACCTGCTGGCCAGCTTGCGAAAGCAGGGCGTCTGGGTTTGGGCGGACATGTTGAATTCGGCGATGGTTCGTCCGTCGCACGTTGATCTGGTGAAGGACGACGCGACGCGGGAGGCGTGGCTCAAGGCATTGGGGGATAAGCCCGTGAATCGGCCGTTTTGGACGGTCTGGGACGCCCGCAGTGAAGCCGGATACATTCAGGACATAAAAAAGATCCTCAATCACGTCAACCAGTACAACGGACTTCGTTGGGCGGACGATCCGGTGTTTTATGTGTGGGAAATCCATAACGAGCAATGGTGGCTGCAGCGGATTCTGAACTACGCCATTCACCTGTCGATGCCGAAGTTCTTTCAGGACGAGCTATATCAGCAGTGGAATGTGTGGCTGAAGAAAAAATACGGGTCGGACGAGAAACTGCGCGGGGCGTGGATTGGCAGTTTGCTGCCGGGGGAATCGCTGACGAAGGGCACGATTCAATTTCTGCCGCTGTTCTGTCCGACGGGCGGCGCGGCCGAGGCGCTGGGGATCGAGGCGAAGAATTTTAAGGATTTGAAATATACGTATCGAGATTTTTCCAGACGGCGCGGCGGCGATGTGATTGAATTTACGTCGAACCTGCTGCTTGAACACAAAAAGCGGGTCTACGCGGCGATCCGGGCGGAGGGCAAGCCGGGGATTGGGATATCCGTTGTTCCGATCGTATTCGACACCGGGTACAGCTATTCGCCCGCGTCGATTTACGTCAACAGCTTCGGGGACGCACTATGCGTGGGAACGTATGTGTCGCAGATTACGCTGGATTCGAAGCATCCGCGGTACCCGTTCAAATCGTTGCTTGAAGAGTCGCCTTCGCTGTCGTATGGCAATCCGTGGGTGGAGCAGAACCGCCTGGCGGACAAGCCGACGTTCATTTATGAGAACATGATCCTCATGCCGGACAAGTACCGGTGCGAATATCCTTACCTGCTGCTGGCGTTGGCGACGATTCAGGATTGGGATGTGATTGATTTTCATTATTATGGACATCCGGAGCCGGATCTTTTTACGAGTACGGAGCCGTTCAACAAAATGCTTCGGCCGGACAACGCCTTTTCGTGTCAGGGTCTGCAATTCAAGTGGGACGAGGTGCTGATTTCAGCGATGAGAGTGGCGGGGGAGATGTTCAAGAATTTCGCGACGACTCCGCCGGCGAATCCGACCGTAATGACCGTGGGTCGCGACGGGCTTTGGGATATGGACATGTTCGAATGGGGGGATCTTTCAGATAAGTTCGCGCCGACGGTATATCGGTATGGGCTGCGGTTGAAGTTCGACCCGAACCTGCCGGAGAAGGCAAAGGTGACGGGCCCGGTGGTTCATGGTCGGGAGTTTTTGCCGCCGCAGATCAGTCCGACGGATCAGATCAAGCTGGATTGGCACAAGGGCGTGCTGGTGATGGACTGTCCGCAAGCGAAGACGGCGGCTGGGTTTTTGCCGGATAGAGTGACGTTCAAGGATGATGTTGAGATTTATGACATGAGCGTGAGTATCCCCAAGGGGATGCCGTACTACAAGCCGGACGAGGACCGTTATGTGTGTTTCGGGCTTGCGGCTCAGGATGGTCAGGAGATCGGCAAGAGCAAGCGGTTGGTGATGTCGGCAGTGAGCGGCGCGATGAACACGGGGATGGAGATGAACACGAAGAAGTGGAAGCCTGGCAACCAGTATAACTGGATGCAGGATTATGCGGAGTGGGGGGCGGCCATGTGCGAGCAGTTCGGAAGTCTGCCTGTGCTCGTGGCGAGAGTGGGCATGAAGGTGAAGGCGCCAGCATTGGCGGGATGCGAGTATCAGTTCCGCGACTGGCACCTGAGAGAAATCGGCAAGGGAAAGATCGGGGCGGATGGCGTTCTGGTGATTCCGAACACGCTGGCGGTATTTGATGTTCAGATTACGAGGTCAGGGCGATAGTGCTACGTTTGGCGACTGGAAGTTTCTAGAGAGCAAGGCGGATTTGTTCGGCGATAGCGTTGAGTTCGTCTTGGTCTCTACAGTGAGATATCCGGAAGAGATTCCCACAGGGAATCCGCCGAGCAGTACGATCGCAGGGCCTCCACGACGACGGGGAGGGGATCGCTGAAGATCTCGGGCAGATCGGCTTCTCCGGGAAGCGTTATGGTGAAGGCCAGTTGTTCCCTCGGCGGGGTACACTGAGCATCGATGTCGGCGCGATTGCCTCTGGGGTCGACACGGTACCAGCCGAAATCGGGTAGATACATGGCCGTCAGGCCGTGCAGGCAGAAAGGATTGCCCTTCCCATCCTTGCTCAGCCGCTGATAGCACAGTCCCGCCGGAATACTGTTGGCACGCAGCAAGGCCGTCAGGAGATGACTCTTGGCATAGCAGTAGCCGCTGCCAACTTGAAGCACTTGGGATGCGGAACAAGTGACGGGCTGTAACAGAAAGTCCCTGCTGTGTCTGATCTGGTCGCGGACCCACTCGAAACAGCGTTTGGCGATAGTCACCTGATCTGCGGAGCCTGCTGCTATCGCCTTAGCACGCATCAGTACCTCAAGATGTATCCAATCGATGATGTCGGTAGATCTCAGAAAGTTTCTCATTGTAAGAGTCTTTCTTTAAGCATCCGATGCTCCAGATCCTTCGCTACGTTCAAGATGACAGCCGCGAAGTATTGTTGTTTGTACGGGACGTTGTACTGACGACATAAATATGATGCGTGTGTAATAGGAAATGTTCATGGCTCGATAGTCAGACCGAGGCGGCGGAGGCGGTTGTCGATTTTTTGCCAGTGCGTTCCTTGCCAGTAAACTTTGCCGCAGCGGGTACATTGGAAGAATTTGTCGTGCTCCTTAAGGGTACCGGGTGGGACAAGGGATCTGGCTGATTCGCGGTCGAGCGGGGTGAGTTCGCCGCCGCAGGTCATGCAGCGTGGCGGACGGCGCGGCAGATCCAGGACGCGAAGGACGTGGGCGACCTGCTCGTCGCGGGGCATGTCGCGCTGGATGTAGAGGGCTTTGACTTCGCGGCGAAAGACCACCCCGCGCTTGAAGATGCCGGAGTCTGACGTCAGGAGGATACGATTTTCTTTTCGGGCGAGTTCGACGATCTCGGCGTCGTCAATTCCCTCCCGCCAGAAGCAATCGTAGCCAGCCGCCCTGAGCCATCGAGCCAAGGCTCCCAGCATCGCGTCACAGGCGAACCGAATAGTGTCCTCGCCGTATCCGGTCATTCCCATAGATCTCCCGGGCGCATAAAAAAGGAGACCGCCGAGGGGCAGCCTCCTTTTCGATTGTCGAAGAGCGGTTATCGTCCGCGACCGTAGCCGCCACGCCCGCCGCCACCGCCGTAACCACCGCGACTTGGGCCGCGATCCTCACGAGGTTTGGCTTCGTTGACGGTCAAAGCGCGTCCGCCGCAATCCTTGCCGTTCAAGGCGTTGATGGCCGCAGCCGCTTCCTGATCGCTTCCCATTTCCACAAAACCGAAGCCTTTGCTGCGTCCGGTCATGCGGTCCTGGATAACCTGCGCGCTTGTCACCGTGCCGTGCGCAGAGAAAATCTGCTCCAGTTGTGCATTGTCCATGTCATAGCTCATGTTTCCGACATACAGTTTCTTGCCCATGATAAATCTCCATTGTGTTGGGCGTTTGGACCCACGTTTTACTTTCCAGGTCGCATTGAAAGGGGCCGACATTCCGGCCCGGAAGGTTAAAATGGTCGACGGAAAGTTCAGGAAACGCACGAGCGATACTGTATACTCGGCCCACCCCTGCCATTCTTTCGACTAAGCAACCAAGAGAAGTATAACCGGGTGGCGATGCGATGTCCACAGAATAATGAATTTCTTTTGAGTTCAACTGAAGCAGGTGGGGAGGTGCTTGGGATGATTGGCAATGGCGGGCATCTCCTGAACTTGCTCAAAGTTGGTTTTGGTCCTGCGTCCCTTGGCAGCGTCAAATGTTCCTGGTGTCTCGAATCTTCTGACGATAGAAATGTGGGGATATTCCCGCGATCTTTTTGAAGGCCCGTGAGAAATAGAACCCGTTTGTGAAGCCAAGGTCCATTCCGATGGTCTCGATGGTCCGATCCGTTTGCCAGAGCAGGACTTGGGCGTGTTTGATCTTTTGGCGCAGGATGTATTGGACTGGCGGCATGTTGAAATGTTGGGCAAATAGCCGTGAGAAATAGGATGGCTGAAGATGCACCCGTCGGGCCAGATCGGTGACTCTGATGGGGGAATGCAGATTCCGGTCGACATAGTCGATGATTGGTTGAAAGCGGCGCAATTCCTCCACTCTGGCATTCAGACTGGCGGGATCGGCTGTATTTAGGAACAATGCGAGCAGTTTCAGCAGCAGTCCGGTAGCTTCCAGTTGATCTCCAAGTCGCTGGCTTGGCCAGAGGTCCCGCATTCGGGCCAGGGCAGACGGTATTTGGTCGTCGCGCCGGGGTCCGAGATGGTAATCGCAATTGATATAGGCAAAAAGATCTATCTCACCAGGGAGCGTGGCGGTGAAATGGACCCATTGGATCGTAATGCGGTCGGGGCATCCGTAACTGTACGTGGTACAGGCAGGGATCAGGTAAAGACATCCGGGCTGGAGTGGATAACGCCGCCCTTTGACTGTTAAATGGCCCACGCCTGAGGCGATATAATACAAGCGGCCATAGGGATCGTTTCCGTTGCGGTTCTGCCAGTCCGAATCAAGCTCACGCTCGAGCGCACACAAGACGTTCGCGGAAACGGTGGTCAACATCGGGTCCATAGGCGCCTATTATGTCAAAAAAGTATATGCCAATCAAGAGTTGAGTCATTCTCGACTCACTTGGGATACGCTAAAGTGACTGAAACTCAAGCAGGAGAAAAGATATGTCCATTCCGCAGAACGACGTGACGATATTGCAGCGGTTGGCGCAGGAAATAGCCGCGATTGCCGCGTTACCAATCCAAAAGGAAAAGATTCAACTGTGGAAGAGGCTCAACCAGTTGGAGAGCGTTCGACCGCTGGTTCGCATTCTTCCGCTGCATCAGCAAACGCCATGGCATGAGATGAACGTCGATGATGAACTGACTCTGCAGACGGTCGATTCGTGGGCCAGGAATGTGGAATGGTCTTTTCGGATGACGCTTTATCAGTGGAGGCATTTTCCCGGGGATATGGTGGTCAATCCATACCTCAGTTGCCCGCTGGCGATTCGTTCGACCGGCTTGGGGATTGATGAGAGCACCGATATCGTCAAATCGGACGAAAACAACGCTGTGGTTTCCCGCCATTTTCATGTCCAGATCTCGAAGCCGGAGGATATCGAAAAGATAAAGATGCCGGTCGTTACCCACGACGTTGCGGCTACAGAGGAGAATTATGACAGAATGACTCGCATTTTCGGGGATATCATGCCGGTGAGGAAGGAGGGTTTGAATACGCTCTGGTTTGCGCCGTGGGATCTTCTGGTTCGGCTCTGGGGGGTTGAGGAATTGATGCTGGACCTGATCGAGAGGCCGGAGATGGTGGAGGCGATTTATTCCCGTTTTGTCGAGGCGTGTCTGTATGAGCTTGACCAGTACGAAGCACTGAACGTGCTGAGCTTGGGGCAGGATCCTGCGGGACCGGGGTCCGGCGGTTACGGTTATACGGATGAGTTGCCGGGCAAGGATTATGATCCCGGCTGCGTTCGGGCACACAACCTCTGGGGTTGCTCGGCTGCACAGGTGTTCTCGGAGGTTTCGCCGGAGATGCACTGGGAGTTTTCCCTGAAGCTGGATATGCCCTGGCTGAAGCGCTGGGGGCTGAATTACTATGGATGTTGCGAGCCATTGGATCGGAAGATTGATATTCTTCGACGAATTCCGAACCTTCGAAAGATCTCGATGAGTCCGTGGGTTGATCCCGAGCGTGGTGCTCGTCAAATCGGGACCGATTACGTCTTTTCGTACAAGCCGAATCCGGCCTATCTGGCAGAGGATCGGTGGCGTCCGGATGCGGTTCGGAACAATCTAAGAAGTGTTTTGGAAAAAGCGAGGGGGTGCCATGTGGAAGTGATTCTCAAGGATATTTCTACGTGTCGATACGATCCGCGGCGAATCTGGGAGTGGGAGAAGATCGCGATGGAACTCGTTGAGGGATTGTAGCCGGTTGGTTTCTCGTTATTTCCTTGCCCGGGGGGAGGGGTTTGCGATGGCCTTGCGAATGAATCCGTCGGCGGCGGAAAGCAGTTCTGCCGCCTCGTCGGCGTCGCAGTGTTGGAAGTGCATCACAATGGCAATCTTGGCTTGACCGTGTGCCTGGGTGAGCAGCGTTCTGGCGTGGGCGCGTGTGGTATCTGTTGCGGCCATGACGATCCGTTCGGCACGGTCGCGAAGCTTGGCGTTGGTGGCTTTGAGATCGACCATCAGGTTGCCGAAGACCTTTCCCATCTTGATCATAGCGGACGTGGTGAGTGTGTTGAGGACGAGCTTGGTGGCAGTGCCCGCTTTCATGCGGGTGGAGCCGGTGACGACCTCGGGTCCGACGACGGGATTGATGATGATATCGGCTTGGATGTACTTCTTGGCTTCAGGGGCGCAGGTGACGAAGACGGTTTTGGCTCCGCGTTGCTTCGCACGTTTGATGGCGCCGGCGACGAAAGGGGTGACTCCGCAGGCGGCGATGCCGACGATGGTGTCGTGGGGTTTAAGTCGTTTTTTGTCGACGGCGGCAGCTCCGGCTTCGGGGTGATCTTCCGCGCCCTCGACGGATCGTACGAGGGCGCGTTTTCCGCCGGCGATGATTCCCTGGACCAGGGAAGGATCGGTTCCGTAGGTGGGGGGGCATTCTGAGGCATCGAGGACGCCAAGTCGGCCGCTGATACCAGCGCCGACATATAAGCGGCTACCGCCGCGTTTGAACCCATCGACAATGATATCGACGGCGGCGGCGATGGATTCTTTCTCCCTGGCGACGGCGGGGGCGATGAGTTGGTCCTCGGCGTTGATGATCTCGACGATCCCCAGGGTGGAGTGGCGGTCGATATCGCGGCTTCGGGCGTTTCTTTTTTCTGTCGTCAGTTTCGATCGATCCTTGAGCATAGACATCATCCTTGAAACAAAGATTCCGTATGGTAGTGAGGATCATACCTTAGCGAGCCGGCTGGGACAATGGTTGATTGGCAGGGACGGTTCTGATATTCTTATGGAATTCCATGGAGAATCGCGATGCAGGCAGGTATTGGGTATGACATTCACCGGCTCATTCCGGGACGGGCACTGGTTCTGGGCGGCGTGCGGATTGAGTATCCCCTGGGATTCCAAGCCCACAGTGATGGGGACGTTGTCATTCACGCCATTATTGATGCCCTGCTGGGCGCGTGTGCTCTGGGTGATATCGGGGAGTTGTTTCCGGACACCGACCCGGCGTATAAGGACGCGGACAGTACGAAGCTGCTGAGTAATGTGGTTCGAATGGTGGCGGATCGAGGCTTCAAGATCGAGCACGTGGATGTTATAATTCACGCGGAAAGGCCGAAGCTGAAGGAACACAAGGCGGGGATTCGAGCGAAGCTGGCGGAATTGTTGGGGTTGAGTGTGGAGCACGTCAATCTCAAGGCCAAGACGAACGAGGGATTGGATGCCGTGGGCGAAGGTAAGGCGATTGCGGCATGGTCGGTGGCGAGCGTGACCAGACCATAGAATGGACGAGGATGACTTATGGCAATTACGGTATACAACACACTGACGCGGAAGGAAGAGGAATTTGTACCGGTTAACGGCAAGCAGGTGGGTATCTATCTGTGTGGACCGACGGTGTACAAACCCTCGCATATCGGGCATGCGGTTGGCCCGGTGATTTTCGACGCCATTCGACGGTGGCTTGAGTTCCGCGGATACCAGGTGACGCTGGTCGCCAATATTACGGACGTGGACGACAAGATCATCAACGAAGCCCAGCGGCAGGGACGGACGATGACCCAGGTGGCTGAGGATGTGGCGGCGGATTACTTCCGGGCCATGGAAAAGCTGAACGTCCGCAAGCCGACGTTCGTTCCCAAAGCGACGGAGCATATTCCTGAAATTATTGCGCTCATTCAGCGGCTAATTGAGAAAGACGTGGCGTATGTGGTGGGGAATGATGTCTATTTCGACGTGGCGAAGTTCCCTGAATACGGAAAACTCTCGAACCGGTCCACGGAAGAGCAGGAGGCGGGGACACGCGAGCTGAAGTCGGCGGAAGACAAGCGTCATCCGTGGGATTTTGCTTTGTGGAAAGGCGCCAAGCCGGGGGAGCCGGCGTGGGATTCGCCGTGGGGTCAGGGGCGTCCGGGGTGGCACATTGAATGCTCAGCTATGAGCATGAAGTATCTCGGAGAGACGTTCGACATTCACGGCGGGGGGATGGACCTGATTTTCCCGCACCATGAAAACGAAATCGCGCAGACTGAGGCAGCGACGGGCAAACCGTTTGTGAAGTACTGGCTTCACAATGGGCTGACCCGGGTGAACACGAAGAAGATGTCCAAGAGCCTCGGTAATATTCGGCTGATCAGCGATTTGTTGGATCAGCACAGCGGCGAGACGATCCGATTTTTCATTCTGAGCACGCACTACCGCCGCCCGATCGATTTTTCGGACGAAGAAATCGTCAAAGTAGCCAAGGGATTGCAGACGTTTTACCGGTTGTTCGACCGGGTGCAGAAGATTACGGGCCAGGACCCGTATCGGGACAACGGAAAAGAAGAGATCAACCTGGATTTGGCGTCGCAACCGGCGAAGAATTACAGTGCGGCCATCGAGAAATTTACCGAGGAGTTCATTCGGGCGATGGACGACGATTTTAACACGGCGGACGCGATCGCGGCGCTGTACGGAATGGCGAATGCGGCGAACCACTTTGCTGAGGAGGCGAACCTGACGGCTGATTCGTGTTCGGTGGACAAGAAGGTTCTTGCGGCGGGCGTTCGCGACCTGATGAAGACGGCCAATCTGATCGGACTGTTCGAGAAGCGTCCTGAGAGCAAGGTGACGGATGAATTGGCGGACGGATTGATCCGTCTGCTGATCGATGTCCGAAATGAGGCTCGGAAGCTCAAACAGTTTGCCCTTTCTGACCTGGTTCGTGACCGGCTGAAGGACCTGCGGATTCAGCTGAAGGACGGCAAGGACGGCACGACGTGGGAAAAGATACCATGATGATCTGCGGATTAGACCCCGGACTGCACCGGACAGGGTACGGAATTATCGAGGTCAGCCCCAACGGTGCCATGCAGATCGTCGCTGCCGGGTTGATTCGCACGAAGACGACGTTGCCGCTTCCGGACCGTTTGGCTCTGATCTATGACGAACTCAGTCGACTGTTCGACGAACACAAGCTCAGAGCGGTTGCTGTCGAGGAACTCTACAGCCATTACGAGCACCCGCGGACGGCAATCCTGATGGGACACGCGCGGGGTGTGATCATTCTGGCGGCGAGAAGGAAGGATATTCCCATCATGAACCTTTCCGCCACGAAGATTAAGAAAGCGGTCACGGGTTCAGGACACGCGGGAAAGCTACAGGTTCAGCGGGCTATTTTTTCCCTGTTTCGTGTCAGCCCTATATCCACGGAGATACCGTCCGACGTTACGGATGCGTTGGCAGTGGCTGTGTGCTGCAGTGAGCAGCTTCGATCGTTTAGGAAGAAGGATCTATTCTCGAAATAGAACAGACACAGCAGGGGATATGAGGATGGCATGAGCATATTGACGGTTCGGGATCTAGGAAAGATGTACGGGTTGAAGCGGATCTTCAGCGGGATTACGTTCGGTATTGAGGAACGTGAGCGGATTGGTGTGATTGGGGCGAACGGATCGGGCAAATCCACGCTGCTGAAGGTGTTGTCCGGGCTCGAGCCCGCCGATGGGGGGACGATTGAGACGCGTCAGAATCTTCGTGTGGAGTACCTGGCTCAGAATCCGGTGTTTGACGCGGATCACACGGTTCTGGAACATGTCTTCTTTGCGGCAGGTGAACTCTCGACAACGGTACGGGAATATGAGGCGGTGTCGCACGAATTGGCGGAGAGGCCTGACGATGCGGGGCTTCTCCGACGGTTTGACGAAGTGTCGGAGCGGATGAATGCTCTTGGAGCCTGGGAATATGAGACGCGGTCGAAGACGATTCTGACGAAGCTTGGCGTGGAGGATTTCGGGGCGAGGGTAGGGGGGCTTTCGGGCGGATATCGCAAGCGTGTGGCGTTGGCTCGGGCGTTGGTGGACCCGTCCGACATCCTGATGCTGGATGAACCTACGAACCAACTTGATGCCGACACGATAGCCTGGCTGGAGGAGTATCTGCAGAAGTTCAGCGGCGCCCTCATTTTAGTTACGCACGATCGATACTTTCTGGATCGGGTCACGGATCGCATTTTCGAGATGGACCGGGGGGAAATGCGGACATTTGAAGGGAATTTCTCGTATTATGTCGAGCACAAGGCGGCGATCGAGTCGGCGCAGGCCTCCCAGGAGGCGAAGCGTCTGAATATCCTCCGGAAGGAACTTGCCTGGCTGAAGCGTGGACCCAAGGCCCAGCGAACGAAGCAGAAGTCGCGGCTGAAGGATATCGAGGAATTGGCATCGACATCGTACTACAAGCCGCGGGAGGAAGTTCGGTTTGGCGCCGGCGCGCGGCGGCTGGGGACGAAGGTCGTCGAGCTTATCAACGTGAGCAAGTCGTTCGACGGGAAGAACGTGGTCGCGAAATTCTCGTACAAGATCGAACGAGGCCAGAGGCTGGGGATCATTGGGGCTAACGGATCGGGTAAATCGACCCTGGCCAACCTCATCACGGGACGCATCGCTCCAGACGCGGGAAAAGTTATCATTGGCGAGACGGTGTACTTTGGTTACTACGATCAGGAGAGTATCGAACTGAATCCGAACATGTCGGCCCTTGATTACGTCAAGCGCGAGGGTGGCGAGGTTATTCGCGGAGCGGACGGCAAGACGCTGACCGCGGCTCAAGCTCTTGAACAATTCCTTTTCACGCCCCAGATGATGCAGGGACCTATCGAGCTACTGTCGGGGGGCGAGCGCCGCCGACTGTACCTGGTGCGTACGCTGATGAAAGATCCGAATGTGCTCGTTCTCGATGAACCCACGAACGATCTGGATATTGCCACGCTGGAGTCGCTGGAAGATTTTCTCGATGCCTTCGGCGGATCGCTGGTTGTTATCTCACATGACCGATATTTCCTCGATCGAAATGTGGATCAGCTGCTTTCTTTTGAGGGCAACGGCGTGATTCGGTCGATTCCGGGGGACTACTCGACGTATGAGCGAATTCGCGGGGAGGAGCAGGAGCGAGAGCGGGCCCAGCAGGAAGTGGCGAGATCGCGCGAGGCGAAGAGAAGGAAGGACGTACCCGCGGAAGCTTCAGACAAGCCGAAGAGGCTGACATACATGGAACAGCGGGAACTGGCGGCGTTGGAGAATGAGATTCCAAATCTGGAGTTGCGGGTGAAGGATATTGAGCGCCAGATGATCGGAGCGGCCACGGATTATGTCAAGCTCAATGAGTTGACTCAGGAACATGCCCGTGCGCAGGAGAAGCTCAAGACCGATTATGCCCGGTGGGAGGAACTGGCATCGCGTGCTGAGGCGACGGCGTGAGTGTGGCAGAGGAAGCATGATTGAGTTCGTCACGAACAAAGAGATTTACGAGAAGGTAATCTGCGAGTGCGTTCCCAAGGCCAAGAGGTTCCTCTGGATTGCCACAGCGGATTTGAAGGACCTGTACGTGGACAAGCGGGGAAAGATGGTGCCGTTCTTGGAGATCCTTTCCGACCTGACTCGCCGGAAGGTGGAGATTCGTCTTTTACATGCGAAGGAGCCTGGCCCGGCGTTCCGGAAGGACTATGACGAATATCCAAATCTCATCCAGGGCATGGAGCGGATTCTGTGTCCGCGGGTGCACTTTAAGAGCGTAATCGTTGATGGGGATATCGCGTATTCCGGAAGCGCGAACCTGACGGGGGCGGGGATGGGCGCCAAAGGCGAGAGTAAACGGAACTTCGAGTCCGGGATCGTTACGGACGAGGAGTCGCTGGTCGATGCAATCATGGACCAATTCGACGGCGTCTGGCGCGGCGCCCACTGCAAGGCGTGCAGGCGAAAGCGCTACTGCGCCGACTATCGCGATCTACTGGCAAAATAGAAGGTCCGGGGAGTGTTTATGAATAATACGCGTTCTTGTGAAATTCGTCCATCATGGCCAGGAAGTTGTCGTAGGGCACACCGTATGCGATCGAGTGGCTGGGACCGAGGATGATTCCTTTTCTGGTCTTGGCTGTGTTGACTGCGTGTTTCACGTTCTTGCGCACTTCCTCCGGCGTTCCCTTGACGAGGATCTCCATGGCGATTCCGCCCCAGAAGGCGATTCGGTTGTGGAACCGGTCCTTCAGAAGGTTCAGGTCCATTCCTGCCCCTGTCTGCAGCGACTGGTAGGCGTCAATGCCGGATTCGATGAACATGTCGATCAGGTCCCAGCAATTACCGCAGCTGTGGAGGAATACGTACTTCACGAATTGCTTGATATTCTTCGTGCGAGACTGCAGCACGGGAAATCCGAAGTCGCGGAACATTTTTGGAGAGAGAATTGAGGCGCGGGTTGTTCCGTAATCCTGCTCCATGAGTACGCCTTGCTGTCCCGGGCGGATCATCTGCCGGTCCAGTGCGTTATGATGGCGGAGAAAATACCGGATGGCGGCTCGCACGGTGTCAGGATTAGCGACATACTCAATCAGGCCGTTCTCCATCCCACCGAGCATTGGTGTGGCGTCGAGCGGCGCGGGGCCGAGGATGAAACGTTCCTGGCCGAGTTGCTCAACGAGGTAATCGTAGGCTTCGAAGATGGATTCATCGTGTGGTTTGATCGGGGTGTCGTCGGGAAAATCGGCGAGTGTGTATTCTTTGTCCTTGGCCGTTGGGTCTTCCACGCATACGAACTCATTGCTCAGTTCGGATATTTTATAGACGCGGCCGGCATCGTCTTCGTAGATGTCGTTGCTGACCTTGCGCATTTTGGCCGGCTGGTAATCCTTCGGCGGAAGCAAGGCTGCTTCCTTAAATGTGATAATGTCGCACAGATCGATCTTGCGATAGAACTCGACGGTGTCTTTCTTGAGACTCTCCGCCACTTCGTCCCGCCGTCCGCTCCAGAGGGCAAGCTGCTGCTCGATTCGGTTACGAACGAAGGTTTTTCGCCCGATCACTTTGGAGATGGTGTCGCAATCGACAAGATAAAATCCCAGCGGTACCCGGTCGATATGTTCGTACGCCAGCGTCTTTTGAACGCGCTCAATACTGTTCATGAAGTGCTCCTGCACAAAAGCAGGCTATATTCTGCTCGGCAGGTTTGCGATCCGCAAGGATGCGAACATGTATTCTTCGACCGGAACAATTGTATATTTGACCATGCTTAGGCCGGGTCTCTGCCAGTTGCATCGGGTAGCGGGGCGTACTGTTTGTGTTCCGGGCGATCGAGGTACCAGTATGCTACGCTCGACCAGTCGTCGGACCGGTCATTGGCGTGGCCATGCTCGATGGACATCACGAGCGACTTGGTGAAGGGCACGGGGTCCACGACATGCAGGCGATAGATCGTCCAGTATCCGCGCCAGTTGTCCTGGCCTTCACCGAGGGATACTCCGTGGTAGAGATGCGCGTTCGACGCCTGCATTCCCCAGGCATGGGCGAAGTAGTCCTCTGTTCCTGTCCCGTGGAGGTCCGGCGGAAACGATTGGCCATCCACGAAGAACATGTCGTCACCTTCACCCCACCAGCCCTCGGACAGGTTCTTGATGGAGACGTTGCACCCGACAAAATGTCCCCGGCCTTCGGTGTCGAGGATCAGATAGTTGCCCTTGCCCGTCAGGTTCTTGTCTTCTTCTGTAGAGTGCCGTTTGTGCCAATCGCTGCTGAGCCACACGCTGCCCTTGCCTGTCCAGCCGTCAGTGGGCAGTTCTCGTCGCCACTGGGCGTGAAAATACATCGGATCCTTGGAGGCTTCGGGCAGTTCGCGGTAATCGATGTAGTAGTAGAACCCGTTGACCTGCTGGTCGCACTCGTTGACGATCTCCAACGTGGCTGATTTGGTGAAGGGCATGGGAATCCAGCAGTTCATCGCCATATTCCCTCCGTGCCCGGGCGACGCGGCACTGGTGGAGAAGAACGCATTCTGGTAGGACCCTGCCCTCGCGTGGCCGATTCCGAAGAAGTCGCCCACCGGTGATTCGATGGCCGGTGTCTTGGCTCCGTCCCAGTATACCCGGAAGATGAGGCGGCGAAGATAGTTCTTATCTCCGCAATTGATGGTGAACCAGATATGGGTCACCTGTCCCGGACCTTTGAGTTCCGCAAGTGTCAGCGTTTTTCCCTTTTCAATGGGAATCGCATCGGCATTGCCGCCCGTGCGGTCGTAACTGGAAATGCGTTTGGCTCGATAATCCTGCGGTCGAGTAAGGTGTTCCAGATTCATGTCAATTTTCCTCAAATACCACATTTGGTATATGACAGCATATCACACCTTCGTGACGGTGTCTTTGTTGTAAATTCCAAAAAGTTAGCCAACTCTGTCGGTTTATGAGGGGCGTGAGGAGGGTGGTCACGATTTGGCATAGACATCGTGTGTGCGTTACGCACCGGCAGAACGTCCGTGCTGTAAATCGGGTAGGCGCATGAACTGACTGGGCAGTATAATGTATGATTAATATCCGACGGCGACGTCGGACAAGAACATCCGGACGGGTCCGGATGTGGTCGGAACGTTTTTTAGGGCAGGTAATATCAATATGGAAGCACTCCGGTCGTTGCCTCCCGTATTGCAGGCATTACTGGCGACATCATTTACCTGGGGACTGACGGCCTTAGGGGCGTCGACAGTGTTTTTCTTCCGGTCGTTTAGCCGGCGTGTTCTGGACGCGATGCTGGGCTTTGCTGGGGGCGTGATGATCGCCGCGAGTTACTGGTCGCTCCTGGCACCGGCCATTGCCATGTCCGAGGGCAAGAGCCTTCCCGTGTGGGTTCCTCCAGCCATCGGGTTTCTGCTGGGCGGGTTCTTCCTCTGGTCGATCGATAAGGTCCTGCCCCACCTGCACGTAAACTTTCCGACCGGCGAGGCCGAAGGCGTACACACCCACTGGCGGCGTGCGGTCCTTCTCGTACTGGCGATCACTCTCCACAACATCCCCGAAGGACTGGCCGTTGGCGTGGCGTTTGGCGCCGCGGCGGAGGGGTTTCCTGAGGCAACTGTCGCCGGCGCGATTTCCCTCGCGATCGGTATCGGATTGCAGAACTTTCCAGAAGGCGTGGCCGTCGCCGTGCCCCTGCGTCGAGAGGGTATTAATCGCTTCAAATGCTTCTGGTACGGTCAATTGTCGGCGGTCGTCGAACCGGCGGCGGGCGTGATGGGAGCGGCCGCCGTTTTGCTGGCTCAGCCGCTGCTGCCGTATGCGCTGGCCTTTGCCGCGGGCGCGATGATCTATGTCGTGGTCGAGGAGGTGATTCCCGAGTCGCAGCGAAGCGGCAACACAGATATGGCGACCCTGGCGACGATGATCGGGTTTACGGTGATGATGATTCTGGATGTGGCACTATCTTGATCGTGTGCCTTCACTGCTTTGCACCCAATTCAGAATAGGATTTCAAGGATCTGAAGGATGGCAAAGGGTACATTTCATTTCCCGTATCTGATAGGGCTTAATGTGTGGACTGGGTGAAGACCTTAATTCAGTTCACTTTGACTCAGGATGCCGGTGAAGCAAGCTCTCTTTTGGTCGTGGGGCGGAGGGTGTCAGTGGTGTAGGACGGGCGATGAGAGTATTGTCTGACTCGCTGAGCGTCTGAAATCTCTATTTCGTCAGCCATGGAGCAATCGCATTAGCCCAGATCTGGTATCCCTTTTCAGTCGGATGGGTAAAGTCATCCATTATTTCCGGAGATATGCTTCCATCGGGCTGGAGCATTCTGGAACCGATGTCGAGAAACTCGACGCGTCGCTGAGCCGTTGTCAGGGAAAGCAATCGGTTGATCTCGGCAATTTTGGGGCGAAAGTCATCCGTTGGGGACTGGCCGCGAGGAAAAACTCCCATTTGGATGATGCGCACATTGGGGACGAAGGTTCGTAATCGACGAACGATCTCGCCGATGCCTTCGACAATCTCGACGGGCGTGTTTTCGCGGGCGTTGGCAGTCCCTGTCAGATTGTTCGTCCCGATATTGAGGATGACCAGACGCGGATGAAGCCCATCGAACTCGCCATGGTCCAACCGCCAGAGGACATTCTGCACACGATCCCATCCAAACCCCAAATTCAGAGTTCTGAATTGTCCAAAGGCGCGTTCCCAGGCCAGTGGACCGCGCGCCGACGGATAGTCTTTCGGCTCGCCGCTCCAAAAATGCGTGATCGAATCGCCGATGAGTACGATTTCGGGATTGACCCGTCGGCCGATCCTCAGGATCGCTTCATGACGGGCATACCAATCGTAGCTATCCTCTTCAAGCTTGGGCACGGGAACGAGTGCACTGTTGACCATGGCGGTCGCTTCGTCTTGTGGCCGATCGTGATTTTCATTCATCGTAGCGATGCTCCTCATAATGACTTATCTGCGGGTATTCCATAACCGGGTCTTCCGGTCATAGGGCAACTGGCGGGTGGTGGGGCGGTTTCGATCTTCAGTCCGCGGAGAAAATCGGTTGGGCTCTGGCCGGTGACTTCCTTAAACGCTCGCGAGAGAACGTGAATGGAAGAAAACCCGCAGGCCTCGGCGATCTGGGTGAGGCTCTTGTCTGTGGTCAGGGCCTGATGTTTCACCTGCTCGATGCGGAAATTGCGCAGGAACTGCATGGGCGATGTCTGGTAGAACTGCTTGAAGATGTGACTGAAGTGCGACGGGCTTAAGTGCACGGCCTTGGCCAGGTCCTCCAGTGTGAGCGGGCGGGGATAGTCGCATCGGATGATTTCCATGGCTTCTTCCATCGCGCGGAGGTGTCGCGGGTTCTGGAAGACCTCCTGTGCCTGTACGGCATGGGTCAGACACGCCAGCAGTCGAAAGAAACAGCCTCGCTGCTCCAGTCGAGCGGCTGCGGAATCCTGACCCTGGAGCGAGATGATCTTCATAAGGTGTTCCAACGGTTGTTCGTAGTACAGTGGGCGGATAACGGACGTCAGGGGCAGGTCGTCCATTTCCTGGCATATCGGCCGGCGAAAGAGGTGTTCGAAATCCCGCAGTTGGTCGAGGGGTTTGAAGCTGATGAATACCTCGCCTGCATCGGACTGGGTGAAGAAATCGAAATGCAGATGCGGCAGTCGAACGGGTACGTTGCTGTAGCATCGGATGGAATGCGATTCGCGAGGCGTCAAGAAGAGAAAATCGCCAACCTGGAGCTCATGGGTCTGGCCTTCAATCTCGACGAGCAGATTTCCCTCAGCCACACAGGCCAGGTAATGGTCAAAGATCACTCGCTGGTCCAGTTTGTATCCGGCGGCGCACCGCTGGTTCATCGCCACGCGAATGTAGGGCGTCAATTCTGCCAGCGAACGCGACATGCTTTGGCCTTTCAGTACTGTTTGTGCTGGTTGAACAGTTCCAGGGCGTACTGGTATGTCTTGTACGTCACCGTCGGCGGCACGGAATGATCGGAGTGGAAGAAGTAGGGTATCCGCATCTGCTTCATGGCTGTGAGTTTCGGAACGATTTCGTCTTTGATCTTGGCCGGATCGTTGGTTCCCAGCTCGACCACATCGATATTGCCCATGTACGAGAGCTTATTGCCGTAGGTCTTGGCGATATCGATGACGTTGCAGCCGGCTTTGGCTTCCATGGGTTGGAGGCAATCGAATCCTGCCTCGATGGCCAATGGAATGGCTTTGCGGATATCTCCGCAGGAATGCAGGATCACGGGGAGTTTGTACTCCTTGAAGAACGAGATCAGTGCCTTTTCGTAGGGCATGATGATTTCCGCCATCGTTTTCGGGGAGCAGAACAGGCCATTGCGGAACCCATAGTCTTCGTAGAGCCACATTCCGTCCGGAACGCCGGCTTCACGGAACAAAAGCGAATAATGCGCTATGTAGTGGTCGAGATAGACCTTGCAGAAATCGTTGATCCAGTCCGGGTCCTCCAGAAGGGCGGGCAGGAAATTTTCGTCGCCGATCGTTCCTCGCAGCAGCTCAAAGACGAAGATGTTTCCGTAGACTGTGAACTTGCCCCTCGCGCGGGCGTTGGCGAGATTATTCTTGATGTCCTGTATATTGCCCAGGCGTTGCGGATTCAGCGTGAGCAAGGGGTCGCGGTATTTCTTCCAGATATCTCTGGTCGTGATCTCGAATCCGATGTGCTCCGGGCAGCCGGACTTGTTCTTCCAATATTTAAGAATGGCGCCTCGGCCGTCGCGTGTAACCTTCCATTCGTCCGTCTCCTCGATCACATCGCATCGCCCGAGCATGGGGGACGTGTCGAACCATCCGCCGCAGTTGACGAGGTCGTAATCAAAGAACTTGACCGGATCATTGTCTTTGGGGTAGCCCTGGGCGAGCCAGCAATCGTCTTGAAATACCTCGCCCCAGAAATGTTCATAGAGCCCCATCTGATCGGGAATTTGTTTGTTGAGCAACATGATTACGCGTTCACGGGAGGTCATAAGGTATTCCTTAAATAGTCTTCTTCGCTTCGTCGATCATGGCCAAGATGTTTTCTTCCGGCGTTTCTTTTCCGACCTGGTCGCCCGTTCCGATGATCAGTCTCGGGCAACCGGCGTACGCGAGTTTGATCTCGCGGACTTCCGATCGAACCTTTTCCGGTGTACCGCGAATGAGCGTTTCGACTGTATGAACGTTCCCATTCATGGTCACCGTATTCCCGAGCATTGTACGGACTTTCCGCAAGTCGTCAAGCCCATTAATATCGCCGCCCGGCGGGCGCTCGAACGGGCAGATGCAGTCCACCCCGAGCTCCGCGAGGTCGGCCAGAGTCTCCTTGCACAACCCGTGGAAGTGGAGATGGACGAGTTTGCCCTGGCGGTGAACTTCCTCGGCGACGGCTTGGATATAGGGTTTGTCCCACTTTCGCCAAAGGTTCGGACCGATCAGCGATGGGCAGGAATAGCAGCAGCCGATGAAGAAAGACTGAAAGCGGGTCTCGCGGCAAACACGTCGCGTCAGCTCCCGTTGAAACTCGATATATCGTTTCTGATACCGCTCTAGGATGGCGGGATCTTCGGACATGAAGTAGTACAAGGCCTTTTCGCATCCCATCATTCCGGCGACGGTATCGAAGAACTGACCGCCGAGACAGAACTCGAGCAGGTAGTCTTCGCCTACGGTGTCGAGGGCTTGGTGGGCTTGGGTATAGTCAAGGGTGATATCCGGGTTCAAGGCTGCGTCGAGGTGGATGGCGATGTCTTCTTCGTTTTTGACGGGGTACTCCACGACCCACGACGGCTCGTGAATATCGAAGATCGTACTGCTTGTGAATTCCCTCCCGCCGAGCCGGGTGACGACGCGCTCGCGGTACTGCGTGTCTGAGGTCTTCTCAAACGAGGACTTACTCGACACCCGTGAATTTTCGCTCGTCGCCCAGGCAATTCCCCAGCCTTCGGTCTGGTACTTTTTGAATGTCGTCTGCAACGCTTTCCAGAGGGGAATCTCCCGCTGGAACTGGATCATGTCCACGCCGAGTACTTTGGCGGGATAGTAGTACCAGAACTCCGGGGCGACGGGGTAACGGTCGGAGAACACGCCGCGATAGGCGTTGAGCATTCGCTGCCTTGGAGTGAATTCCATCACGTCTTTCTCCGGCAAAACCGACTGTGGTCAACCGAACAAGCTGTGGAGGATGTTCGGAGTCGTCACTTTCTCGCTGCCAAGACCGTTGGGATGAATTCCGTCGGGCATGTATGCGGCAAAGGTTTCGGGATCCTTGTCGAGGATGGCCTTCCAGGTTGGATAGTGGTCGACCAGGAGCAGTTTCCGCTCCTTCGCCACGTCGCGATACATCTGGTAATAGTCTTCAATCTTCGGGCGGATCTCCAGGTGTTCCCGGACGGGCGGGTTCATGACCATCAGGATGATCTGGCACGCGGAGTTGTGCTTCAATATCCGGTCGATCATGTTCTCGAGATTCTGCCGGGCCTGCTCGACGCTCGTGTTGTACGGCAGATACGCATCGTTGATCCCGAACTCGATGAACACCGCGTCCGGATTCTTCTTGATCACCCTTTCGTCCAGGTTCTCCACGCCCCAGCCGGACCACATGCCGCTTGCCCCGCTGTTGGTGACGGTGGTCAGGCCAGGATATTTCACCTGAAAGAACGTGCGAAGCTGGTTGACCCACTCGCCACCTTCGGTCAGGCTTGTTCCATACGTGACGATGTGCTGCTTAATGCCTGAATTCAGATTGTCGATCAACATACATGGTTCTCCTGCTGCCAAAAGATCGCAGAATACCACAATGGGGCCGGGAATCAAGTGAAGTTCGCGTCACAGGGATCTCCAGTTAACGCGGACCGGTTTTTTCTTAGCTTGCGATTCTTCCATGGCGTTGATGACCGCGTCAACCGCGAAGCCATCGACAACGTCGGGATTGCCCTGTTTTCGCTTGCTCAGGCAGTCGTGAATATAGGCCATCTCGATATCGAACGGATTGGTGGCGTTGTAGCGATACTCGGTCGAGGTTTGTTTTTTGTTGTCATAGTGAACAAGAAGGGCGGCATTGTGCGGCTTGTCCCATGTGGTCGTGTACAGGTCGAGCCGACCGTTCACGCCGTTGATCTCGATCCGCTCATCCCACGAATTCCGCTCATATCCGATGTGGGTGAGGGGGTGGCACACGGTTTCGAAGCAGGCGGTCAGACTGCCGGGGTATTCGAAGAGGGCTATGGCCTTGCGATCGACCTTGGAGTTTTTCGAGTAGTCGATATTGGCGTAGAGCCGCTCGGGCCGGCCGAAGAAGAACTGCATCAGGTCCAGAATATGGCTTCCGCAGCATCGTACCGCCACTCCGCCGTGGGTCTTGATCAATCCGGACGGAATGACCTTGTTTTCAAACATTCCCGGGCCCCAGCACTGGTAACTGCGGGCATAGGCGCTGAAGAGGATGCCGAGCGACGGCAGGAGTTCCTTTGCCTTTCGCACAGCCGGGAAATGTCGCTTCATGTATCCTGTGAAGAAGAGGACTTTCGATTTCTTCACGGCCTGGGCGATCTCGTAGGCTTCCTTGGCGTTCATCGCCAGTGTCTTTTCGCAGATCACATCCTTGCCGGCTTTGATGGCAGCCAAACAGATTGATTTGTGCGTGTTGGTCGGGCCGAGAACGTTGACGGCCGTGACCTCGGGATTCGCGAGAACGTCTCGATAGTCGCTCGAGAACTTCGCGCCGAAGCGCTGGGCGACTTCCTGGGCCCTCTTGATGTCGATATCCGCCACGTGAGCGATGCGAGCATTGATCTTCTCCAATCCGCCCCAGTGGAACTTGGAAATGTAACCGCAACCGATGATTCCGAAGACTGGTTTCATATGAATATTCTCCTTATGGGTGTTATGGTGTAACGACTACCTTGATAACGTCTTTTTTGCTGTTTGCGGCGACATTCATCGCCTCTTTTATTTTGGCCAGGGGGAAGGTGTGTGTGATCAACGCTTTTCCGTCGACGAGTTTGCGCTGCAGGAGGTTCAGGGCCATTGGCGTAAACAGGGCGGGCGACGCGAACGATCCCCGAAGCTGGAGTTTCTTGAAGTGGAAATCGTTGGCGTCAAATGTGATATTCGCCCCGTCGCCGAACTTGATGCCGATGTAGGAAATAATCGCTCCTTTGGCTGCCACCTTGAACATCGGCGGCATGGTTTGGGGCGGGGAACTAATCATGAACCGGTCCGGAGCGACGGGGAATTTGTATGATTCCAGCGGCGTCTTATCGACTTCGATAACTTCATCGGCTCCGAATTTCAACGCGAGCTTATTTTTGGCCTTGGATCGGGACAGGCCGCAGGCATAGATACGTTCGGCTCCGGACAATTTTGCCAGGCGAAGTGCCATCAGTCCGATCGCACCCAAGCCGGATACCACCACGTGGCTGCCGATTCGAATATCCGCCAGGCGGTGCATATCGATCGATACGCCCAGGGGTTCGGCGAGGGACGCTTCCGCCGCCGAGATTCCTTCGTATGGGACTGCGCTGATTGCCGGAGTGATCATTTCCTCGGCGAATCCGAATGAGGTCTTGAAGAAGAATGACTGGATGTTGGTGCAAAGCTCCTGCTTGGTATCGTGGCAATTTGCGCACGCTCCACATGGAGTGGAACTGTCGAGGGCCACTTTCTGACCTATAGATAGGCCTCTCACAGCTTTGCCGAGTTCGATAATAGTTCCTGCCACCTCGTGGCCAAAGGGCCCAGCCACGGCCTTGCCGTCGAGGGCGGAGGTGATATCGGTACCACAGATGCCGCACGCGTCTACCTTGATCTTGATTTCATGCGGCTCAAGCTTCCAGAGCTTGACGTCCTTGATGACGATGTCGTTAAGATTCTTCAAGAATGCTGCTTTCATGAACGTATTCCTTTTCTGAAATCGGATGATTCGCGTATGACGAGTTTGGGTTTGAGCATCAAATGCTGCGCTGGAACCGACGGGTCCATGATGCGACGATGCAAAAACGCCCATGCCTGATCGCACATTCGGTCGAGGTTCATGTCGATGGTGCTGATGGCAGGGTCGTGGTACTCTGTGTCCTCAATTCCATCGCATCCGACGAGGGCGACATCTTTGGGCATGCGCAATCCGAGATCCCGAAGCCCGCGGTGAACGCCGATAGCGACGTTGTCATTGAAACAAAAGATCCCTTTCGGGCATCCATGTTTCGCGATATGGTCCCGGATCGCCTTGCGGGCGGGCGAACGCTGGAAGTTGGGGATCGTGATAATCTCTGGGGCAAGGCCTGCTTCGTCCATAAGAGTCAGATAAGCGCGGTGACGGGGATCGACAGGTTCGCTGGTCGGCGGGGCGACGAATGCGATTCGCCTGCCGAATTGACGCAGATGCTCCAGGGCTTTTTTGGCTCCGGCGTACAGGTCGATGCCGATACGGTCTCCGCTGTCCCACGAAAACACTCCGAGGCTGATCCATGGGATATTTCGGTGGCCGTACTCCTTCTGGAAGTCTTCCTGGGAGAAGGGGGGATCGCAAAGGATGATTCCGTCGAATGGCCACTGGAGAGAAGGAACCTGCCAGTTCCACGCATTTTCACCGCGAGTGCTCTCGGTGACAAGGTCGTAACCGTCTTCTCGCAAGCGGTCTTGCAGGCGGTACGTCATCTCCGTGTAGTAGTGTGTTCTTGCTCCGGAGACCCAGAATGCGATTGTGTGGCTGCGCCCAGTAACCAGAGCGCATGCCAGCTTGTTCGGGCGATAACCCATCTCCTCCGCCGCGGTCAGCACTTTCTTCCGTGTTGCGTCGGAGATGAAGTTATCTTTCTTCTTGTTCAGGACTCGCGAAACGGTCGAATCACTGATTCCAAGCCGTTTCGCAATGTCCACTATGGTCACGCCCATGTTTTCGCCTTGTACTGCAGACGTCTACCCGCAGACGTCTGCGAGTAGGTAAATATACCGGAAAGGGGTTTGTCTGTCAAGGTTCGCGCAAAGAAAAAGGCGGGTCGCTAACAACCCGCCTTGCTTAGTGAGTACAGTCGATCCGCTGTCGCGGCAATCGCTACAGCTTGACCAGTCTTCCCGTCGAGCAGGATTGACGGGCCGCGAGGGCGACTTGAACGGCCAGTCGACCTTCGGCCCAGCTGCACCGAGGTTTCTTGCCGGTGTGACAGGTATGGAGGAAGTCCTTGATCATGCGATCGTCTGCGCCGCCGTGACCGCTGGCCATCATGGTCTTGAGATCGTAGGTGAAACTCCGCCGGCTGTGGCGCTCGGTGACTTCGATTGTCCCCTTACCCATGTCAGCTTCGCACATTCCTTCCGTCCCGATTACCCGCATCATTCGGGTGTCCCGGGCCGCCAAAACGTTCAGCGTGTAGGTTGTGCGGATATCGTTTTTGTACGTTACCACCGCTATTCCGTTATCGAAGGTATCCTTTTTCGACGTGTACAGGCACAGGTCGGCCGGTTCCTGGCCGTCGCGTTCACCCACGAGGCGATTCTCTTTGTAGACACCTTCCCAGTCCTTCTGTGCAAAAACATCGTAGTAGTCGGGACACCCGAACTGCAGTTTGCAGTGGCGGCACTGTTTGGCGGCGCCTGGCATGGTTTTGGGGTGATAGTACGACAGATTCGCCGTCGCGAAAACCGACTCGGGTTCCGCCCCGGCCATCCAGTTGAGCAAGTCAAAGTCGTGGCATGCTTTCGTAATCCACAACCCGCCGCCGAACCTCTCAAACCGGTTCCATCGACGGAAGTACGTCTTTCCTCCGTAATAATTCTCGTTTGCTTCAATTGTGGTCACTTTTCCCAATCGTCCACTGGTGATCAGTTCGTGTACGGTCTCATGAATCGGTCCGTGTCGAAGATTGAAGCCCAGGTAGAACATGGCTGACGACTTTTTAGCGGCATTGATGATCGTGTCGCAGTCTTCCAATGTCGTCGCCATCGGTTTTTCGCAGAAGACATGAATCCTTCGCTTCAGCGCCGCCACTGCCGGCTCGACATGGGCAAAATCCTGCGTGCAGATAATGATGGCGTCGGGTTTCACCGTATCCAGCATGTTCTCCGTATTGTCGAAGGCTTCGGTTTCGACCTTGAACTCTCGGGATAGCTGTTTCGCCTTCTCGATATAGACATCGGAAATTCCCACGATCGTGCCGTCCGAGGGATTGTGGCTGAAGTAATGGAGAAAAGCTGTCGTCCGACCACCCGCGCCCACGAGTGCGATGCGAAGGGGATTGCGAACCGTATTGCCGGGAACTGATTTTGCCGCCTGCATGCCTTTTACCTCAAAACCTGGCCATAAACTAGGAAAAGTATGGATATCCAGACAATTCTAAAACCCCGACGGGTACAGTCAAATGAATTGGAACGAAAAGGCAAATATACAATAAATGCGGATAATCGCACAAGCGGCGAGAAATATCCTCGCCCGTGCCGTCGAGCCAAAGTGGTGAAGCGGATGCTATTTTATCTGCTGGATCACGTCCTGCGTTGTCGGGGCACCGATGATCTGGCGGTTGGCCTGACTCGTTCGGCCCAGATAGAGGATGGTGATCAGCAGGACGACCAGCGGATACACCACATACCGCAGCCAGAGGTCAATTTGACTGACGGAAAACGAGGGATCAGATTGCAGCAGGTTGGTCCGCATATCGTTGAAGGCCGGAACTCCGATGGGAAGGCAATTTGCCTGGGGAAGCAGGTTGGACCAGGGCAGCAGAAGGACGACCATCAGCACAGCCCAGAAGAACGCGGCCGATGCCAACCCCGCGCCGGGGAGTTGACCTGCCACGATCATCATCACGCCCAACAACGCGCAGAAGACCAGGAATGCGACGGACACAATCGCTACCACAGCTGTGACGTCCATGGCAATTCGGAAGATCATCCGCCAACGAACCATTTCGGGGGTCACATCACTCGGTTGGGCGGTGGGAGCTGTCGCGGGTTGAGCCGCTGTGGCGGCCGGTTGGGATGCTTCTTGTGGAAGTACCAGACGGGTGAATTTCGCGGTGATAAAGACGCCGATATTCACCGCCATGGTCAGGATGAGGAGAACGGCGAAAACCGTTCGCAGTTGATAAAAGACCTTCCATCCGTCCGCAAAGCTTGCCTGAGTCTTGGTCCACATCGGTGCATTCCTCCTTGCCTGTCTGGTTACCCTAAGTTTGCGTCAGTCTACACGTGACGCATCAATTGTTCAAAGGAAATTCGAGCTTGTTCGATGGTAAACTCAATATCCGCCTGAGTGTGAGCGAGGGAAACGAACATGGCCTCAAACGCGGACGCGGGCAGGTAGATGCCCCGCTCCAGCATGAGATGAAAGAATCGGTTGTAGCGTGCCTTGTCCGTTTTCTGGACTTCGTCGTAATTTCGTATGGGACCGGGTCCGAAGAACGGTGTCAGCATGCTTCCCACGCGGTTGATCGTAAGGTCGCAACCTGCCTTACGGGCCGCTTCGTTCAACCCCCGAGCCAGCATCTCGGCCATCGTTTCCAGTTTTGTGTACACCTGGGGATCGGACAGGGCTTCCAGCGTGGCCATGCCTGCCGCCACCGCTAGCGGGTTGCCTGAGAGAGTTCCCGCCTGATATACCTGACCGAGAGGCGCCAGGAGCTGCATAATCTGACGCTTTCCGCCATAGGCGCCGACGGGAAGTCCGCCCCCGATGATCTTGCCGAGGGTCGTGATGTCGGCTTGGCACCCGTAAAGCTCTTGCGCGCCGCCCGGGGCCACTCGGAAACCCGTGATTACTTCGTCCAGGATCAGTAGTGACTGGTTCTGGTCGCACAGCGTGCGTAGTCCCGCCAGATAACCTTCCGCGGGGGGGATGACGCCCATATTGCCCGCAATGGGCTCGACGAGCACAGCCGCAATGTCCTTTCCGAACATGGTGAACGCCTTGCTGACTGCACTCAGGTCGTTGTAAGGTACGACGACAGTCAGTTCTGCGGTACTGGGCGAAATTCCTGCCGAAGCGGGTAGCCCGAGCGTGGCCACTCCCGAACCGGCCTGGACGAGCAACTGGTCCACATGACCATGATAGCATCCGGCGGCTTTGATGATCTTTTCACGCTTGGTGTACCCTCGTGCCAGGCGGATTGCGCTGGCCACTGCCTCGGTTCCGCTATTCACCAGGCGGACCATGTCGATTGAGGGGAACCGGCTGCAGATCAGTTCCGCCAGGTGCGTTTCCGCCTCCGTTGGCGCGCCGAACGTCATGCCTCGGCAGGCCACTTTCATTACCGCCGCTAGTACCCCTTCGTCGGCATGTCCGAGAATCAGCGGGCCCCAAGATCCGACGTAGTCGATATACTCGTTCCCGTCGATATCGGTGATCTTGCTTCCCTTGCCCTGCTGGATGAACCGTGGGGTTCCCCCGACAGAATAGAAGCTTCGCACGGGGGAATTCACCCCGCCCGGAATACATCGGGCAGCCGCCTCGAAGGCCCTTTGGCTTTTGGTCGTGTTCATATCGCCTTTCTGTCTCGTTCTATATATTCTTGTCGCGTTCGCGTCATTTCTTTCTTCTGACGCCCGAGGTGCCCCAAGCTCCGGCCCTTGAGGACTGTTTCTAAAAATATATTCCAAAAACCCAATAAGCAAATAGTAAAATGACTTGCTATAATGTGGCGGAACTTTTTGAGGAGTCATAATCGATGAAGGTACTGATTACTGGCGGGTCAGGGTTTATCGGGTCGCATCTGTCGGAGAAACTGCTGAAGCAGAAACACCAGGTGGTCGTGATTGACGATTTGTCGACTGGGAAACTGGAAAATGTTAATCATTTGATGTCTAATCCTAATTTTCAGTTTGTCCATGATACCGTTCGGAACGAGCAGATCATGCACCTGCTGATCTCCCAGTGCGATCTGATTTACCACCTGGCTGCCGCGGTTGGCGTGAAACTTATCGTCCAACGCCCCGTCCATACCATCGAGACCAATATCCACGGTTCTGAAGTCGTTCTCAATATTGCCAACAAGTTCCGCAAGCCGCTTTTCATTGCCAGTACGAGCGAAGTGTATGGTAAGAGTGAAAAGGTGCCGTTCTGCGAGGACGACGACAGCGTTCTGGGTTCCACGCGGTTCAGCCGATGGGCCTACGCCTGCTCCAAGGCCATCGACGAGTTCCTCGGACTCGCCTACAATCACCAGTTCGGACTTCCCGTCGTGATCGCGAGGTTCTTCAATACAGTCGGCCCGCGCCAGACCGGACAATACGGCATGGTCGTTCCCCGGTTCATCGAACGCGCCCTGGCCAACGAACCGATCGAGATCTACGGCGATGGTAAGCAGGCACGGTGCTTCGCGCATGTAAACGACGTGACCGACGCGGTCATTCGCCTCATGCAGGAACCCAAGGCTTTCGGGCAGGTGTTCAATATCGGCAACAATGAGGAAATCAGTATCGAGGGTCTGGCGGACCTGATTATCGAACGCACCGGGTCAAAGTCGAAGAAGGTATTCCTCAGCTACGAGGAGGCTTACGGTAAATTCTTTGACGACATGCGCCGCCGCGTGCCTTCTCTGGAGAAGATCAACTCCATCATCGGCTATCGCCCCCGGCACAGCCTGAGCGACATCATCGATGACGTCATCGCGAGCATGAGAGAACCGAGGTAGCGGTATCCCTGCTAACGCAGATCGGCGCCGTCCCAGCAGTAGGTGCAGAGCTTTTCCTTGGGCAGACCGATTGCCTTGATGAGGTTCGTCAGACTCTGGTACTTCAGAGATGTGAGGCCCAACTGCTGGCGAATTCGCTCCACCATCGCCTCGTATTTGTCTTTGCAGCAGCCGGTAAAGTCAAACAAGCACGGACCGTCCTGGCAACCTAACTCGCGGACCGCGCGTCGGGCGGCCAGATCCATCTCCGATCGGGATCGTGAGAAATTGAGGAACTTGCACCCAAAGACCAAGGGCGGACAGGCGGGTCGCATGTGCACTTCCTTCGCCCCGTAGTCATACAGGCGGCGTATGGTGTCTCGAAGCTGGGTTCCCCGAACAATGGAATCCTCGCAGAAGAGCAGCCTTTTGCCCTGGATCAACTCCCGAATGGGAATGAGCTTCATCCCGGCCACAAGGTCCCGAACGGACTGATCCTGAGGCATGAAACTCCGGGGCCACGTCGGTGTGTACTTTACGAAGGGACGGATCAATGGGATACACTTGGCGTTGGCGTAACCGATGGCGTGACCGGTTCCGGAATCCGGAATACCCGCCACTCCGTCAACTTCGGTATCGTCTTCTTGGGCGAGTTCCTTACCACATCGGTATCGGGACGCTTCGACGTTGATTCCCTCGTAGCTGGACGCGGGATAGCCATAGTAGACCCACAAGAAGGAACATATTTGCATTTTGTCGCCGGGAGCTTTCTTTCGCTCAAATCCATCCTCTGTAACACGGACGATTTCGCCGGGCCCAAGGCAAGTATCGACCTCATAGCCAAGGTTGGGGAACGCGCAGGTCTCGAGTGTGACGGCGTATGCGCCTTCCTTTTTTCCGATGGTGATGGGGGTTCGGCCATACTTGTCCCGCGAGGCGAAAATCCCGTCAGCCGTCAGCAGAAGGATTGAGCACGATCCCTCGATCGATTCCTGGACATTGGTCAGTCCTTCTGCGAAAGTCGAAGCGTCGTTGATGAGTGTGGCCACAAGCTCCGTGGGATTGATCTCATCGCCGCTCATCTCCGAGAAATGCGCTCCTTTGTCCATTGCCTTCTTGGCGAGTTCCTTTGCGTTGCGAATAACGCCCACTGTGACAATAGCGTAGACGCCCAGGTGGCTGCCCACGATCAACGGCTGATCTTCGTAGTCGCTGATTACGCCGATCCCGCGATTACCGCTCATCTTGTGGATGTCATGCTCGAACTTGGATCGGAACTGCGCGTTGGTAATATCGTGGATGAATCGGGTGAACTGCTTCCCATTGCGCACGGCCAGTCCGCCTCGCCGGGTTCCCAGGTGGGAATGATAGTCGGTTCCGTAGAAAAGATCCGATACGCAATCCACTTGTGACGCCACGCCAAAAAATCCGCCCATCGCCGGTTCTCCATACCAAAAGTTGGTTCAAACACGGATATGTCCGCAACTCATCCAATTTCGTTGAAGGGTGCTGCTTATCGCTCTGCTTCCGACAACCATAGTTGGCATTATACGATACCGGATGCCGAGGAAAAGATGTTTTTGGGCTTCACTCGGATTGTTTCCACCACGCCCTGTGCCTTGAACGTCAAATATTCGTCGTCACGAGGCCATCTATCGCAACTCCACCTCGGCCTTGCCTGCCTTGATTCGCCCGATCTTGTAGACGGTTTCGCCGTATCGGTGCAGGCGTTGCATGATAGCGTTGGCGAACGTCGGGCGGACGATCAGCACCATTCCGATGCCCATATTGAACACGCGGAACATTTCGGCTCGGTCGATCGGACCCCTGGTTTCCAGGTAAGTGAAGATTTTGGGGATCGGCCAGGCGTCGGTGTGAATGACAGCCCGGCACTCGGGCGGCAGAATCCGGGGGATGTTGCCCACCAGACCGCCGCCGGTGATGTGAGCCATGCCGCGGATCGGCTGCTTCTTGCGATAGCGGCGCAAGATTCGCAGAATCGGCTTGACGTAGATTCGCGTCGGGCGGAGTAATTCTTCCGCAACAGTGCATCCGAAGCCCGGGATCTCGTCGGTCAGCTTGTGCTTGAGAACGTCGAACATGACCCGTCGGGCTAATGTGTAACCGTTGCTGTGGAGGCCGGAACTGGCGATTCCGAGAATAGTGTCGCCCGGTTCGATGTTCCGTCCGTCGATGACCCGCTTAAGTTCCACCACGCCCACGGCAAAACCCGCGAGGTCGAAATCCTGTTTGGCATAGAGATCGGGCATCTCGGCTGTCTCGCCTCCGATCAGGGCGCAGTCGGCCTGGTTGCACCCTTCGGTGATCCCCTTGAGCAGTTCGACCGATTTGTCCGGGTCCAGCTTTCCAACCGCCAGGTAATCCAGGAAGATCAGCGGCTCAGCGCCTGTGACGACCATGTCGTTGACGTTCATGGCCACCAGATCGATTCCCACCGTGTCGAATTTGCCCGCGTCCCGGGCGATAAGGATCTTGGTGCCGACCCCGTCGGTGCAGGCCACCAGGACGGGCTGGCGATAATTGTGTTTGAACAAATTTTCGTTGTAGTCAAGTCTGAAGAGTCCGGCAAATCCGCCCACTCCGGACAACACACGCGGTCCGTAGGTCTTCCGCGTCATGCCTTTGATCATTTCTGTCCACCGATCGGCTGCATCGATGTCCACGCCCGCGTCCTGGTAAGAAATATTCTTGGTCATCCGCATTGTCTCGAATCACTATATGTTGCCTGCCCACCATTCGACACTTGGATGCCATTATAAACTCCGATGGCATTCAGTTGAATGAGAAATTTCGCCTGAGGCAATACGGAAGCGGGGCAGCGACGCGAGATCTATTGCTGCCCAGCTTCCCTCATCATTGTTCATGATGTGCCCGGACTACAGCAGCGTGGACGTTGGAGTTGGCGTTGGAGTTGGCGACAACTCGAGCGGGACTGAGAAAATGGGAATCAGCAGCGGGCCGAAGATCGTATTGACTGTCGCCGTCGCCGTTACCGTCGGACTGCCCGTCAGAGTGGGAGGCGTGGTACTTGTATCTGCGGTACCGGAGATGACCAGATTGATGGCTGCGATCTGCGGGAATTCCGCTACGGTTCCCTGGAAAACGAGAAAGATTGTCCCGTCCGGATTGAGTGTCGTGCTGACCGGGACTAGAGTAACCGTAACGGTCTGGCCTGCGCCGACCGGAGCCTCCGGTGGAAGCACGAGGGTAATAATCGCCTGTCCCTCCTCGAGCCTCAAGGTTTGAATCTCCGGTGTGGGATTCTGAATGGTGATAGCGATGGGCATGGCATTTTCGTCGAAGGTGATGACTACCTCCCCATTCGGGGTAGACACCGGAACATTAACGAGCGTTGCCTGGGCGCCTTCGTTGGGTGTGAACGGCGGCTCGGTCGGAGCGGGCGGCGCAGCGCAGCCGGCGACCAGGATCAGACACATCGACAACGTGCAGAGTATTTTCAGATACGGTCTCATTTCTCTCCTCCTCCATAAAATGACGGGCATTCGCCCGAAGTTGTGGTTGGATCCCTGGTACTTATTTTACCGCAGATTCGGCAATCAACAAGAATCGAGGGTTGTTCTCGCAAGGTGCTAGGGCGACAAGGTTGAACCGTCCGACGCGGGCTGCGACGTCGGGTTCGAAAAAATCACGAAATCTGCTGATCGTACCGGAACCAGGTAAACCGCATCGTACCATACGTCTTGGTGCGGAACGGAGTAAGCCGGCCGAGACGGCGCTCGTAGTCAATCGTCGTCGGGTGACGCAGGATGACCAGTGCGTCGGACGTCAGGAGGTTCGTGTCCGACAAGCCAATCAACAGACTGGGCACGGACTGCTGTTCCAGGTTGATCTCGACCGTGGGGTAGGGCGGGTCGAGGTAGACAAGGTCCCACCCCTTATTCTCGGGTGCCGGGGGAAGATCGCAGTCAAACGCGTTGCCCGAAACGATCCAGCATCGACCCTGCATGCCCAGATTGGCGATGTTCTGGCGAAGGATCGACAAGACTGGGTGGTTCTTTTCAACGAAGCAGCAGAGCTTGGCTCCGCGGGAAAGGCACTCCAGGCCGAACGACCCGGTCCCGGCGAACATATCGACTATGTTCAGAGGGGGCAGTTCTCCGGCCGTGCCGTATTCGCTGCCCAGGGATGAAAAAAGGGCCTGGCGTACCCCGTCCGGGATGGGACGGGTGATTTTGCCCTTGGGTACCGACAGCTTCATTCCCCGACATTGGCCTGAAATAATACGCATATGAAATCCATCGCTCGAATGAGTTTATTCTTGTTTCCGAGGTAATTATACACGGGAGGCCATGGGTTTCAAACGTGAATGAGTATTCGGTATTGGGAATGTGTCCGGAATTTCCGCAGATGGGGTGACTTTAGGGCGAGATGGGGGTAGAATTGACCGTTGAGAAGAAAAGAAAATTTCGTTAAATAGCCCTTGACTGCGTGACTTATAAGAGGTAACCTAATAAATTCACCTGTTTATAGTAATTTTTAAAATCGTATAGGCAGTATGCTGGAATATTGCCTGGGTAGTTTGTGGAACGGTTCACAATTTAATAAGGAGACGACGATTGGCTTCTGAATTAGTCAAAGAGCTTCTTGATTCCGGTATTCATTTTGGTCACCGGGTAAGCAGATGGAATCCGAAGATGAAACCTTATATCTTCGGAAAACGGAACATGATCCATATTATCGACATCAAGGAGACCCTCAAGGGGATTCTACGGTCGAAGAAATTCCTGGCCAAGATGGTGTCCGAAGGCGGAGACATTCTCTTCGTGGGTACCAAGCGCCAGGCGCGAAACGCCGTGGAGACACAAGCCAAACGTTGCAATATGCACTACGTGACGGAACGTTGGCTTGGTGGTACGCTGACCAACTTTCGTACGATCCGTTCCCGGCTGGCCCGGCTGGAAGAACTGGAACGACTGGAAGAAACAGGTGAACTGGGCAATTACAGCAAGAAGATGATCTCGACACTGTCCCGTGAGCGGAAGAAAATGAAACGGAACCTCGAAGGTATCCGGAAGATGGACAAGATGCCCGCGGTCATGGTTCTGATCGATCCGGGGTTTGAACACATCGCAGTCAAAGAAGCCCGAAAGCTCGATATTCCCACCGTTTGTTTGATTGATACCGAAGGCGATCCGGATAACGCGGACATTCCGATTCCCGGCAATGACGACTCCATGCGCGCGATCGACATTGTGATGCGCGAACTGGCGGATGCCGTGATCGAAGGCATGGCTTCTCGTCCGGAAGAGTTGCCCGTGACGGAACAGCCGATGGAGTATCAGGGTGGCGAGGAAGGTCGTCAGCGCCGTCCGCGACGCCGTCCGCCGCAGCAACACCGACCGGCTCCGGCCCCAGAGCCGCGTCCCGAAGAGGCTTCCCAGCCTCAGGCGGAGCAGACTCCTGCTTCCCCTGCCGGTGACAGTGTTGCCCCCGCGGGACAATAACGGCGGTCAATGTTTGTTTTTGAATCAGATTTCAAGGTAAATAAGGAGCGTATAACGCAATGGCTGAGATTAGTGCAGGATTGGTAAAAGAACTGCGGGAGCGGACACAGCTTCCGATGATGGACTGCAAGAAGGCCTTGGCGCAGGCGGACGGCGACTTGGCGAAGGCGGAAGAGATTCTCCGCAAGTCCGGCGCCCTGGCGGCCGCGAGCAAGATGGGTCGCGAGACGGCTGAGGGTCGCGTGGCGACCTATGTGAGCGACTGCGGTTGCTGCGGCGCGATTGTTCAGGTCCGCTGCGAGACGGCCCCAGTTGCCAATAACGAATTCTTCGTCGATATGTGCAAGCAGATCGCGAAGCACGTGGCCGGGCTGGACAAGATGCCCGCGACACCCGAAGAGCTCGTCGCCCAGAAGTTGTCGTACAATCCGTCCCAGACCGTTCAGGATGTCATGAACGACGTGATCAACAAGATCCGCGAGAACATGCAGGTGACGCAGTACGAGAAGATTGCGGGTGGATTTATCCGCAGCTACGAGCACCACAACGGCCAGGTGGCGGTGTTGGTTCAGATGGATGTCGATCCGTCGGTGACGAACAATGAGCAGGTGACGCAGCTGGCGAAGGACTTGTGCATGCACATCACCGCGGCGAACCCAATGGCGGTTGATCGCGATCAGATGCCCGCGGATGTCGTTGAGAAGGAAAAAGAGATTATCAAAGCCCAGGTGCAGGAACAGGCCAAGGGCAAGCCGGAAAGCATCATCGAGAAGATGATGATCGGCAAAGTGAACAAGTGGTACAACGAGCGGGTGTTGCTCGAGCAGCCGTTCGTGAAGGACGACAAGAAAACGGTCAAGCAGGTTATCGACGAGACTTCCAAGGCCGTCGGAAAACCGATCACGGTCCGCAAGTACCTGCGGTTCGAAGTTGGCGGCGGCGGAAAGACCTGTGGGTAAGCGGGAAAGTAATTGATCCCTCCGACCGGCGAGAGTAAAATACGAACACGTTAGCAAATCAGGGCGACCCTGTAATGGGGGTCGCCCATACATTATCAATTCAGGGAAGATGTATGAAGGATAAGGGATTGGTGCAGGAATCCGGCGGTTCGACCGGTAAATATCGTCGCATCGTTTTGAAAGTGACCGGCGAGAGCCTCAGCGGCGTCGGGTCCAAAGGCGTTAGCCAGGAGCATCTGTCCACGTTGGCGGAAAAGCTGATCAAGGCTGCCGACACGGGGCTGGAGATCGCGCTGGTTGTTGGCGGAGGCAATCTCCTCCGCGGGGCGAATCTGTCGGAAAACAAGATGATCCGGCCGTTCGTAGCCCACCAGCTGGGAATGATGGCCACGGTGATCAATGGGTTGGCCTTATCCGAGACGCTGGCTGCCATGGGCAGGGCGGTCAAGCTGATGTCGGCGTTTCCCGTGGGCAGTTTTGTTGAACCGTATAACGTGCAAGGCGGGCGGAACTACCTGTCGGCGGGGAATATTCTCGTTCTGGCTGGCGGAACGGGAAGTCCGTATGTTACCACCGATACCTGTGCCGCCATTCGGGCGGCCGAATTAGGCGCCGATGCCGTCTTCAAAGCGACCAAAGTGTCCGGCGTGTATTCCGAGGACCCGAAAAAAAATCCCCATGCCAAAAAGTATGATACAATCAGTTATGACGAAGTGATTGACAAACGCCTGGGTGTCATCGATCTGACGGCGGTGCGAATCTGCCAGGAAACGAAGATGCCGATTGTGGTGTTCAACTTCGCCGACCTGCATCACCTGGAGCGGGTGATCGCGGGGAAAGTCGACAGCAGTGTAATCAAAGAATAGAGTGGAGGTGCCGTCATGCCATTGGATGAAATTCTCTTTACCGCGGAAGAGACTATGTCGAACGCCGTGGATTTTCTGAAGAACGAACTTCGGGGCCTGCGCACGGGGCGGGCGAGCACAGCCCTGGTGGAACATATCAAGGTGAACTACTTCGGGGCGATGACGGACATCCGCCAGTTGGCGCAGTTGTCGACGCCCGAGGCGAACCTCATCGTGATCAAACCCTTCGATCCGACGAGCATCAAGGAAATCGACCGGGCCATCCAGGCTTCGGAACTGGGAATCACGCCGCAATCCGACGGCCGAATCATCCGGCTGGTCATTCCGCCGCTCGCGGGCGAACGCCGAAAGCACCTCTCGCAGCAGGTCAAGCAATTCGGGGAACAGGCCAAGCTCGTGATTCGAAACGCCCGCCGTGACGGTAATAAGGCTATCGACCTCGAAGAGAAAGACGGCCTGTTGCCGGAAGACGACGCAGAAAAGGGCAAAGAGCAGGTCCAGAACCTGACGAAGGACTACGAAAAGAAGGTCGACGACGCCCTGGCCGCGAAAATCAAAGAAATCGAAGAAGTGTAGGGGAACGGGACCTGTTATCGGCACGTGCTGTCGCGGATGATGAGTTCGGGTTTGAGGCGGATTTTAACGGTTGGCGGCTTTTGTTCCTCGATACTGTTGATCAGGACGTCGGCGGCGATTTGGGCGAGTTGCTCGTGGGGTTGACGAATGGCGGTCAGAGACAGGAGTGAGAGGGAGCAGACTTCCAGATCGTCCACACCCATGATGGGCAGTCTTCTTCCGGCTTGGCGGGTGGCGTCCAGGATGGCCAGACGCAGGCCAGTTCAGCAGGACGAATATGAAACCCTCCCTATGGGAATAAGCATTTCTCTTATCGACCTGGGTTTGCTATAATACTCCGTCCATCGAGGTTTGAAAGGAGATTCTGCGATGCAGCAACGTGATTTCCTTGAGACGGCTGGTCGATCAGCGGCGCCCGCGGTTGTGAAAAGCTATACGGCGGAGGATCACCGGCGGCGGCTTGAGAATATCGGGTTTTGCCGGCGGGCGATTCGCTCGTGCATGCGAAAGCACTTGGTGACGAACTATCTGCCCGGTCAGTGCGCGTATAATCTCTGCGAATATCCTTGCCGTGAGCGTTGGGAACCCGGGGAAGCCGACGAGCGGGAGCTGGACCGGCTGAAGGACGACGGAATCCAGTTGATTCAGGTGATGGACGAGTGGAACGATCAACTGGGCCTGTTCGGTGGGCACAAACTTGACGCGATGAATCCGGAGGGATTTCGCCGGTTTGTAGAGATGGTGCATCAGCGGGGGATGAAGATTCTGGCGTACGCGTCGAGCGGGTACTTTACTCGGACCGATCCAAATTATCGTGAGGAGTGGTCGCGGGCTGGGGAGCACTTCTTCAGCGCGTACTGGAACATGGCCAAGTGTTCGCCCGCGAGTCCGGGTTGGCGGGCGTATTTCCTGCCGCATATGGTGCGTATCCTCGAAGAGTACGGGGTGGATGGGATATACAACGACTGGGGCTATACGCCGAACATGTGGAAGAGCAACCGCGAGCCGGCCAAGGACGAGGTGACCGCGTTCGAGGAGACTCCGGAGTTTGACGGCGCGCTGGCGGACCTATTGCAGTTGATCTACGCCGAGGTGACGCGTCGTGGCTGTATTGTGAAATTCCATTGCGATATGACGCTCGCCCCTCGCGTGGGCGGTGCCAAGGTCTATGACTACCTCTGGGTCGGCGAAGGGGTCCGGGGCCTGGATCGAATTCGAGAAGAAACCAAGAACCATCCGCCGTACGTTGTTCCCTGCACCCAATTTCCGTATACGCAGCTCAAGAATGACGATGAACCGTATGCACACACGATTCCGTACATGCAGTTTCCGTTGCTGGAGGGCGGGCGTCCGTACACGGGCGAGCGGGCGCTGATTCCAGGCGTCCAATATTCCCCGGACAGGAACGACCCAGCGCCCGAGGATGACATGACCAACTGGTACCGACGCAATGAAGCAAAATGGAAATATTACCAGGCGCATCCGGACGGTCCGTACATGTACAGCGAATGGGGGCCAGTTCCGCCGAGCCCCGGTTACCGGTCCTCGCACGCCCGATGGCTTAAGCAGTACAAACCGCTGGTAGAGGATGGGACATGGGCGTGGCTTGAGGTGTGGGACTCGGATTTGTTTGCCCATCCGCTTCCGGCGGGCGTGGTAGCTTCGGTCTTTGCGAATCGTGAGACATACCTGGTCCTAGCCAATTACAGTGCCAAGGAGGCTCGGGTCACGACGAAGGACGTGTTTGCCGTCGCGGGCGAGTGGGCGGGATCGCCCGGAAATTGCTGGACTTTTGAGCCTGGGGCGATCAGAATTCTTCGACGATGTCATTAAGAAGGGATCACATGGAAAAGAAACTTCGGATCGTTTTCGCCGGTTGTGGTGGTATGAGTGGAACGTGGCTGAAGGTCGCCTGCAATCTTCCGGACGCCGAGCTTGTCGGGTTGGTTGATATTCGGGAAGAGGCGGCTCAGAATAGAGCGAAGGAGTTTGGGTTATCCGACGTCGTCATCGGTCGTGACCTGAAGGACGTGCTGACCCGGACATCGGCTGATGTGTTGTTTGATTGCACGATTCCCGATGCGCATTTTCCCAATGCGATGCTGGCCTTGGAAAGCGGGTGCCACGTGTTGAGCGAAAAGCCGATGGCGGATTCCATGGATCATGCCCGGCTGATGACTGAGGCGGCGAAGAAAGCGGGCAAGACTTACGCGATTGTCCAGAACTACCGCTACAGCTCCGGGCCGCGTCGACTGGAGCAATTCTTTCGTTCAGGCCAGATCGGAAACCTGACCACGGTGAATGGTGATTTCTATATTGGGGCCCACTTCGGCGGGTTCCGCGATCAAATGGAGCATGTCCTCCTGCTCGACATGGCCATTCATACGTTCGACACGGCCCGGTTCTTCATCGGAGCCGATCCGGTGTCCGTTTACTGCAAGGAATGGAATCCTTCCGGTTCATGGTATCGGCACGGGGCGTCGGCGATGGCCATTTTCGAATTCAGCAATGGCGTGGTGTTCAACTATCGGGGCAGTTGGTGTGCCGAGGGCCTCAATACTGGTTGGCAAAGCGAGTGGCGGTTCGTCGGTGAACGCGGAAGTGCTCGCTGGGACGGCGCAGACGTCTTCCATGCACAAAAAGCCACGCCCAACGGCGAATTCATCTCGAAACTGGAGGATCTTTCCATTCCGCCGGTTGCGCGACCCGATAAGACCGCTGGCCACGAAAGCATTATCAAGGAATTCGTCGCCTGCCTGAAGACAAAGACTGTACCGGAGACAGTCTGCACGGATAACATCAAGAGCCTGGCGATGGTCTTCGGTGCGGTCGAGAGCGCTCGAACCGGGAAACCTGTACCCATTCACGTCTGATAAGGGGTTCATCGTATAATGGACACGAAAGCATGGGATATTCGCATCGGGACACTCGTCGGCGCCAATGCCAACTACATTCGTCAGATTATTCCGCACGGGTTTGAGTCGTTCTCTATCATGTTCTGGCAAAAGCTTGACGGCTGCGATCTGGCCAAACTGGCTGCGGAGGTCAGGGAGGTCATTGGCGATCGCGACATCAAGATCTCGACCATCTCGGTGTTCGGTAACCCGCTGGGCATTGAAGCTGTGGATGAAGAGACTCGCCGAGGTTGGGAGACCTGCATTGACCACGCGCATCTCTTCGGATGCGATTTGGTTACCGGGTTCACGGGGCGCAGCGTCGGTCAGCCGATTGAGGAGTGCATGCCCCGTTTCCGGGAAGTATTCGAACCGCTGGCCAAACGTGCCCGTGACAAGGGTGTGCGTCTGGCCTTTGAGAACTGCGCCAGCACCTGGAACATGGCGACCATTCCGCATTACTGGGAGATGCTTTTTGACGCTGTGCCCGCGGACAATATTGGCCTGGAGTGGGAGCCGTGTCACCAGCGGGTGCTGCTGATTGACCCGATGCCGCAAATCCGCAAGTACGGAAAGCGTTTCTTCCACATTCACGGCAAAGATGCAACGGTGCGTCAGGATGTGATCCGCGAATACGGGATTTCCGGTCCTGTCCCATTTGCCTTCCACCGCACTCCCGGGTTCGGCGACAGCAATTGGACGGACATCATCTCTGAGTTGCGTCTGATCGGCTACAAGGGGTGCATTGACATCGAAGGGTGGCACGACCCGGTCTACAGGGAAGAGCTGGAGATGACCGGGCAGGTCCACGCCCTGCAGTATCTCAAGCATTGTCGGGGCGGTACGTTCGTGCCGAACCCGGCTTAGCCACAGCAAGAGCGGTGGCAGAACAGACAGGAAATACCTGCTCCCGCAGGGATGGGGATTGCCAAGAGTGGCGGGACGAATTCGCTGACACTGCACTGACTCATCCCCAGTTTTCCTCCACCAATTCCTCGGTTAGGGCGGCTCGGAG
>CAZLZE010000004.1:249-77259 GCA_964563935.1 uncultured Phycisphaerae bacterium | reverse complement strand
GCAGGTCGTGCGAGGAGACGTAGGCGAACTGCTGAAGGTCCTCGTTGGAACGCTTGAGTTCCACCACCGCCTGCTCCAGTTCGGCCGTGCGTTCCCGAACGCGAAGCTCGAGTTCTTCGTTCAGACGTTTCAGGGCTTTCTCCGCCTGCTTGCGGTCGGTGATGTCCATGAACGCTCCGATGCACCCACGCACCTGCCCCACCTCATCGCGCAAGGGAACCGCATTACCCAGCATCACAATTCGGTGACCTGAGGGCATTTGTACGTGCAATTCGACATCGCGCACATCCTGATTGGTGGCGGTGGCCATCTGCATTGGCAGTTCGTCGGCGGCAAGTTCACGTCCGTCCGCATTGAAGAAACGTCGGATTTCGGGCAGCGTGCTCGCCGATACATTCTCTCCTTCGCGTGCCTCGTAAAACTCGTTGGCTCGGCGGTTGCCGATAATGGTCTGACACTGGGGATCCTTAGCCACCCAGACCGCCACGGGGACCACCTCCAGCAGTCGCTCAAGCTCCTCCGCCCGACAGCGCAACTCCTCCTCTGCCTGCCTGTGCTCGGTAATGTCGCGAGTGAGTCCTTGCAGGCGGATTATCTGGCCCTCATGGTCAAACGTGGCTCGCCCGGATTCCTCCAGCACCACCGTGTGCCCGTCCGGTCGGATGTAGCGGTAACTGGTGGAATATTCAGGGTGCTGGGGCGTCAGTGAGGCGATCATGCGGGCAAGTCTATTGTGGTCGTCAGGATGAACGGCGGCGAAGAAGCTCTTTCCCGTGTTGCGAGTCGGATCAGTCTGCCGCCCCAGGATCGGACCACAGTTCGCAGAGCAGAGGATTATGTCGGTTTCAGGCTCCCATTGGAAGGTGAACACTTGTCCTGCTTCCAGGGCCTGACGCAGTCGTTCTTCGCTTTCCCGCAGGATCTGCTCAACGCGGATTCGCTCCATCGCAACGGCGACTTGATCGCTTACCACCCGCATCAATTCGATTTCGTCGCTGGTAAAGTGGGCCCGCCGCTTGCTGCCGAAACCGAGAGTGCCGATCAGGCGGTCTCCCGCCATGAGGGGATGGCAGCAGTAGGCCTGCACACCGCAGCCTTTTATCAGCCTGGTCTGTTCGTCGGGCGTATTCTGAATGTCCTCGGCTACTATTCGTCGGCAATCGCGGGCCACGCGACCGCAGACCGCGACGCCATAATCCAGCCACTTGATCTTCTCGGTTTCCTCTGTTGGAAATCCGGCGCACGCGTTGAGCCTCAGCCGACCGCTCGGCTGGTCCGCCAGGAAGTTGAGAAACACGTCGCAATTCAGGTGGTCCATAACCTTTCGGCACAGGTTGTCGATGATCTTCTGCGGGTCCCGTGCCGCCAGGAGTGCTCCCGCGGTTTCCGAGAGCAGCGCATAACGTTCCGTGGTCCGCTTCAGGTCTTCCTCCGCCCGCTTTCGCTCGGTGATGTCGTGGGAAATCCCGATGATACCGATGACTTCGCCCGATGCGTTTCGGTAGGGTGATTTGTTGGACAGGAACGTTCGATTCCCATCCGGGGTCTTCGCCGTCTCTTCCATGGTCTGGCTGCATCCGGAATCCATGACGCGAAGCTCGTGTTCGTGTAGCGCCCGCCCGATAGCAGAGTCCTCATAGTATTCAGTATCTGTCTTTCCGATAATCTCTGCCGAGGGCTTGCCCGCCACTTTCTCCAGGGCCGGGTTGCACATCAGAATACGGCTGTCGCGGTCCTTCACATATACCGGATCGGACGTATTCTCCATGACCGCCCGCAAGAGCGACTGGCTTGCCCGCAGCGCTTCCTGGGCCCGCCTCGCAATGTCGGCCTTGCGATTCGCCCGCTCCAAACTGCGCCGCGTCAGACCGCCGATAATGCTCATTCCCACGCTGATCGCGACCATGAAGATCAGATGAACCAATTCCACCGTGTTGTGACTGGCCCATATCGGAGATGGAAGAAAAAGGGTGTTTCCCGCCAAGGTCGACAGGAGTGTCGCCAGCAGCGCCGGACCCAGACCACACCAGACCGCCGCTGCCATGATACCCAGATAAAACGTCAGATAAGGATAGGCACTGCCGAGCATTCCTGACAGCAGCCACCGAAGCAGACCCGTCAACACGATCAGTCCCACGGCTATACTGTAACGTCCCACCTGCGTGGACAGAATTCGCGAGATCACGGACCGGCTCAATGCTGGTGTATCCGTATCACTATGCGACATGCAACCCCGAACATCTTGCTCCAGCATAAACTCAGGCCTCCCGTCAAGATCGCGCAAAGAAAATGTATCCACCCACCTTGCTGATCTTATATTTTAGGAATGCTGAGACCTGATTTCCACCAACAAATGCTAATAGCACGAATCGCAAACGTTGGTCGGGCGAGGCTGATCCATACGTGCACTGCGTGGCGGTTGGAGCAATATTCCTATATGTAATACATCTCCGGGTGAGTATGTGATGGTTCGCCGTGCTCGACGTTTTTCAGGGCAGCTTCCAGGTCCTTCAGCAAATCCTCCGGGTCCTCGATACCCACGGAAAGCCGAATCGTTCCATCGATGATCCCGATCTTCTCACGTTCTTCCCGGCTCATTGTGGCGTGACTCATCGTGGCTGGGTGGCAGACGAGCGATTCCACTCCGCCCAGGCTTTCCGCGAAGATGAACACCTTGAGGTTTCGGACGAAGCTTCGAACCTGTTCCAACCCGCCCGGCAACTGGAACGTCACGATGGCTCCGAATCCATTCATCTGTCTTCGGGCCAGTTCATGCTGCGGATGGCTCGGCAGGCCGGGAAAAATAACCTTCTCCACCTTCGGATGCTTCGCCAGATACTCCGCCACCGTCAATGCGTTTTCGCCATGCTGCTTGACGCGCACTTCCAGTGTCTTTAGCCCTCGCAGACTCAGCCAGCAATCCAGCGGTCCCGGAACCGCGCCGACCGCACTCTGATAGAACGCGAACGCCTGGTGAAGCTCGAGATCGTTGGTCACCACGGCTCCGCCGATGACGGGTTCATCCCACGTTGATCACGGAATTCCTCGTTCCGAAGGAATTGATGGCCTGGTCCGTGGCGTCGAGGTCGTCCCAGTAGATTCCATCGCCGTAGAACTTGTATTCATATCGGCCGCGAGGCAATTTCTTGGTTCGGCGAAACGAACCATCGGGCATTCTCTCCATCGGATCGGCTCCGACTTGCCAGCCGTTGAAATCGCCCACGAGGCATGCTCGGTTGATCCGGCTGGACAACGCGAATGTGAATGTGACGTATTCCTGAGTAACTGATACCATTTGCGTTCCTCTCCATTTCCTAATGTCAGAAATCTGATTATATGCACCACGTTGCCGAAGTTTCTGATGTTTGCGTTTTTTATTTACAGTAGCCCTGGGGAAAGGCGGTGGGAATCGGGGGAGTGTTATTTGGAGGATCGGGGAAATCCCTATGCGTGTCGCAGGCCAAGGATTGCGGTAAGCTTGCTTTCAAATCCACCGGCGGGTTCGGGATTGATACTCCTCGTAGGCGGCTCCGAACTTCTCCCGCAGCATCTTCTCCTCGTAGCGGATGTACCAGCGGTCGGTGACGATCACAAAGATCAACACTCCGATAATGGGGGTCAGCATCTTGAGCAGAATCCAGATCCCAAGCAGGGCCAGTGAGAGGCCGAGGTACATGGGATTGCGGCTGTAGCGGAACACGCCGCTCGTAACGAATACTCCCGGTTCTTTGTAAGGTTTGATGTTCGTTCCCACTCGTGAGAAGGTTCGTGCTCCCAATCCGCCGACGATCATTCCCAGAAAAAGCGGCACAAGACCCAGCAGGTTGAACGGAAAACCAAACAGAGTCATCAACGGATACTGCCAGCGAAGAATCGCCATCACGAGCAGACAGATCAGAAACAAAACCGGCGGTATCAGGCTTTTCATATGGGGTTTCTTCCCTTTGGTAAACAGGCTGTAACCTTAAAATTCCATTTTACGTCGAGCCCATCCGCCGAAGTTTCCGGTACCACAATGTCAGCCATATTGCGACCAACGCGAAAACGAACAACACCAGTTTCCAGATGCCGAAAAACCATAGCGATACATTTTGCACCGTGGTCCAGGTGACATCCTGGCCGCCCCAGAGACGCAGAACCCATTCGGGACGACTGGACGTAATGCCCAGGTAGACGAACCATGCCAGCGTAACCCAAATCACACCAATCAGAATGGTCCACCAGGCGGCAACGACGGCGGCACGGAGTCGTTCCATGCACCGATCATCCATAGTTCAATCCTCCAAGCCAAGCTTCTGTAAAATAGTATCACGGCAAACCTGGTCGGACAATATCAAACCCGTTGGGGGGTTGACTATGGCCTTGACATATGGGAGCGGATTTGATGTAATAGGCGTGTGTATTAACTCACGCGTGAGCTTTGCGGACGCAGAGGATACTGTTTTGAGTTCTAAAACTCCGATTACGGTCAAAGACGTCGCCGAAATGGCCGGCGTGCATCGGACAACGGCGTCGAAGGTGCTCAACAATGATTTGCGCACCAAGATCAATGAGGCCACGCGAAAACGTATCCTCATGGCGGCCAAGCGATTGGGATTTGTGCGCAACAACCGGTTCGTAGCTCCCGGCGGGGTCCGCAGTTTCGGGCTGATCTCGATGTTCAGGTACGACAGGAAAGAAAACCCGTTTTTCAGCAACGTTTTCGACGGGATCGACAGTGAAGCCAGGAAACGGAAGGTCAATGTCTATCTGATCAACAACACGGAGCGTCTGAATCTCCTCGGCTTGCTCGATCAGCCGGATTTTGTCGGCATGATTTGCGTGGGCGGGGTCGATCGGGAGCGGTTGGACGCGTTTGAATTGTCCGGCAAGCCTCTGGTGGGAGTGGAAATCTCCCGCCACCTGAGCAGTTCGGTCCTGTATGGCGTTCGAACCGATCAGTTCCGGGGAATGTACGAGTTGACGAGACACCTTGTACAGTCCGGACATCGGAACATCTACTACCTGAGTTTTACAAGCGGGCGAAAGGAATCACCGGGTTCGCTGGAGCGGTTCGAAGGCGTGGCCATGGCATTGCGTGAAGCTGACATTTACACGGGCAAGCATCGGGTGCTGGCCGAGATGCGTCCCGGGAAATGCGAGAACGAGATGGCGGTCGACGTCGGGTACCGGGCCATGGTGAAGCTTCTGGAAAGCGGGTCCGCGATGCCCTTGGCATGCGTGTGCTATTCGGATCTGCACGCAATCGGCGCCGCCCAAGCCGCGAGGGATCGCGGATTTCGAGTCCCCGACGATATCAGCCTGGGCGGCTACGACAATATTCCGCAGTCGATGGACGCGACCCCGCCGCTGACGACGGTGGATGTTCCCCGCTTTGAACTGGGTGTAAAGGCGGTGGAGATACTTTTGAATATCGGGAAGGGCCGGATGAAACACGACACGGTTCTGCCAAGCCGGCTGGTAATCAGGGATTCCGTGCGCAAACTGAAATAGATTTCCTGTAGTGAGACCAACCATGACATCTGATCTTTATCACGTCGGAAGCGAAAAGCAGTTGTTCATCGACGACGCCTTTTTCGAAACATCGCAAAACATCGCGTTGAAACTTCATCCCGCCCGCAAGACGGGCGAGCATAATCTCGTTCGGGATCGCGAATGGGAAAGCGCCACGCTCAACTGGTTCAACGTGATGGACGACGAAGGCAGGTACCGGATGTGGTATGAATGCTACGACATCGACGGCTGGCCGACACCGGATGACACGGCGTTCTGCTACGCCGAGTCCGAGGACGCCATTCACTGGACCAAGCCGTCGCTTGGGCTGGTCGAGTACAAGGGTCAGAAAGACACGAACATTCTCTTCCGCCAGATTGGCGAAGGTAATTTCAAGTCGCGCGTGCATGGTGTGTGTGTATTCAAGGACCCCATCGCCGAGCCGGACAGGCAATATAAAGCCGTTTCGCAGGGCATCACCACTTACTCCGATCCACCGCACCGGATCGCGGGAATGTACTCGCCTGACGGTCTGCGGTGGACGCGCTATCCCAAACCGATTTGCGATGTCTTTGCCGATAGTCAGTATTCCGGGTTCTACGATTCGTCGCTGGAGAAGTATGTCATCTACGGACGCGTGATCGGCCGTGGCCGCGCGCTGGGTCGGTCGGAGAGTGCGGACTTTTCCCGATTCGCCCCGCTCCAGCAGGTTCTGGAGACGGATGACCTGGACCCCCAGGACACGGATATCTACAATTCCGCCACTCTGAAATATCCCTATGCCGCGAATGTGTACCTGATGTTTCCGAGTGTGTTTCATCACGACGATGAAACCCTGGATATCCGCCTGGCCGTCAGTCGCGACGGAATTCACTGGACCTGGCCGGAGCGAACGCCGTTCATTCCGCTCGGCGAAAGAGGTCAGTTCGATTGCGGGTCGCTCTACATGGGACAGGGCATTATCAAAATGGGCAACGAGCTATGGCAGTATTACGGCGGGGCACGAGTGAACCACAAGGAAGGGGAGTTGGAGCATGTGGTGAAGCCCGAGAACGGGCGGATCTTCAGCCGCGTGATCATCCCGATGGACCGATACGTCTCCGCCGACGCGGGATCGGAACCCGGGACGTTCACAACGCGGGCCCTGAAATTCGCGGGAAACATTCTGAAACTCAACGTGGAAACCCGGGCGGGCGGGAGTGTCCGCGTCGGCCTGCTCGATGAGAACGGTAACGCGATCAAAGGGCGATCGATCGAAGAGTGCGTTCCCATCACCGGGGATCACATCGACGTCCTGGTCCGCTGGCAGGATAATGGCGACGTGATGAGGCGATCCGGTCGGCCAACGAAGCTACACGTGGAAATGACCAACGCCAGTCTCTACGCCTTCCGCTTCACCGTCGGTTCCGCCGATGCTGGGAGGGACCACTGAGTGCTCCTATGTCCCGTCGAGATGCCGTTACACGATCGTCTTCTGTGCGGTCAGAAAAAGGAAATGATGAATGTGATTACGGCTGTTTGTCCCGCCCCTTCCCCAAAATCGCCATTGAGCCGATCGTCGTTCGTGCCTGTTGAAGGACGACGGCAATTACCTCGCGAGTGGGGGAGTCCGCAGGCTCCTTCATTCTTCGGCGAATCAGCCACGGGACGAGGAACATCAGGGTGGACGTCAAAAAGATCACGTGGTAATTGTTGATCCCCGTCGCTCCGATCTGGAACCCCAGTCTGTCGGCAAGCGTCAGCAACTGGCCTCCCAGAAGGGCGCCCACCCCCGTCGCCTGCTGAAGGATGACGAACGCCACGGCGATATATGAAGCCTGCAGTTCCGGATTCGACGCGGCCCAGAGATAACGGGTCTGAACCAATCCGTTTCCGCTGTTAAAAATCCCAGCCGCGAAGAAAAGAATCATGGCCAAAACCAACCCTATCGGATGGCTCGAAACAAAAATCCAGCATGCTGCGCACGCGATGAATCCCGCGAGCGATAGCGAAAACACCCCGTGATTTCCGAACCGGTCCGCCAATTTGCCCCACTGAAACAGCGTCGTCACCGCGCCCAAGGCCGTCAGAGAACTGCACACCAACGCCAGATTTTGGCCGAATCCCAAACGAATCAGATACACGAGCCGGAACCCGTCCTGTAACCCCAACGCCAGACCATAGAACGCCAGGTACAACAAGAATGGCCGAAATGTCTTGTCCCGTATCGGGGTCAGAATGATGTCCCGCCAGCGGTTGCCTGACGACAACGCGTCGGAGGGCGCCCGCGGAACAGGAACAAGACACAGCGTTCGGAACAACTGGGCCAGCACGCCGATGATGAGCATTACTTGCAGCTTGTTCCATTCCGGGTTCCGACCAAGATACACCCCGGTCACAATCAGTGTCAAAACCAGCGACGCCTGCCACCCTGTCCGAAGCAGCCCGAGCCATCGACCTCGCACCGCCGCCGGGGTCATCTGGCGAAGCAACGCCATCCAGACCGGATTGGCTGTATTGTAAACCGTCTGCCTCAATCCCACGCACAAGGCCAGCAGAACGAGCGCCGCCGCCGCGCCTCGATGACTCAGTGTCCATTCCAGACCCAACACGGGAACGGAACACAACATGGCCCCGCCGTAGATGCCGTAGAGCAGCAGTTTTTTGGACCTCCCCTGAACCAGACTGACCATGAACAACTGGGCCAGCGAACTGCTCAAGATCAGAAACCACAGCAGACCGATATAACCTTCAGTGGCCTTGAAGTGCAGAGCGATAATCATGAGGATATTGCCGCTGAACACCTCGTCGCCCACGAACGCGATGATCGTGGAAAGGGCCATCAGACGAAACCCTCGTCGTTGATCGTTCAGGGAAAGTGCTGGGCTGGTCGTGTCGATGTCGCGATCCGTTGCAGATGCCATAAATTATCGGTCGGAGACTCGTCGTCAGCCTCCGATGTCCGCCAATTGCTTTCTGTGACTATTTTGTTAACTGTTAACAACACTACGCGAAAGCGGGAGATTTGTCAACCCAAATGACAGAACGTGCGTCTTTCTTCCTATCATGGCGCACGCTTCAGTCTCTTCCGGCAGGGGTACAAGCATCTTGCTTGTGATCTTCCCTTCCCATCTTTCTCTTGATCCGTGTCTGTCTATGTGCATCTGTGGCCGACTCTCCTTTCGCCATACTCCGGCTCGACCGGACGACAATCCGGCACACGCAAACCACACCACCCGACTTTCCGATGGATTTGGACCACGTTCCGTGATAACCTGACCTTGATTTTCCCAACACGACCTGTTGGCATTACAGGAAAGGCGCTCATGGACAAAATCACGAATCCAAGCGGATCGGCCAGGATGACAATACTAATCCGCCGAATGATATTCGGACTCGGCTGCAGTCTGTTCTTCCTGGCCGCGGTCCAGGCGAGCACCAGCAAGACAAAGGAGCATCCCATGTTGACCGAATGCACACCGCGAGGCGGATTACCGAACTTCTTAGCCAAATTGGATCGGGGCGGCGAGGTGAAAATCGCCTATCTCGGCGGCAGTATTACCGCGCAGTCCGGCTGGCGAGTGCAAAGCCTTGCCCACTTTCGCCGATCCTACCCGAAAACCAGGATCACCGAAATCTACGCCGCCATCGGCGGAACCGGCTCGGACCTCGGCGTGTATCGTCTCGATCGCGACGTCCTGCAGCACAAGCCCGATCTCCTGTTCGTCGAGTTCGCCGTGAACGACTCGGGCCGAGACCCCGCCGAGATCATCCGGGGCATGGAAGGCATCGTCCGAAAAACCTGGCGGCAATTCCCCCAGTGCGATATTTGTTTCGTCTACACGCTCACGGCCGACCTGCTGCCGGATCTGCGACAAGGGAAACTCTTCCCGTCCGCCGCGACGATGGAAAAAGTGGCCGATCATTATCAGATTCCTTCGATCTTCATGGGCACACAAGTCGTCGAACTGGAAAAACAGGGCAAACTCATCATGTCCGGGCCGCAAGCCCAGGTGGAGAAGGTTTCCGGCGATGAACTCGATCGCAGCGCCCCGTTACCCGTGAACGCAGAGGGCAAGATCGTCTTCGCGCAAGACGGCGTCCATCCATTCAACGACACGGGCCATCGGCTGTACACCGAAGCCATTCTCCGTTCGCTGCCGAAGATCCAGGCCGTCTCGACCAAACCCCAGCCGCACACGCTGACCGCGCCCATCATGGAAGACAACCTGGAAACCACGACCTCCAAACCCCTGGACTGGGCCAAAATGGCAGGCCCGTGGACCAGGCTCCCGAACGCGACCGTCGGCGGCCAGGACTTCGCCCAATTCCTCCCCACCATCTGGCGCGGGGAGCCCGGAGCCGAACTCACCTTCCGATTCAAGGGCAGCCGGGCCCTCATCTACGATCTCCTCGGACCCGACGGCGGACGGCTGCAAGTGACTATCGACGGACAGGTCTCCAACCCTCAGCGCATCGATGGTTTCTGCTGCTATCATCGATTAGCCCTGCTGCCGTTGTGTAATTCGCTCGACCCGAAGAAGGTCCATACGGTCCACATCAAACTGTTGCCCGACCAGCTCGACAAAAAGAAAATCCTCTTCAACTGGAACCACCAGGATCTGGCCGATCACCCCGAAAAATACAAACCGATCCTCTGGTACGCCGGAACCATCTTCCTGGCCGGCGAACCAGTCCGGTAGACTGAAAAACGATCCCACAACCTTCAAAATTCGCAGGGGCCCGGCCCAGCACGCCGTGCCCTCTTTTCTGTGTAGCTCTCACCGCCCTCGGCTGACATCCTCTCCTCTTATGTGGCGCACGCTTTAGCGGGCGATTCTTCTCCATGTGGGGCGGGTTATTAACCCGCCGTCTTTGGCTTCCGCACTGGCGGGTCAAGGGAGCCGAAAACGGCAGAACGACCCGCCCTGCGGAACTGACTCCCTGCCCATTTTCGCCATCCCACCCACTTTCTCTTTCACGCACCGAAAGCGCACCGGAATTGCACCGTTTTCACGGTTTTTGCGGTGCGCACTGAAAAACTGGTACAAAAACGACCGCTTGGCCGCGGTTACATGTGCAGGCCGCCGTCGACGACGATGACTTGGCCGGTGACATAGCTGGCGGCGTCAGAGGCGAGGAACGTCACCACGGAGGCGATTTCCTCGGGATTGCCGAACCGCTGCATGGGGATCATGGGCTTGACCACTTCCTTGACCTTGTCCGGCAGGACGTCGGTCATGTCGGTGGTGATGAAGCCCGGGGCGACAGCGTTGACGGTGATGCCGCGTTTGGAGACTTCCTTGGCGGTGGACTTGGTCAGTCCGATGAGTCCCGCCTTGGCGGCAGAGTAGTTGGCCTGTCCGGCGTTGCCCATGATTCCGGACACGCTGGTGATGTTGATGATGCGTCCGGAACGCTGGCGGAGCATATGCTTGGCGGCCGTCTTCATGGAGATGAAGGCCGACTTGAGGTTCACGTTGATCACTTCGTCGAACTGGCTCTCATCCATTCTGATGAGCAGGCCGTCGCGGGTGATTACGGCGTTGTTGACGAGGATATCGATTTTGCCGAATTTTTCGACGGTTTCCTCGATCGCGGCTTCAAGTTGCTTGGCGTCGCCGATATCGACGACCTTGGGCTGAACGGTTCCGGCCAGTCCGCCGGCCGCCTGGGCCACTTCGTTGAGTTTGTCCTGGTTTCGCGCCACAGCCACCACCGTCGCCCCTTCCTTCGCCAGGGCCAATAAGATAGAGCGACCAATACCGCGAGATCCGCCCGTCACAAACGCCACTTTGTCCTGTAAACTCATGACTGTCCTTTCGTGATAGCTGTCAGTTCTCAGCTATCAGCTCTCAGCTTTTGGATAAGAGAAGATAGCATTCGTTTTACTTCTATTACATCCGACGACAACAAATTGTAATCAGGGTCCTTCACAAAGTTAAGGTCTTTGGCCAACAATATCTGATATTCCAGCTCACTGGCCGATCCCATCGCCATGGCAAGGAACCGAGCAAAGTCCGTGTCGCCGCCTCGTCCGCATCCCTCCGCAATGTTCATCGCGATGGAGCCGGAGGACCTCCTCATCTGGCTCGTCAATCCATACATTTCAGCAGGAGGAAATTTCGCCGTCACACCATATATCTTCAGGACGACATCATGGCTCTTTTTCCAAACATTCAACTTCCGAAAATCCTGCAATGATCAGCCCTCTTCGTCTTTAAGCTGAAAGCTGATAGCTGACAACTGACAGCTTTTATATGTCCGCAATTCCCGAGATATTAACACATTTTGCCTTGCGGTCAATGCGTTTTAGGAATCCTGCCGAGGTTCGGCCGGGACCAATTTCCACAAAATCCGTCACGCCGAGGTCCTGGAACTTTTTGAGAGACTTGCCCCAGTAGGTACTGGAGGTCAACTGGCGGAAGAGCGACTGGCGGATGTCGGCTGGGTCGGAGTGGAACTCGCAATCGACGTTGGCCATGACCGGAATCTTCGGCGACCGGAATTCCGTCTGGTTCAGTACGGTCATCAGTCGGTTCGCCGCCGGCTGCATGAGCGGCGAGTGGAACGCGCCCGCCACATCGAGAATAATCGCCTTCATCGCGCCGGCCTGCTGGGCCGCATCGGCCACGCGCACGCACGCGGCGCGGTGTCCGGAGACGACCACTTGTCCCGGACAGTTGTAATTCGCGGGAACCAGGACATCGCTGCCTCGCACTTGGTCGCACACTTCCTGGACCTTCTGGTCCTCCAGGCCGACGATCGCGACCATGGTGCTGTCGACCATTTTGGACGCTTCCTGCATGAATTGGCTTCTCGCCTGAACGAGCTTGAGGGCCGGTTCGAAATCGAGACTCCCAGCCGCGTAGTGAGCGGTGTATTCGCCGAGGCTCAGACCGCCGACATAGGCAGGAGTTACATCCTTATACTTTGCGCCCGCCCGCATCGCTTCCAGGGCGGCAACGGACATGACGAACACTGCCGGCTGTTGAATATCGGTGGCGTTGAGCTTTTCCAGAGGGCCGGTGAAGCACAGTTCGGAAATCTTGAAGCCCAGGAGGGCATCGGCCCGGTCAAAAATATCCTTTGCGGCAGGGACATTCTGATACAGATCCAGTCCCATACCCACATATTGACTTCCCTGTCCGGGGAACAGAAACGCGGTAGTACCTGCCATTAAATGCATTCTCCTTTTCTGGTGCTCTTCTTTTCGACGGGCCGAAGCTGCCTTGCGGCATCGGCGTCCAAAATTCCGACCCCGTAGTATATTCAACGAGCCTTATGGGATAAAGGGCAAAACGAGGTAATTTCGCATTTTCGCGATATCCGGCGGTGTTGGCGAATAAGTCCAGTCTGTGCCTGTAGGAATATAACCAGGGACTGGCATAAATTGAAAAAAATGGTAGAATAGAAGCATATCTGCGTGCCGAAGGCGTTTCGTTTCCAGGAAATACGTACCGTTCGGACTATTGGTGCCGTGTTATGAGCTACAGCGATGATATTGTCGATCGAGCCCGGACTTATCTGACGTCCGGCTGGTCTTCGTTGAAGACGATCGCTCGATCCAGCATCAAAGCCCCGCCGGAACTGGTGTTTGATCATGCCTTTCGTGTCCTGGAAACCATGAAACTTCTGGTAAAGGACCCGGAAATCAGCAATTACCCCATGGATCCTGCGGTTCTGGCCGCCTGTGCCATGTTCCACGACGCCGGCTGGGTCGATCTGGTGAATACCGGTCAGATCCACCCGTCGGAGGTCCTGACTCGTCAAGCCGACATTGAACTGCTGAAGCGGAGCTCGCAGATCGCATCCGACCAGATCGGTAAACTGTTATCAGCCAATGCCTTAAAGCGAGTCGTGCAGGCCATCACGGAATTGAAACAGCCGCGTCCCAGCCTCCCGGAGACCCGTGTGCTGGCCGATGCGGACAATCTGGATGATTTTGGACTCCTGGGGATCACGCTTCAGATTCGTGCCGCACATTCACAGGGCAAATCAGTACGTCAGGTTGTGGAAGGCTGGAATCGGCAACAGGAGTACAACTACTGGGAAGCCCGGATTAAGAGCGCGCTGCATCTGGAGACGTCCAAGAAGATTGCCCGTCGACGTCTTGAGAAGATGGGTAAATTTTTTGATCTTTTGCGTCAAGAAACCGCCCTGGAGGATCTGAATATTGACGAGGTTTTCCCTCAGGCAGCCGTCATCAGTCCCCCCACAGTGGTTTCAGGGTAGGAGGAGGAATGGGAACATTGTCTTTTTCGCTGGCCTGTATCGGCGGAAGCTTCACGAAGGAATTGTTTGAGAGTGGGAAGCTGTCTGGAAATCGCCTCGGACCTCGCAGGACCCCGTTTGGAATGTCACAACCGGTCTACCAGTGCGAGACGGCGGCGGGGCGATACCATGTCCTGCTTCGGCACTCGGACGGGAACGTTCCGATCGCCAGCAGCTTCGCCAATCACCGGGCGAATATTTACGCGTTGAAGGAACTGGGCGTGACGCACATTGTTTCCTGGAGCGGCGCCCGGGCGGTATCGCACAATTACCGCGTGGGACAATTTGTTCTGGCGGACGACCTGATCGACGAAACGAAGCATCGGGTGGGTACATTTTTCGAGCACGGGGCGATTCTGGATCTTCGTCAATGGCCCGTGTTCTGTCCGACGCTGCGGTCGGCGTTGGCGGATACGCTGCATCATCTGGGACTCAAATACAGCGAGACGGGAACGTATTTGTGCGGAGAGGGTCCTCGTCGCGAGACGCGGGCGGAGGTTCGGAAATACGCTCAGTGGGGCGCGGATCTCCTGGGTCACAGTCTGGCTCCGGAGGCCTTTCTGGCCAGGGAACTGCAGATGTGTTACGCGAGTCTGTGCTTCATTCACGACTTTGCGGAGACGGGAAGCGTCCACAGGCCTTACGAAGCGGGTGGATTGTTCAGCAATCTGATGATCGCGGACGGAGACCACCGAGCGAAGGACGCCCTGGACCAGATGCCGGCGGTCCTGGAAAGCCTGCTGGGCATACTGCCGCAGATTAAGCCGGAATGCACCTGCCAGACCAGTCTGGCGGAGTTGATCGAGTCGGGTCTGCTGTCGAGGGATTTCCACGAATGGTTTGAATCGCTCCAACCGGCCAAGACGCCGTCGGAAGAGAAGAAGATCACGCCATATCCGACCGATTTGCCTTCCACAGGATTCACGCAAGCCGCGAAAAAGACGATCAAGACGAATTAGGTCGTTTTGCAAAGGAAGAAGACACCCTCTCCCTTACGGTCGCGGCTCTTTGAAGAAGAGTGGAGATTGATGATGCGACGCCTCTATGTCCTGCTGATTTGGGGATCCCTTTGTTTTCTCACGCCCAGCGCCCTCGGCTTGGATTGGGTTTATACGACAGTGGACCCCGCGGTGGATGCCGGCAGCCGATCACGCATTGCCGTCAATAGCGAGGGGTATCCGTGCATCGGATATTACGATGCCGCCATTCAGAGGCCACGATACGCCTACAAGGACAGCCAGGGTTGGCACAGCACGGTCGTGGGAAATGAAGACCATGTGGGACAGCACTGTTCGCTGGCGGTCGGTGGCGACGACGCCGTCCACATCAGTTACTACGACGCGTTTCACAAGGATTTGAAATACGCATTCAAGAAAGGCGCAAGCTGGACAATTGAAACGCCGGACGGAACGGAATCGGCGGACACCGGGAGTTGTACGTCCATCGCGGTGAACGGTCAGAATCGGCCCGGCATCGCCTTCTACAACGTCACCGACCGAAGTTTGCAATTTGCCATCAGGGAGGCGGAGACGTGGGGGACGGAACTGGCGGACGGGCCGGGGATCAACATTGGGTGGTGCGTTTCCGCGGCGTTCGACGCGGGCGGTAATCTCGGGATCAGTTATTACGACGCGGACGGGCAGCGACTGAAGTTTGCCTACCGAACGACGGGAGGGTTGTGGAATGCGGAGACGGTCGATTCGGCCAGGCAGGTCGGACGATTCAGCGCTGTGGGATTCGACGGCAAGGGACGTGCCTTCATCGGATACTACGATGAGGCGAACAAGCGTCTCAAACTGGCCGGCAGATCGAATTCCGGATGGGCCATCGAGGTGATTGATGGGGCGAGCGGGATTGATATCGGACGGAACGTCGATCTGGTGGTCGATCGCAACGGCAATCCGCAGATGTGTTACCTGGACCTGACAAACAAGACTCTGAAATTCGCATACAAAGACGATTCCGGTTGGCACAAGGAGACGGTCCGAAACTGTGGGGTTCTGGACGACGCGTTTTCGCTGGTGCTTGATCGGAGCGGACGGCCTCACATCAGTTTTTGCGGCGCGGACACGAATTCGCTGGATTACGTTACCGTTCCAGACACCCGGCCACGGGCGATCGAGGACGCGATGAGCACGGACGAAGACGTGGCTGTCGATATCCTCGTCCTCGACAACGACACGGACACGGAGGGTGACCCGCTTTCCCTGAAGAGCGTTACCCAGGGCCAATACGGATCGGTGACGATCAACGCGAACGGAACCGTACGCTATACTCCCGGCGCCGACTTCAACGGGTTCGATACTTTCCGCTACACGGTGACCGACGGAGTGTTGACCAGCAGCGGCCTGGTCAGCGTCATTGTCAACCCGATCAACGACGCACCGAAGGTCTCCATCACCAGTCCGAGCGGCGCGGGATGGTTTGCGCCCGACGACGACGTTACATTCACCGTCACAGCTGCCGATATCGACAGCAATGTTCAAAAGGTGGAGTTCTATTGTGGGGAAACGCTGCTGGGGACCTCGATGGTGTCGCCGTTTGGTTTTACCTGGTCCAAGGTTCCCGCGGGTTCTTACACGGTGACGGCCAAGGCCTACGACGTGCAAGGAGTGTCGGGAACGTCCGATCCGGTTCAGATTATCGTGGGTGACGTGTCCGGTGGTGAGGTCACGCCCACGCCTTCCGGCGGATGCGCGTCGATGGGATTACTGCTGTTGAGCGGTGTTGTTGCGTGCTTGATACGGCATGCGAGTGGCGGCTTGTAGAGAAGAGACGCGGAGGGCGGAAGAACTGTCAGTTGGCAGTTCTCGGCGGTCAGTTTGAGGCAGGAGAAGTCGGGAAAGTCGCAAGAGTCGAAGAGAATATTCCGCACTAAAGTGTACGCCACATTAAGAGAAGATGGTGCGTCACGACGTACCCCACGAAGGCTCGACTTCCCTCGCTTACTGTTTATGATGAGGAGATCAGCCTGTTTTGGGCGTGAAGGAGATGATTGTGTCGAACCAGAAGCCGATTTTGATGAAGCGTCGGATGCCGGATCGCGGTTGAGGGAATTGGAGATCACTGGCATATAGGCAGACCGGTATGGGTCTCCGGCATTTCTGGTGCGACCTAACTACTGTAGTTGTAGATTCTTATGAGTGTTATGGGCGGTTTGCGGGCTCATCATAATGAGATCGCTGGATGCAATTTTCTGTCACTTCACACTTACCACACAGGTCGAGCTTGCGTTTCACGTCTGAACCATTTACCCCAATCGCTTTATGTCTAAGGTGTTAGAGGTGTGTAAAATGGGTAATTAGGTAAAGTACCCCTACATTCCGGTCGAAATATCGAATGTCGTTAAGCTCAGAGAGAACGCTTCGATAAAGGGAGAAAAACATGATTGCCAACGTTGATCGACGGCGCGAACCAAGACTGAGGTACTCCTGGGACAGTCAGGTGTTCATGAACAATGTTCGTGGGGGTATCAGAACGCGGATGGTGGACTTGAATTCGGACGGTGCGGCCATTCTGGTTGAAAATGACCGGAACTTATGGAGCGGCCAGGAGATCGAGCTTGGACTGATGTATCCCCGGGTGATCAACGGTTCGTTTGACATCGTTCACAACCACGTTCGCGGAACGGTCTATCGGAACGAGTGGTATAACTCCTCGCTTCGGCGTCTTGTCGTCCGCTTCAATCAGCCTTTGGCGGAAGCCCCGGCTGTGGGTAACGAGTATATTTACCAGTAAGCGTGTGCCACTGTTCGTCACGTTTGTTGAGTCGTATTCGAAGAGTCGCTACGGCAGGCGTTGATCCAGATCGTCGTCCTGATCGTCCGACGGAGCCTCGTCTACCGTTTCCTCGGGGGATTTCCAGCGGTCGGACTCTTCGATATCCTCAATTTCCCGTTCAATGTGCTTGAGCATTTTTTCCTGCAGGGGTGCAAGTTTCTGGTAGAAGTTCAGTGTGGCTTGGTATGATCTGACCAGGAGGTCCATTTTCAGGAGCATCCATTTCTGCAGGCATTCGGGCTCTTTGGCGTTGGAGAACGGGTTGCAGCGGAGCTGGATTCGCCCCATCTCATCCTGTACGCAAAATTCACAGTCCTGGCATTGTATCATGATATAAACCTTTCTGTAGCAAGGAACTAGGCGTTGGCCTCCATCCTTGCCGGTTCTGGTCCTTCCCCGGATCGCTTTATTACGTTCCTAACTTGAGTATTTCATCCTGCCGACGGTATTATTATACCACGACTTGTTGTGGAAGCATGGTATAATTTACAATAGCTGCCGGTGGTCGGCGCGGGTTGTCATTGTGGTGTAACTACGTCGGCAGCGAGAGGTTGAGAGCTGGCGTTGCCTTACAGGATATGTAACGAACATGAGAGCGATCATATTGGCGATTTTCGCCGTTTTGGTGTTGAGTGGTAACGTGTATGCCTGGGGCTTGATGACTCACGTTGAGTTGACGGAGTCGTTGTTGAGCCAGGCATCATTGCTGGCGGCGGGAATTGGTTCGCTTCTGCTGCGTTATCGGAAGGATTTTTCGCTTGGTAATCTTCTGGCCGACGTGATGATCGGAAAGAAGCTCAGTCGGCGTCGACGTCGGACGCACGACTGGGGCGCGGGCTGGAGATTGCTTGATAACGCACACGACGATCGGACGCGTGCGTTTGCCCACGGATTTCTCACCCACCTGGCGGCGGACACCGTCGCTCACAATGATTTTGTTCCCCGGCAGCTCGTTCGTACGGGTTCGTCGGTGACGCTGGGTCATTTGTATTGGGAGTTGATGGCGGATCAGATGATGAATCCCGGTCATCGTCGGACGGTTCGCAGGTTATTGAGTGACTCTTCGGTGGCCAACGAACAGCTTCTGGAGGATCACCTGTACCCCCAGATGAAGTGGTATGGACTGAACCGGAGCATTTTCATGAACGTCCACCGGCTGACCCACAGCCGGCGGTTCAACCTGGCGGTGAAGGTGTGTCATGAGTTGTCGTTTTTCCCGCTGCAGAAGCATGAGATTCAGGTTTACCAGGCCCAGGCGCTGGATCGGATGATCGATATTTTGAAGTACGGCCGCAAGAGTGCGCTCGTGCGGGAAGATCCGAATGGGATGCAGGCGTTGAGCGACGTTCGCGAGCAGCGTCGCAGTCGGCGCGTTTCGTGAGGGATCGCGGGGGGCGGGATCCGGGCGATGTGTTGCGCCAAACCCTGCAAGTTTATATAAAGAGCATATCGTCTATTGGAAGATGAGGATGATGATGTAGAGAAGGATGGCTACACCGATCATGCCGCCGACGATGGTGAGCCAGAGGAGGAGGCAGGCGACGGGGAGGGCTTTGAGGTCCTTGATTCGAGTAGCCTTGTAGACGATGGCGACGGCCAGGGAAAGCGGCAGGAGCATCCAGAGCCGGCCGCTATCGCAGATGATCGGTTGAAGAAACGGTAATGCAAAGATCAGGCTCGTCACGTCCATAAGTTCCCTTAGGTTTTGTGTTCTCTATTGGCCATCCGCCTCGGGCTGATCGCCGGTACGGATAGTCGTATCCAGAATAACGAACAGGTTGAGCAGGCCGGCCACACCGGCGTAGATGGTGGCCAGGTCCAGGGTCTTGCTGTACGACGGCACGGCTCCGGGCAAATTTCCCAGGAGCATCGCCAGGACCGTGTATCCGCCGGCGAAGATCTCGGCGAAGAACCAGGCGGTGTTTGTTTTGAAGTTTACCGTGCTGAGAGCGCCGCCGATGAGGATACCCGTCCAGTACGTGAGCGTAATGGTTACGAAGAAGATAACGCCGCGGACTTTTTCGCCGATGTACCAGTGTCCCAGGCCGGGAACGATCCAGTTCAAGGCAATTGCCCACATCGGATCAATTTGGTTTTTCGTTTTTGCCATAGCCGTAAGGTTTCCTTGGGTTACATGCCGGAGAACGGACAACCGCCGGAGGCGCACGACCGTGAGTTTGGGCACCCGCCGGTTTCAACGGCCTCGGCACAGGGCGAGCAACCACCGGTGACGCTCACTCCGAAACTGCTCAACTGCTGCTTGGCGCTTGCGCCGCAGGACGGGCAGGTCTCCCGCGAGTTTTTGACCATTTTGCTTTTGAGCATCTCGAATTTGTGTCCGCACTTGTCACACGCGTATTCGTAAATCGGCACGAGTTTCTCCCGAAAAAAATGCTACTTTATTATTACGGGCTGTCCCGCCGGTTTCAACTTTCATCTTGAGGAGGCATCAAAATCTTTTATGAGCGACTGAGAGCCGCGTTCTCGCCTGACAGGGTCCAATCCGGGCAATCGTTAACGGCTGCGACGTTGCCCAAGGAGCCGAAACCAGTCTCTGTTCATCAGGATGTACTTTCGGCGAAAGTCGCTGATTGGGGATATCCAATGCCGCCGGAGGGGGACAAAGATGCTCAGGCCGAATGAGAGGAAGAAGACAAAGAATGAGGTAATGGTCAGCATACGGAAGAAATGCATCTGTGTGAGTTCCGGGCCATACTTCCAGGCGAGGATGATGTATTCCACGAGGACGATTGCGACCAGGGACACCCCGAGTTTTTCCCGCCGGTGGTGCAGTCTGGGCAGATCGCGAGGGTCGAAGAACTCCGATTGATTCAGGGCGTTGTTTACCATGTGATTGTAGACGACCACTGCCAGGACGGTCTGGGTGACGGCGAGGAGCCCCCAGGGGAAGGGGAGGGAAAGCCAGAAATCGTAGAGCCCGTGCAGTACGGCGGCGAGGAGAAGCAAGAGCAGGACGTTTCCCGCGACGGTACCGCGATGGCGATAGCGGGCGAGGATGATACCGTAGGCGACGAGAGCGGTGTAGAACATATGTCCGATGACGCAGATCAGCCCGCGCCCTTCGATCAGGAAGAGGCAGGATTCGTTGAAGTAGAAGATGTTTTCGACGAGGGCGAATCCCAGGGCGCTGACGGAGGCGTAGATAAGGTAGTCGATGGACTCGTTGAACTGGCGGCTGAGGCGGATCATCAGGAGCAGGGGGACGGCTTTGACGATTTCCTCAACGAGGCCGATGCCGAAGATGCAGTAGACGAGGTTTCCGATCCAGGCGTCTGTCATGCTGAAATTCAGATAGTGTTCCAGGAGATCGTAGAGGACCGGGGCCAGAAGGCTGGCTGACATGCCGCCCGCCAGGGCGATGGCGAGATACCGGTCCTTTTCGGGCTCGAAGACATCCAGGCGTTTGAGGAACGCCAGCCACACGACCGTGATCAGGATTCCGCCTATCAATCCGGGACAACTGACGTTTTGGCTGATACTGCGGGCGAATGCGCCCAGGTATCCGCGAGAGTCGCGTTCGTGCAAGCTTTGTATTCGGAGCAGATGAGTCGGAACGTGGGGCCGAGTGGCGGGATCGCGGCATAACTCATGGAGTTTGCCCCACTCTTGCTGATCATAGAGCAGATGGGCAAGGTCCGTGACGGAAGGAAGCAGAAAACTGCCCTTGCGGATCTCCTCGCGGAAACATCGTTCCGCCTCCAGATACTGCCGGAGTTCGGTGTTCGTTCGTCCCAGCAGGTAGTTCAGACCCGGTATGTTGGGATCGGATACATTCAGCAGCGACTCCATGGCCCAGTTGTATTGTTTTTGGCGCAGGTGGCACAGTCCGAGGCCAAAATGGCCTATATTTGAGATTTTCGGATCTCTCTCCCATGTTCGTTGACGATACTCGAAACATAAGGCCCGGGTTTGTTCCTCCCGGGTGTCGGCGCCCTCCATTTCGTCGAAGGATACGTTGATGTAACGATAGTGGTGTTTTGTGTTGAGGGGTTCGGCTTGGATGAGTTTGGCCAGGGCGTTTTTTTCTTCCGCCATGTTCCCTGTGCACCGGGCCGCGATAGCCCGTCCCGCGAGATCACCGGGGTCGGGATTTTTGAAGGCCACGTGAATCAGGGGAATGACGAGCAGGGGCGGGACATGGATCCACACCAGAAATCGCAGCACTTTGTACCGCAGGTTTCGGCGGTCGGCTGCGATCTGCTCGTTGGGCATGACCAGATGTCTCCCCGTCTGGAAAATGTTCAAGCTTCAGGTCGCCGGTCAGCGATTGAGCTTCCCGTAGGCGTCTTTGATGGCGAAGTACGCCGGTTTTTTGTCGAGGTTGTAGCTGATTACGGCGTCGGAGACCTGAGGCCAGCAGTCGCAGAGGTTCCACAGGAGCAGCCCCCAGCACTGCTTGTCTTGTCCGTAATGCTCGATCCAGAATCGGCAGGCGTCGGCCTGGATTTTCTGCGTCACTTCGATCAACTCGGACAGCGACTTGGGTTCGGGGTAACCGTTGTTTTTCACGCACTCCAGGACACTGTCGATATTTCGGTACCAGCCCCAGCGGTTCGTGTCGCTCGAATGATAGTACCAGAGCGGATTGCGTACGGGCCACTGCTTGTCCTTGGGAATGAAGGAGTCGATCGTTTTCTGGCTTGGCAGAGAGATTCGTCCGATTTCGCTGACGATATTGGCTGAATATTTTGTGTAGAACGGGTCATCCGGGCGGACGGTATGGTTCCACAGGTGACAGTCGCCATAGCGAGGATCGTTGGGATCGTTGCCGGGCGTGGAATATGGGCTGCTGATGATGTAGGGTCGATGGGGGTCGAGTTTCTTGAGGACTTCGGGCAGGACTCGTCGGGAGATGACCACGCCCCCGTCGGCTCCGCAGCACAAGTCGATTTCGTTATCGCCCGACCAGACAGCCATCGAGACGTGTCCGCGGAAGGCGCGGACGACCTTGGCGGCTTCGTATCGGATCATGTTCAGGAATTCGCTGTCCTGCGGGAAGTGTGAGCAGGCGAAGAGGAAGTCCTGCCAGACGAGCAGACCTTGCTCGTCGCAGGCGTCAAAGAAGCTTTTGGGTTCGTAGACGCCGCCGCCCCAGACGCGGAGCATGTTGATGTTGGCTTCGGAGGCGGTTTTGACCAGTTCGCGGATTCGGTCGTCGGTGATGCGCCCGAACATGGAATCGCAGGGCGTCCAGTTGATTCCCTTGATGAAGTAGTCCTTGTTGTTGATCTTGAATCGGAGTCCGAGTCCGCCGTCGGTGCGGGGTTCTTCGAGCATCTGGATTTTGCAGACGCCGAATCGGCCTGTGGACTGGTCCAGGACTTTGGACTTTTCGTCGCTGAGGGTCAGCTCGAAGTTGTACAGGTGCGGTTTGCCGTGCCCTTTTGGCCACCAGAGTTCTGCACTCGAAATTTCAAACGGAATGATGACGTCGTTTTCGCCGCCGGTCAGGTCCACCGTCTGTTCGATCTTCACGGGACCGAATTGGCCTGTGATTTTGCCTGTTCCCGGGCGACTGTGCCAGTCGATGGTGGCGACGACTTCCATTTTGGCTGTATTGCCTGCGACATCTACAGTGCGTGCCCCGGCGTGGAGGATCCGTCCGCGTTCGATGATCTCCAGCCGAACCGGTCGCCAGAGTCCGACGGTGACGATTCGCGGACCGATATCCCATCCGAAGCTGATTTGCGGTTTGCGACTGCGGATTCGCTGCATGGGCGGCGTGCTGATCGGGTCGCGGTGGGAGACTTCCGTCTCCTGGGACACCGACGCCAGGCGGATCATGATCTGCACCGGTCGATCAGAGCGGATATGGTCGGTCACGTCGATCCAGTAGGGGACGAACATATTGTCGTGCTTGCCGACGGGCCGGCCGTCGATCCAGACGGTCGCGAAGCAGTCCAGACCGTCGAAGTGCAGAATGGCCCGTGCTCCGTGGGGGACGTCCACCGGTCCGATCGATCGCCGGTACCAGAAATCGACCTCTTCGCACCAGCGGAGATGGTCGGCGTTATCGGCGAAGAAGGGGTCTTCGACCAGTCCGGCCTTTTCCAGGTCCGACTGCACATTTCCAGGGACCGTGGCAGGGAGCCACTTTCGCACCCAATTTTCCTGCTCTCTCAGGATGCCGCGATCCTTACCGCAGTAACTCGTCCACGTGAATTCCCAGCCGCCGTTCAAATCATGAATTGTCTTCGACATTATCGCATACCTGCCTGTTTCGTTCTTATATGTCCAGAACACCTGAAAATAAAGGAAGTGATTTTACCAAATCTTCCCGCCAGTTCCATCATTCTGTTTTGCGGCACACGAGAAAAATGGGGGCGGTGGTAATGGGGATGTCTTCTCCTTCCCAGGAGATTTGATGTTCCCGTCCCATCAGGTCGACCGTCATCCATTTCCTGGCCACGAATGGAGATGGAAGAAGTTCCTTGGCGACGGCGCGAGTGGGCTTGCCTTTGGACCAGAGCACGGTGACGGTCTGACCCGGGCTGGAGAACTCGTATCCTTCCGCGCCGCGATAATCGAGGTTCAGTTTCTTGACGAACCGCGCGTTGTTCAGCATTTGCGACATGACGCCATACGTCACGCATATCGCCTTGGGCCGAAGTTCTTCGTCGATCAATCCATAGCTGAATGCCGGATGGTCGAACGCGAGGAACCAGAAGTATTTTTCCACGCCAAGCGCCAGACACGTCACGGCGCTTCGGGCCAGATACTCAGCCTGGGCTCGCTGTTGGGCTATGTTGTTCATTTCCGCCGCCATGCCGTTTTCGGTTACCCAGACTGGTTTTTTAACGCCGTGTTTTCGATAGACCGTCATCATATGCTTGTCGACAAAATCGCGGGTATTCCACTGGTAGGGATAGAAGTGAATGTTGTAGATGTCGGTGTATTTGTCGATCCCCATTTTCAGGAGCTTGTCTTGCCATACGTTGGCCAGTTCGCAGTCCCACTGGCCGGAAAAACCCGCGCCAGCCATGGCGCCGTGAACCACGACGGCCTTGGGATTGGCCTTCTTGACCGCCGCGTGGAAGTTTTTGTGCAGATTGAAATATTCCTCAATCGATACGTTCTTGCCATTCGGCTCGTTCCAGACTTCAAAGTACTTCAGATTTGGGTGTTGGATGACGTATCGTTCCATTAAGGCCGACACTTTCGGGTTCTTCCACTGGCCCTGGTGAGGATAGGGGAAGTTGATGTATTCAAAGAAGGAATACGTGTTCAATCCTCTTTGGGTTGCCTCATCGATGAAGCGGTCACGCGCCGGCCAGAGGCGTTTTTGCGGGTCGGCGTCCAATTCAGGGCTCATCGTGGTGCATCGAAGCCATACTGCGCCGATTTTCTGAAAAATGTCGAGTTTTGGGACATGGTATCCAGGGTCTTGATCGATATAGGCATAGTGGACACCGAATTTGCTGTCTTCGGGGTTGGCCAGGGGCTTGACTGGAACCAGGACGGCGAAGCTGTCGATGTACACGCCGCCGTCGGTGATCCAATAGACTCCCGATTCCGCTTTCTCGATCTTCACCGCGGTTCGCTTGGACTTTTCCAGAGGGATGTTCCGTACGACCTTCTCGTCGAAATCAAGAATCTGGACCGAACCTGTCCGGGTGCTCTGGAGTTCAAACTCGATTGTCTTGCCGGCATCAAAGAACCGTTGGTTATTCTTGAAATGCGCGGTCACTGTTCCGAAATCTTCGGTTTCAAGGACCACGTGTTTTACCCATGTCTTCCCGGAAGCTTTGTATAGTTGGAATCCCATCTGTGCGGAATCCGCGTTTTCGGGAATGGCGACCGCGGCCCGGACTTTTCGCCATACGGCGGGGGTATCCTTGATTTTTTCCCACGCCGTCTTGGTGATTTCCTTGCCTGACTTGTCGAACACGGTCAGCCACAGGTGCAGGGATCCGTCGTCGCCGGTGACGTTCTGCGTTTTGACCCAGGCAGAGCAGTACAAGGTTTTTGTCCCGGCTGGGACTTTGACCTTGTCGAACCATTTACCAGCCTCGCCTTTTTGGTCTTTCTGTTCGATGGAGAATTCGCTTTGATTGGGTATTAGGTTCGTCGCAAGACTGACGCTCGATATCAACAATGTCAGGCTGATGACGCTGATGAAACGCATGTGATTTTCCTTTCTGGTTACGTTGTGTTTCCAATGTCATGCTGAGTGAAGCGAAGCATCTAGCCGCCTGTGTGCATGGACAATCCACTGCGCGGTAGACTCCAGATCCTTCGCTTTGCTCAGGATGACGTTCGGGTAGTCCTACAGGATCTTTTAATATCGATCCATTCGATACCACCCAGGCCATTCCCAGGGATTCGAAGCTGACGAGCGGAAATCTGTCACGCGACCCGAGGGTGACAGATGAATGGACGTACGACCCGGATGCCGAACATAGCCGTCGTTCATGCACCGAATGTATGTGCAGTCTTGTCCCATGTAGTCCTGTCCCGGGTCCAATCTGTCTTCGGGCCTGACAAAACCCCCGCTGTACTCGATCATGAACCTGTCGGCGAACGCCTTGCTTCCCAGCCAAGCCATGTAATGATTCAACGGGCTCCAATACGAGCACGGTGGGGTCCAATACCATCGCTGTTCAAGGTAGTTATATTTCGGGTCCGTGAAACCTGGTCCCTGGTACGGTTCTGATCCGCCCCACGGGTCGCCCGGGCAGACGACCAGTCGCGGGTCTGCAATGTACCGGTGCGCCCATTTTGTCGGGTCAACGGTCAAGTCTGCCTTCAGGGCCCCGAAATAGTAGGGGAGATATTTGAAGTCATTCTGGTAGATCACCATCGCGGTACCCAACTGCCGCAATTGGCTCTTGCAGCGTAAAGTCTTCGCTTCATCGCGTGCCCGCTGGAGCGCCGGCAGGAGCAGGGCTACGAGTACGGCGATGATGGCGATAACGACGAGGAGTTCGATGAGGGTGAACGATTGTTGATTGCTGATTGTTAATTGTTGATTGGCGGAGCTTTGCCGGTTGGACAGTTTCTTCATATTCTTCTCCTTCAATTAGCAATTAACAATCAGCAATCAGCAATCAGCAATTCTTCCCGTTGTTCCCCGGATCACCAATTCACCGGCTGTTTTGCGTTTGACCTCGTCATCGATGAGCACGGGCAGTCCTCGGGTCAGGCGGTGGACCTGCCTTGCCCCTTCGTATCCGATGGCCAGGTACGGAATGCGAACTGTGGTCAGCGGCGGCCAAGTGTAGGCTGTGCCTGGAAAATCGTCGAACCCGACGACGGACATCCGGTCCGGAACGGCGATTCCTCGCTCATTCAATCGGAAGATCGCTCCGCGTGCGCTTTCCTCGCATGTGGTGAACACAGCTGTCAGGTTCGGTTCGCGGGACAGCAGCGCGTCAATTCCCAACACTCCGAACGGCAGTCCGCCACAGTGAATCTTGGCGTCGGCCGTGAAGACCAGTGACTCTATCGGTTCGATCTTGTGCTCTTTCAGTGCTCGCCGGTATCCCTTCAGGCGCAACTGGCCGGCAGTGGTCATCGGCGAGGTCACCAAGGCTCCGATCCGACGATGTCCCAGTTCGACCAGATGACTTACCGCCTCATGCGCCAGTTTTTCTTCATCGATCGACAGCAGTTTTTCGGACGCGTTTCCGTCGTTGGCGAGCAGGCAGAAGTAGGGGAATTCCTGGGCGTCCATTTGGGGCAGGTATCGGCTCTGGCTGGTTGCCCGGAGGACTACAGCGCCGTCCGCGTTTCGTCGGCGGAGTTCTCGAACGATGTCGTACTGATTGAGTTCGCGAACGTGTGCGCTGAAGAGGCTCATTTCCAGTTCTTCCTGGCGGCAATACTCGGCGACGCCCTCGAGGACGCGCGAGATGAAGGACCCGAAGTCCAGGGGATGCTCGTCGTATTGCTGGATCAGGACGCACAGATTAGTGATTCGCGTGCGGACGAACTTCGGCCGGTAGTTGCATTTGCGTGCGGCGGCCTGGACCTTTTTGCGTACAGCGGCGCTGATGGCTGGGTGGTTCTTGAGGGCACGGGACACGGTTGCCGTCGATATGCCCAGCTCTTTGCTGAGTGTGTAAATGGATGTATTATTGGTGCTTACAGTCATTTGGTCGTGTCCTGCCGACTATGTGTTGCATAAGATGTTGCATAATGTTGCATTCAGTATACGAAGAATCTCCCCGCCTGTCAAGTCCTTCAAACGGAAGATTCTATGAGGTGGGTTATTGAAGCTGAAAGCTGACGGCTGATAGCTATCTTCAATTATCGCCCGACGTTTTTTTCTTTTTGAAGGTCGCGATGCGTTTGACGAGTCCGGCGGACAGTTCGAAGCAGTTTTTGTGGAAGGGCATGACGAGGTAGAATCCGAAGGCCCGCTCGGCGAGTTCGACGATGAGGCGTTCGGCGTATTCCATGCCGGCTTTGGCCTGCGATTCGGCGTCGTTGTAGCGGAGAATGAACTGGGCTGCCTGATCGGGGACCTGGATGCCGGGGATTTTTCCTGAGCGAAGGTACGCGATCTGTCGGGCTGAGGTCAGGGGCAGGATTCCGATGAACATGGGGATGTGAATATCGAGCGTGGCCTTTTGGATCTTGTCGAAATCCTCGTAGAGATAGATCGGCTGAGTGAAGACGAATTCGGCGCCTGCCTGGACCTTGCGTTTGAGCCACTGGGTCTGGCTTGAGAGATTCAGCGTCGGGGCATAGGCGCACCCGGCGAGGAAGTCCACCGGTTCCGGCAACGGCTGACCGCTCAGGAGTTCGCCCGATCGCATCAGCGTCATCAGACGCAACAGTTCCACCGAGCTTTTGATGTCGTTTACCCGTGAAGCCCAGCGGTCGAAGGGGCCGACGTGGGGCGGGTCGCCGGTGACCGCGAGTACGCCGCGGACGCCGAGATCGGCGGCGCCGAGCAGATACGAATGCAGGTGCAGGGCGTTGGTTTGCGTGGCGGATTTGTGGATGATCGTCGGAATTTCGTATTGCTGCTGGAGAAGAAAGGCGCAGGCGACGCAATCGCGCCCGGGGTTGGCTCCGGGATTGTCGGGCACGTCGAAGAAGTCCGGCCTGGCGTCGGCGACGACTTTCGCGGCCTGGATCGTCTCGGCCAGCGGTCTATTGAGGCTCGCGCGGATTTCCACGGCCACCAGCGGCCGAGGGGCGTCGCGGAGGACACGACGGAGGGGGTTTTGTTCCTGCGGAATGGCCCCCAGATTCTCCGTTCGTGCAACGGTCTTCTCTGCGGGCATGTCGATGGTGAATCGCCCCGTTCGGCTTTTGACGGAGAGTTCGCCAAACTCTCTCTGGAGCGCCTTGATGTGTTCCGGGGCCGTTCCGCAGCATCCGCCGATGATTTTTACGCCGGCTTGGTACCAGGTCCGCGCCTCGGAGAGCAGAATGGCGGTCGGCAGGTCGTATCGGACCACTCCACGCTGCACGGTCGGTGTTCCCGCGTTGGGATAGGCCATCAGGGGCAGTTTGGTTCGTTCGGCCAGTACGGGCAGGAGTTGGCTCAAGTCATACGGTGAGACGCAGTTGATGCCCAGGGCTTGCACGCCCATCTGTTCGGCCAATTCGATCAGGTCCAGTACCGTTCGCCGCGCGTAGGGTTGACAAAGGGCCAATCCGCCGAGGGAAAAGAGGATGGGCAAGCCCGTCTCCCGAACTTCCAGCAGGGCGCCGCGGGCTTCGTCGACGGAGGAAAACGTTTCGAGGAAAAAGCCGTCAACGCCGGCTTGGGCCAGCGTCTCGACCTGTGCGTGATAGTACTCGCGCAGTTGATATTCGCTGAAGTCTTTGACGCCCAATCCGAGGTCCAGGGGTCCGACGGATCCGACCACGGCGGCCTTGATTCCCGCCACGGATTTGGCCAGTTCAACGGCGATCCGGTTGATCGGCTCGCACTGTTCGGCCAGGCCGATCTGGGCCAGTCGCCACGGATTGGCGGCGAAGGTGTTGGTCTCGAGGATCTGCGAGCCTGCTTCTATGTACGACAGGTGGACCTGCTTGATCAATTCCTGGCCGCCGGGGTCAAGACAGAAAGTTTCCGGCAGTTCCACCGGCGTCTGCGACACCTGCTGAAGCTGCGTGCCCAGGGCGCCGTCACCGATGACGACTTTGTAGGATTCAAGCAGATCGAAAATCTTCATATGACTCTTTATGCCTCAAGCTGTGGAGTGAGCAATTGCTGATACAGTTTGACGATGCGAGCCCGATATTCGCCCTCCGAGCATTTTTGCTGGACGCTCTCGCGAGCATCGGCTGTCAGACGCGAACGAAGGTCCGAGTCGGTCAGCACGTGGTTGAGTCCTCCGGCAATGGCCCGACCATTGGTCTTGTCCAGATTCCAGAAGGTTTCGCCAGGTCTCAAAAGCTCCGCCGGTTCTGCCCAGGAATTGGTTACCACGGGAACGCAGCGACCGAGTGCTTCCAGCAGGACCAGGGTCTCGGTGACGCACGTCATCGGCTGAACGACCGCATCGGCCGCCGCTACCGCCAGGCGGATGTTCGACGGATCGACCACATGAAGAATGCGGGGTACGATCGTTTGCTCGATGAATCGCTGGAAATTCCAAAGCCGTTCGGGATCGTGTTCCGCGATGACGATCCGCACCTTGTGATTGATACGCTCCAGAATTCCACAGCCGATGAATGCCTGGTGGATGTCCTCGTTTTTTCCTTCGGTGGGGACGAACACGACGACGTCTTCGGGTTTGAGCCCCAAACGCAGACGGATCGCGTCTTTGCTCAGATTTTCTGCCGATTTCTCAAAGGCTGGGTAGACGCAGTGCAGACGCTGGTGAATCGATAGTTCCTGCCTTGCCCACTGGGCGAGGCGTTCGGACCCGCAGACCAGATGCAGGCCCACGTGGTGGAAATTCGATTTGAGCTTGAAGAGCAGTTCCTCGTTTGTGCTCGGACTGAACAGCATGGCGACTGCGGGGGCAGGTCGTCGGCTTCCCCGCATGGCGAGCTTCAGTTGTTCCGTCGCCTGAATATCCCAGCAGACGACGAGATCCGGATTGTGCTGCCGGAGAAATCTTGCCAGGTTTCGGGCGGCGGAGTATTCGATCCGCATTCGCCGGTGGAGTCGAACCGCCGGGTGCAGTACCTGGTCCTCGATCATTCGGGCCACGCGGTCCTCGCCGGCGGCGATCGTTTGCTCGAACAACTCATCCGGAAGCAGGCGATACTGTGCCGCTAGTTGTCCGATCAGCCACCCGGAGGCTTCGGCGCCCGCAATATGTAATATTTTTCGTTTCGCCATGATTCTCTATCTAGATGTTGCCGCAGGTCCCGCAGTTGGGGTTTTTGCCGGCCGCTTCGTTCGACCGGACCCGCGTTTGCCACAAATCTATGCAAATGATCTTGCTGCCGCAAGAGTTATCCTCGCCTTTTGTCAGCAGGTACCGGATGACTTCGTGGGCCTGGATGGCGCCGACCGTGACGGCCGTCGTCGGCAGGATTGGGAATCGTCCGCTCTTGCCCTGTTCTTCGGGGTCAAAAGGTCCGAACAGGCATTCCAGGCACGCGCCGGTTCGGGTCCGAACAACCATGACCGTTCCCTGGGTCTCCACGCATCCGCCGTAGATCCAGTCGCGACCCAGACGAACCGCGGCCGAGTTCAACATGTACCGGCTGGCGAGATTATCCGTCGCATCAACCACCAAATCCGTGTTGGTTATGAGTTCAGAAACATTGGTGCCGTCAACTTTCGATGTGAAAACGTGTAATTTTGTGTTCGAATTGAACATCAGCAATTTCGCCCCTGCCGCCACCGCCTTGAGCTTACCGATATCCTTTTCTTCGTACAGAATCTGACGGTGCAGGTTCTCCAGGTCGACCGTGTCGTGGTCGCAGATCGTGATTTCGCCGATCCCTGCGCGGGCGAGGATCTGGGTAATCGTACAGCCGAGGCCGCCACAGCCGATGACCGCCACCTTCGATCGCAGCAGCTTTTCCTGGCCTGCCTGACCGACCTGGGGCAGCATCATCTGGCGTGCATAGCGCTGGAGTTTCTGATTCGTCGATTGTTCCATCTTTAGCCTTGATTCCCTTATTCGTTGTTCAATAATTGATTGTAACATGACGAAGGTTCAGAAACCAACAAGAGAATCCGCGGGGCGTTTGTCGCCCTGGCAATACGCCGGTCTGATGCTGAGCTACTGGTGTCCGGCCCGGTGCGCATTTTGTTACGTCAATTGCAGTCCGGAGCATAAATTCTGGGCTGAGGCGGAGCGCGTGGTGGATTGGTGGAAGCAGTTGGAGGCGCTGGCGGGTCGCACGTGCGGTCATGTGAAGATTCACCTGACGGGCGGGGAAGCGTTTGGAAATTGGGCCCTTGTGGTTGGCGTTCTTCGGCTGGCGAATGAGGCGGGGCTGCCGTCGTTGGAGAAGATCGAGACGAATGCCTTCTGGGCGACCGACGACACGATCGTTCGCGAACGGCTGACCTCGCTCAAGGAATTGGGCGTGCAGCTTATCACGACCGACGCCGATGTGTTTCATCAGGAGTTTGTGCCGATTGCGAACGTCAAACGGTTGGTGGATATCGGCCCGGACGTGCTCGGGTCTGAGGGTGTCCGCGTTCGCTGGTGGGATTTTTACAATTTCGTTCTCGAGAACGATCTGGATATTTCGAATCTCGATGAAGAGCAGCGGCGGGAGATTCAGATCGATGCATTGAAGGACGGGCGGGAGCGTTTGAATGGTCGGGCGGCCATGCTGGCGGCGAAGCTTGTTTCCGGGAGTCCGCCGGAGGCGTTCGTCGGCGAGAACTGCCAGAAGGGTATCCTGAAGAGCAAGCATGTCCACATCGACCCGTACGGCAACATCTTTCCGGGAACGTGTTGCGGGATCATTCTGGGCAACGCGATCAGTGAGCAAATCGGCGACGTTTATGACTGGTTGAACGACCGTGGTCCGAGCGGGCCGGTGATTCCGACGCTCGTGGAGCACGGGCCGGTGGGGCTGATCGAACTGGCGTCGCGATATGGTTTTAAGCCGTTGGCGCGGGGGTACATTTCCAAGTGCCAGCTTTGCTATCATCTTCGCTGGACGCTGTATCATGCCAACCAGTGCCATAAATGGCTCGGTCCGGCGGAATGTTATCCGGATGGTTTTTGATTTCCGTGTATACGTTGTGCGGACATCCTGTCGGTGGTATCATTTCCCGTTTGATCAAGTGGAGGAACAGCCCATGAGCAGGAAGGCGAATCATAACGAGCCTGATGTTTTGGGTCCGGTCCGGCTGGTGCTGCCGAAGGTGATTTACGCGGTATCGGGGATTGAGACGAACGTTTATTTTGACAACGTTGTGCTGGTGGTGAATCCGGCGAATTATGTGTTTCGCGTATCATGCGCCAAGGGGAGATTGCAGGCGGAACGGTGGACTTTTGTGCCGTTGGCTGAGGATGTGGGGGAGCATGTGCTGGTGCTGGAGGTGATTGACGAGGATAATGCGGTCATTGCGCGGGGGAGTTCGACGGTGCGTGTCGTTTCGGCTGAGGCGGGGGCGGGCAGATCCATCGCGATGCTGTGCATTGGGGACAGTCTGACGTATCAGTCGGTATACACGGGCCATCTGCTTGAGCTTTGCGGGTCGGTGGGCCAGCCGCGGCTTAGACTCATCGGAACGCATGTTTCGACGGACTTGAAGATGCCGCCGGAGAATCGGCACGAGGGGTACGGCGGGTGGACGGCGGAGGCGTTTGTCACCGCGTATACGGGCGTGGCTCGGACGAGCAACTATCGGGAGTGCGGCAGTCCATTTCTGTATGAAGGGGCGGACGGCAAGCCGCAGCTTGATTTCGCCCGGTACATTCGGGAGACGAACGACGGCAAGGCGCCGGACGTGGTGACGATTTTTCTCGGGGCGAATGATATTTTTCACGCCACGGAAGAGAATTTGCCGCAGCACGTCGAGCGGATGATGCGGTATTACGATCAACTGCTCGCGATGATCCATGGCTTTAGTCGGAAAATCAAGATTGGGGCGGTTCTTCCCCCGCCGCCGGCGGCATCGCAGGACGCGTTTGGGTCCAACTACGGATGCCTGCAGACTCGCTGGCAATACAAGCGGAACCAGCATCGGGTGGTGGAGGTTATGACTGAGCGATACGGTGGGCGCGAGAAGGAGAATTTGTGGCTTGTTCCGGCGGGTACGAATGTGGATTGTGTCCACAATTATCCGCAGGCGACGAAGCCGTGGAACTCGCGGACGTCGCAGGAGGGCGCGCGGCTTGATAATGGCGTTCACCCGTCGGCCGAGGGTTACCGGCAGATCGGGGATGCGATTTATTGCTGGATGAAGGCAGTGGTGGGTTGAGAAGTCGCGGATGCATGTAGAAAGAGAAGAAGCGATGGGTTGGTGAACCCTTCTACAGGACTGCAGGACTTGCCTGGGGGCGTTGATGCGTGATAGAATGGTTCCGGTCAAGATTGTTTTACAGGGATGGTGATCATGACAGACCTGGAGCGGTTGGAACATTTATTTCGGGCCCGCCACACGTGCATTTTCATTTCGACGTTTGAAGAGGAATATGCGTTGAACCTGGTTCGGCGGGCGTCGGAGCGGGCGGGGCAGAAGCTCTGGGTGTGGTCGATGAATCGGGGGATTCGCGACGGATATCGTGACGACGGGATGCCGATTTCGGATACGGAGCATCCGGCGGCGGCGTTGTATTACTACGGGGTGCGTGAGAACGGGTCGGTCTGCGTCGCGTTGGATCTGGTGGAGCATTTGAAGGAGCCAAGGACGCTGCGGATACTGCGCGAGTTGATTGATTTGTTCAGCCAGGGCGGCGGGCATCTGGTGATCATCGATCCCCGTGACGATCTGCCGGCGGTGATTTCTTCGTATGCGACGAGATTTGAGTTGTCGTTTCCGGACGAAAAAGAATTGGAGATGATCGTACTGGACAGCCTTCGGGTGATCCATAAGGAAAATCCGATCAAGATCGACATCACGCGGCCGGCGTTGAAGACGATCATACGTAATTTGCGGGGACTGACTCGGCGTCAGGCGCAGCAGATCATTATCGATACCGTGTCCGAGGATTTGAGTTTCAACGCCAGCGACATCAACGCGATTCTGGCGGGCAAGCGCCAAGTGCTTCACGGGGGCGGACTGCTGGAATACATCGAGACGCCGGTGGACCTGGAGGAGATCGGCGGATTTCGCCGGCTCAAGGGCTGGCTTAAGCAGCGACAGAACGCGGCGACGGATGAGGCATTGGCGTTCGGGCTGGCTCCGCCGCGTGGTGTGCTGATGCTGGGGGTGCAGGGGGCGGGAAAGAGTTTATGCGCGAAGGCGATCGCGACGGCGTGGCAGCGGCCTCTTTTGCGTATGGATCCTGGGGCGTTGTACGATCGGTACATTGGTGAATCCGAGCGTCGGCTTCGGGACGCGTTTCGCCAGGCGGAGCGCATGGCGCCGATTGTTCTATGGATTGACGAGATCGAAAAGGGGTTCGCCTCGGCCGCCAGCCGGAGCAGCGACGGGGGATTGTCGCAGCGCATGTTCGGCATGCTGCTGACGTGGATGCAGGAACACAATGCACATGTGTTTCTGGTGGCGACGGCGAACGATATCGAGGCTTTGCCGCCGGAATTGCTTCGCAAGGGTCGATTTGACGAGATTTTTTTTGTCGATCTTCCCTCTCGGGACGTTCGGAAGGAGATTTTTGCCATTCACCTCAAGAAACGCCGTCGCAATCCCTCGCAGTTTGACTTGAACGCGTTGGCCGACGCGTCGGAAGGGTTCAGCGGGGCGGAAATCGAGTCGGCGATCGTATCGGCACTTCATAACGTCTTTGGTTCGAAGGTGGAGTTGACGACGGAGCATGTTTTGCAGGCAATTCAGTCGTCGCCGCCACTCTCGGTGACGATGGCGGAGCGTGTGGACGCGCTGCGGAAGTGGTCGACGGGGCGGTGCGTACCTGCCGATTGAACGAGACACGCCAGGGAGGGGTGTGAAGGGGGAGAACGGTTCCAGACTCCCTTACGGTCGCGTCATTCTATGAGATCATTCCATAATATTGTCCGGTAGTATTGGTTGCAGGTTCGATTATGCGGCCAGTTCTCCCGAGAGGAATTCCGGGGTACACAGGTCGGCAACGGAGGCCACGACCAAGTCCGGCCGATATGCATACTTTGCCAGATCCGCCTCGCGAGTTCCGCCGGAGAGCACCAGAACCGTGCGATATCCCATCTGGACCCCGCCGAGAATGTCGGTTTCCATCGTATCACCGATCATGGTGGTGGCCTGAGTATCCAGGCCGATTTCCTTTCTGGCCATTCTCATCATGACGGGGCTGGGTTTTCCGACGCTGAAGGCCTTGGTTCCGGTGGCGGTTTCGAGCATGGCGGTGATGGCTCCGCATCCGGGTCGCAGTCCGTCGGCGGTCGGACAATTCGGGTCGAGATTCGTGGCGATGAGCTTGGCGCCGTTGAGGATCATTCGTACTGCCTTTTCCACCGTCTCAAGCGTCATGGTCCTGCCTTCTCCGATGACCACGTAGTCCGGGTCATGATCGACGACGGCGTATCCGTTTTGATACAGGGCGTTAAGCAATCCGCCCTCGCCGATGACGTAGGCTGTTCCGCCGGGTTTCTGCATGGCGAGGAACCTTGCGGTGGCCATGGCGCAGGTGAAGATGTGTCGTTCTTCCGCGGCGATTCCCATGCGGTTGAGTCGTGTGGCCACGTCGCGTCGCGTTCGTTGACTGTTGTTCGTCAGAAACAGGAACGGAATGTCCAATTGGATCAGTTTGTTTATAAAGATGTCCGCACTGGGAATGAGTTCATTTCCCCGGTACATCACGCCATCCATGTCGATCAAGCAGCCTCGTCTCACAGGGTCGTTCCTTCTCAAAACAAGTACTCTCGTTGTTGTAGACATATCAAGAGTGTGGCAAACGGTGTGCCACGCGTGCCAAACGGTCTGGAGGCGTGTCGGAAGGGGTGTTGTGGGGGTATTTGAGCACAAAAGTGTGCGTAAAAGAACCCGGAGCCACAAAAATGTAGTTCCGGGTTCTTGGGATATTCTGTGATGACAGATTACTTTGTCAGCAGGTACCACATTGTTTTGTATTCGGGCGACAGTTTCAGGACGAGGGTTTTGGTTTTGGCGTCTGTCGTGAGCGGGACGTTGGCTGTCGGTTTTCCGTCGGGGCCGAGGGTCTGGCATTTCCAGTCACCCTTGAGGAACGACAGACCGGAGATTGTGCCCTTGATCGGCTCGATGATGACGGGCGGTCCGCCCCAGTTGTTGCCCACGGAGTCGCGTTTTTCGTTGAACTTCATGCCTGTGTTTTCGCACCGCTTGATCGCGGTGACGAGGATTTTTTTGCTCTTTTGGAAGGGTTGATCGTCCAGGGCGGTCATGGTGACCACGGCATAGTCGGGGCTTTCGAGGATGAAGTTACCTTCGGTGAAGCGGTCTTTGTGCCCCATCCACACCATGGCGCCGACGCCTTTTGCGAGGTATTTTCCATGGCCGTTGGGGGCGAGGTCCCATGCAAGTTTGGATTTCTCCGGTTGGAGCAGGGGGATCGGATTGTGTTTGGCGTTGTCCTTTTTATGAAGGGAGGAAATGAGGCGGGTGTCGAGGAAGTCCTTCCAGTTTATGCCATGCTGGTCGGCGAGCATGGTGAATGTGTCGTAGTTGCGTTTGATCTGATGCCTGGCCATATCGGCGAGAGGGTCGCTGGATGAGGTGTAGCTGAGGGTTCGTGATTTCTGGAAGGGTGTGATTTGTCGATCTCGGAAGATGGCGGCGCCGGTCTGCATGAACCCCCACTTTGCGGGGTTTGTATCGAGGTCGAACCAGTGGATGCGGTTGCGGTCCCAGTTTCCCGCTTCGTAGACGAACAGCCAGAGTCCGTCCCAGTCCTGCATGGCGCCGAAGGAGGCCATGAGAGGCACGCATTCGGCCTGGTAGTCATTGGGTGCGGGGTGATTGTACTCGCTGTTGGTGTATGGTTTGCCCTTGTATTGCTGGGAGGTCATGTAGAACATGAGGCCCGAGATCTTGTCCAGATCGGTGATCGTCTCGTGAGGACTATCGACCATGGCGGCGGAGGGTACGGTCCAGTTGACAGGGTCCCAGCGGTTGACGCCCTTGGCCCAGCGGGGATGTCCCCAATAGGCGTGACAGTCGATCCAGTCCATGTTTTGCTGAGCGTACAGGTTGCACGGTCCGAAGACGATGGTTCCGGTGACCAGGGCCTTGCAGCCGAGATCCTTCTTCACGAAGTTATAGATGTTCTCCCAGTATCCTTTTTCCACTTGCATGAGGCATTTGAAGCGGTCGATTTTTCTGACTTCGGGTTCATTGGGGACGACGAATTTGACGTTTGCGGCCTCGATGGTTTCATCCTTGGCCAGGGCGGGGCCCCAGGCGGCCTGGAGCTTTGGTGTTGAGCCGTAGGTGGATTTGAGGTATTCGTTGAATCGGGCCTGGATGATGTTGATGTAGTAGGGGGGGAGTTGGGGATAGAGCTGTTCGGCGTCCCAGAGGAAGAGGCTGTTCTCGTTGTTGATTTCGATGAAGGCGAGGGCCGGGTCGTCCGCGTAGCGAACTTTGCGGTAGGGGTTGACGTGATTGAGCAGGTTCCTGGCGTGTTTTCGCTGGGCGTCGATGAGTTGGGGAGTGAAGATGTCGATGAGCTTGTCGCCGATGCCGGGCACCTTGTCCGCGTCGGGGAGTTTGAGTTCCGTGCTGTATCGGCGGTAAGTGTGCAGGTTGAAATTGGCATAGATCCCGTTTTGTGCGAGTTGGGCGACGAGGTAGTCGAACTTGTCGGCGACCTCGGCTTCGGCGGGTGTGAGCGGTCCTTCCTTCCAGAAGCTCCAGTACTCGATACCGTGGAATCGGACGGAGTTGACGCCGGCTTGGGCCATGCGTTTGGCGAGCGTTTCGGCTTCCGCGTGCGTGGGCGTGGCTCCGCCGAGGTTCACGCCCCAGACAATGAATCGACGATCACCGACGTAGAATTTGCCGTTCTTGACGGCCACGCGTTCACTGGTCACGGAGATGGGCGCGGGCGGTGGCATCTGGATGACAGACTGGGGATCCGGTTTGGCGGGGATACAGAAGGGCACCATTCCCTCCTGCTGGGCGAATGCCAGGGAACAAGAAACAGCCAAGAGGATCATCAGGGACATCACTCTGTTCAGCATGCAAGGACCTCCATGAAAGAAAGCACGTGCCATCATTATGACGGAATTCCACCGCCGGTCAACCATGATGTCAGGGATCGGGCCATCGATTTCCAGTATTAATAATTGAAGGTTCCCGGTGCATTTCTTTCAGTAAAATGGCAGGGATTCTCATGAGGCGTGAAGGCGCGTTTACCCTTAAGATTTCGGCTGTCGTTGATTGTCTGGCCGGTTCTGTTGAAATCATTCCCCGCGGGTCATCGCGTTTCTGTCTAGCTGGGCTGGTGGAGACTCCGACCGGCATGTCGAAGATCTCGCCCCACCTGTCTTCCTGCTTCGTCCAGTTGTTCGCCGACTTTTTCAGCCGGTCCCTTCTTTCGCAAGCCGTCGATAACCAAGATCAGCGACGCGATTCCAAGCAGCATCAATAGATTTTTAACCAAGTTCATTTTCTATGTCCCCTAACCAACACATACCTGTTTAATGCTATGGAAGGTGGGATGGAGATGTCAATCGGAAGAAGAGAAGACGTCAGCCGAGGGCGGGTGACCTACACAGAGAAGAACGCACGCTGAAGCGTGCAGCTACGGCTGTCCTTCCAAAGATTCCGCGCATAAAAAAAGGTGGGCTAAGCCCACCGTTCCCACCTTCTTTTTCCGCCTCCTCCTGGTCAAGGAGTTTTGTTCGACCAGGAGGTCCTGTCTATTGCTTCCCGATCATTTTCGGGGTTGCCTTCATACAGGCTCAAGCTGTCCAGAGTAGAGCAGCTCAAGCCTGGGAGGGAGAGAGAGTATCGTTCATCGACGCCAGCCGAAGCCGGGATCGCGATAGTCTGGTTATTCACATTTCAACTGTCTTGCGGGCCAGCTTTAGTGCTGGACTTCCGCGTGCCGCTTTGCAGATTCTTCTTGCGTCGTCAGCAATCTGAGTTTTTTAAGCGGAACCACCAGCGGCATGGCGATTCCCAGTACTTCGATAATGGCAAACTCACCTTTTTGTTGAGGGCCATCGCTGCGGAAGACCTCTTTGCCGACCACCTCCAGTTCGCCGTTAATATGGGCGAAGATCGCGTCCTGGTCCGGGCAAAGTACATCTTCCAGTTTGAAAATCACCTGTGCTCGTTTCTCGTCCATAGCTCCAGGCACCTTCTTCCGCAGCTGCCCGCCTGATCTCTACGGTCAGACGGGTCATCAACCTTCGTGATCTTCCCGGATTGCGTGACAGACTTGCATACCCTGAAGACCAAACAAAAAAAGCACTTGGGGATTTTCTCTCTTTTACTCTCACTCTCCCAAGTGCTTCAGGATATAGTATAGTGAATTGAAGATTTCATTGCAAGAGCAAAATTTCCAGAAAACCTTGACGAAATGGGCGGATTTCGCGCGCCACGGACATTTTTTCGGACTCGATGCCCGCGCAAAAAGAGAGGGCTGCCCGTGTTCACCGAGCAGCCCTGAAACGTACTCTGAATGCAACTTCGCGTTATGCCGTACGGCGGCGCAGGAGAGCCACCGCTCCCGTGACCAGGAAGGCCAGGCTCACCGGTTCCGGAAGTTCCGGATTATCCGGGATAACTTCGCCGGTGGAGGGAACGAGGATCGCCGACTCGCTCGATCCGTCGGCGAAGGCGATCACATGGGCGCCCACTCGCAGCGTTCCGGAATTCAACTCGTTGTAAACATCCTGGATGGATTTGTTGTTCATCAGCGAGAAGTTCAGTTGGAGCCACTTTTTGGCGGGCACGGTTACGTTCGAAATGCCGTTCTGCGGCATGGGATTGTCCGCACTGGTCGTGAACTCTCGCGTTGCATTGAACGCAGGACTCAGCGTGTTTGCCGAGGGCATGTTCTTCGGCGTGCCGCCGTTGATGAACAACGTGTTCGGGCCATTGACGATTGTGTCGAGTCCCAACAGCGAGCCATCCTCGAAGTAGATGTTCGCGATTACGCAATCGACCGTACTGTTGTTGTAGAACTTGAAGCTCGCCTGCTCGAACCCGCCGGACACCTCCGCCACCAGTTTCACGCCGGGGTCGTCATTGTACAACCCGTTGTCGGTGAAAATGTCGAACGAGTAACTGATCGCTCCGCTGACCGTTCCGGGCAGTGACAGGATCATCGCTGCCAGAACCACCGCCCATGCCTTTTCCCGGACCCACTGTCGTGTCATCATATTCCGCTCCTTCAAACATGCCTGAAAACGAATCGTTTCCCAGACCCGCCGCCCATACCTCAAAAACAAAAAAACGCATGGGAACCAGCGGCTCTCTCCCATGCGTTCTTAACCGCAAAAACTCGTTTTTCTCTCTCAATACAATAACAGCACATAGGTTAATGCGACTAATCACTCCCATGTGCCAGAGTCTAATCTATAAGAATCTGGAAATAAAAGCAAGCCCCAAGCGGGCATAAATAAAAGTTATTTGCTTTCCCTGTCCCAAAAACGACACAAAGCCGATGGTGGGAGTTGAACCCACAACCCCGGCTTTACGAAAGCCGTGCTCTGCCATTGAGCTACATCGGCGTCCCAAATCGGACGACACAATACTAAGCGGTTTGGGTCTGATTGTCAATCGGGCACAGGGTATAATTTCGGCACTTTTTCCTTCCTGGACCACAATAGCAGAACAATTTTTGTGTCCTGGTAAACGTTTTGGCTTGACAATGCATCTTCTTATGGTAGTCTGCTTCCTTTTGAAAATGCGTTATAATGCGTCTATAGGCGGAATGAACGCATTATTTATTCGGAAATAACGCCGGTTTATTTGCATCCGTCTTTTTTTGTGGTATATTTATTAAAACGACCGGCTGTTTTCAGTCGATCATTATTATTAGAAGTGAAGGCGCGTAAAGGCGTTTAAAACAATAGAATATGATTTCGTTCTGATGGCTGGTGCGATTGTTTGGGGATAAACGATCTGCCAGCTTGCTTAACATAGGGCGAAATCATGAAAAACTGGAGGCGGTTATAAGCTTAATTTTCAATTAAGCGGTACAACTTTCTCAGCCAAGTGCCAACTTGGGTGAGGTGACGGATCAAGCAACGCATGGCGGGCATGCCGGGCGTTGCTAATTTATTGGGGGCAACTTTCCACGCAGTGCAAAAATGATCAACTTAGAGACAGTCTGGAAATTCGTAAGACCTTATAAAAAGTGGTTTTATAGGGCTGTGGTCTTGACGGCGTTGTGTACGGCGACCTCGCTGGTGCCTCCGATCCTGCTCGGAACGATCGTCGATAAAGTTATCGGCGCGCATCGGGATGACCTATTTTGGCCCGTAATGTTTATTTTTGTCCTTACTCCCCTGACTGGAAACCTGATCGGCTTCGCCAACAACTATACGATCAGTCTGATCGGTGACAAACTGGTTCTGGACATGCGTCGGAAACTCTATCAGCACCTTCAGAACCTTCCCATGCGGTTTTACGATAAGAGTTCGACCGGTGGCTTGATGGAGCGGTTGATGGGTGACGTTGGCCAGGTGCAGTCGATGGTGGCCGGTCAGACCATTACGTTGGCTTCGGATATTGTCGCGTGTGTGGTGGCTGTTTTCTTCATGACGAGCCTGAATTGGCGAATGACGCTCCTTTTGAGCCTTTTTGTTCCCATGTACGTACTCAACTATCATTTTTTTATCAAGCGGATTCGCGAATATGGGGAGCATCTGCGGGAGAAGATGGAGGACATGAGTTCGAGCATGCAGGAGCGTCTGTCAGGGGCGATGGCGGTCAAGGCGTTTGGTCAGGAGCGTCATGAGGACAAGCGGTTTGCGGGCGAGGCGTATGAAGCCAAGAACAGCGGTGTGAAGGTCCACAATTTCTCGGTTGCCTTCGGAACGACGGCCAACCTTATATACTGGGTGGGTCAGACGGGTATCTACCTTCTTGGCTGTTACCTGGTTGTGAAGAACGAAATGACGTTGGGAAGTGTGATTGCGTTTACCAGTTACTGTGTTTATCTGCTCGGGCCGGCAGTGCGGTTCAGCCAGATGACGGAGCAGGTGGAACGGGCCATGATTTCGGTGAACCGGATTGGTGAGCTGCTGGACGAGCCGCCCGAGCCGCCGGACCCGGTGGATGTGGTGCATGTGGAGAAATTCCAAGGGCATGTGACGCTCGAGAATCTGTGCTTCGGATACGAGAAGGACAGCCTGGTTCTGAAGAATATCAACATTGACGTGCCGGCGGGAAAGACGGTGGCGTTGGTCGGACACACCGGGTGTGGGAAGACGACGATCATTTCACTTCTGCTGCGGTTCTATCGGCCTGTGTCGGGACGATTACTGATCGACGGAATCGACATCAATCGATATTCGCATGCCTGTCTGCGGAACAATATTGCCATGGTGCCCCAGGACCCTGTTCTTTTTGAGGGTACGGTTCGGGAGAACATTGCTTACGGTCGGCCGACGGCTCCGATGGAGGAGATTATCGCGGCGGCCAAGGCGGCGGAGATTCATAAGACGATTACGGAGCTTCCGGACGGCTATGATACGTTTCTCGGGGAGGAGGGGATGAAGTTGTCGGTGGGTCAGAAGCAGCGGTTGATTATCGCCCGCGCGTTGCTGGCGGACCCGGCCATTCTCGTTCTGGACGAAGCGACGAGTTCGCTGGATACGGAGTCCGAGCGGCTGCTGCAGAAGGCTTTGAATCGGATCATGGCCAATCGAACATCGTTTGTGGTCGCGCACCGACTCAGTACGATCGTCGGCGCCGATTTGATCGTAGTTCTTTCCAAAGGGGAGATTTTGGAAATGGGACGTCATGAGGAATTGCTGGCGAACAAGGACGGTCATTACCGGCATCTGTATTTTACACAGTTTACGAAGGTCGCATAAGGGAAAAGGGTGGAGAGGCTAGGAAAGTCATGAACGCGATGTATCAGATCTACAGACGGTACTTTCGGGCGCATTTTGCGAGTCTGCTCCTGGCCGTGATGTGCTATGTTCTGTGTGCCGCGGAAGGATCGGTGCTCTCCGCGATCGGACGGTATCTGGTTGACAACGTTTTGGAGGTCAACCTGGTGCTTTCGCCGATGCTCCACGGTCAGCCGGGCAAGTTTGTGAACTCGGACGTCGAGCTTCCGAACATTCGGCGGGAACAGGCGGTGTTGAGTTCGCGGGTGGCGGACAGGCCGTTGCCGGTGGACATTCAGAATCAGAAGCAGGCCCTCCTGACCTCGAACGTGTCGGCCGACGGAGGTTTGCAGGATCGGATTGCGGCCCGGCCAGGAAAGCCCGTTGCGCAGAAGCTCGAGATGCTCGTTCTTGTTGCGTTGGGACTTGTATTCACGCACTTGTTTGCCATTGCGATCAATACGTGGACCAACGTGAATCTCGGGGTGATGGTCAAGCAGATTGTCTTCCGCATGAGGCGTCACATGCACGAGAAGCTCATGCGTCTGCAGTTGAGTTTCCACAATCAGCATCAGACGGGTCGGCTTTTGGCCCGGGCGATCGACGATATTTCGGTGATCGAGGGCAACTTCACGCCGATCATCACCACGATGACTCAGATTTTCGGTTTACTGATCATCAATATTTCGATTATGTACTGGATTTCCCCGAAGCTGACGGGAATTTCACTGTTGTCGCTGCCGTTTTATTTCTGGGCCCACAGGACCCTGTGCGATCGGATGCGCGATCTTCACCGTGAGCAGCGGAAGAAGAATTCCGCGTTGTATGGTCTGATCCGCGATCGTCTGGCGAACCCGCGTATCATCAAGGGGTTCGGTCAGGAGAAGCGGGAACTGCTCCAGTTCTTCCGCGGCGCGGCGGACCTTTTCCGGCGGAACCGGAAGATAGTGGTTCTGAACAATATGCTTTCGATGATCTGTACGTTTATCGCCGTGATGGCCACTGCTATTCCTCTGGGGATTGGCGTGACGATGGTCAAGGCCGGTGAAATGACCGTCGGATATCTTTTATTTTTCTACGGCGTGTCTTGGGGTTTGTTCTGGCCCATCGCTGTGCTGAGCAATACCAGTGCGTGGATTCAGTGGGTGCGAATTGCCTGCGAACGCGTGCTGGAAGTGCTCGACGAGCCGATTATCATCGCCGACCATCCGGGCGCCCGCGACATCGATCGGTTCCGCGGCGAGATTGACGTGAAGAACATTTCGTTCAGGTACAAGGACGATAGCCCCTGGGCGCTGCAGGACATCAATTTGAAGATCCGCAGCGGGCAGAATGTCTGCCTCATGGGTTCTTCCGGAGCCGGCAAGAGCACGCTGGGCATTCAGCTTTTGCGGCTTTACGATCCGACGTCGGGTGACATTACGGTTGACGGCGTGAATCTGAAGGATATCAAGATTTCCCACTGGCGGCGGCGTATATCTTACGTTCCGCAGGAGCCGATTCTGTTTTCGGGAACGCTGGCCAACAATATTCTGTACGGAAATCCCGATGCCACCGAAGAGCAGATGATTGCGGCGGCCAAGGCGGCGGAGATTCATGATTATATTATGACCCTGCCCGATAAGTATGAGACGGTGATCGGCGAAAACGGTCTGCGGCTTTCGGGTGGACAGAAGCAGCGTATCAGCCTGGCCCGCGCCCTGGTGACCGATCCGGACATTCTTGTGCTTGACGATTGCACCAGCGCGTTGGACGCCGAGACGGAAGCGAAGATTCAGAAGACCTTCAAGACGGCGTTGAAGGGGAAGACTGTGATTATGATTTCGCACCGCGTGTCGGCGGCTTCCAATGCCGATCTGATCGTGGTTATGAATCAGGGCAAGGTTGTTGAGACGGGCCTGCACCAGGAACTCTTCGACAAGCGTGGTCAGTATTGGTCGCTCGTCAAGGATCAACTTGCGGAGCACAGCGTGGTTCCGTTGCCGCAACGGACGGAAGTGGCGGCTTCCGCGGCGTAGAAATTCGACTTGTACAACCGAGGTACATCCAGAAGCCGACTCGATTTCGGGTCGGCTTCTTCTGTTCTGTGGGGTACGTTTTCTGTTTTGACGATTTCGAAGATCGGGTATAATAAGAGCGAGGCTTTTCCCGTCTCAAAACCATTTTTTGCGAGGGCTGGACGATGCGAAGCAAATCGTTGTGGTTCAGGCCGTGGTTGTCGGGTCTTACCTTTGGGGGCAGTAGTGGGGGCCAACCGGTTCCGCTGGTCGTTCTGACCGTGATCGTGTTGGCGATGGCCGTTGTGACGGTGATTGACGGCGCCGTCAGGCGTGACGGGTTCGATTCCCGCCGGAAGATTCCCTTCAAGTGCATCAATTGTGGGAACGTTCAGCACTTCACCATCAGGGAATTGATGAAGATTCAGCCTGCCGGGCAGGGCGGGCCCATGCCGGGACCAATGGTTCTGCCGTGCGAAAAGTGCGGCAAGAAGGCGTTGACTCAGGCCGTCGAGTGTCCCAAATGTTCGGAAATCTTCATCATGAAGGTTGACCCGGTCAAAGGGATTTTTGACGACAGGTGTCCCAAGTGCGGCGCAAATTTCAGCGTCGCTTGGCAAGAGAAGTATCACAAGAATCAGGGACGATAGCGGGTTCGAGCGTTCGGGAACTATCTTCCACTCTCGGGATATAATTACGGAACAATCTTGAGGAGTGGAATGATGGTTGATGCCGATGCGGGAAAGTGGTCGAACGAGCTTCATCCGGCAAGTGATCGGACGCAAGGAAAACGGCTTAGGGACTCCAGGCCGTTTTTTCGCGGTCTAAAGAGACTGCTATCGGGGGAACGGCAAGACCGGGGGATCGGCGTTGTGTCGCATATATCGGCTTCGCCGATGGACCCCTTCGACGCTGTTTCTTCAATCATGAAATGCGGGGTACCGGTCACCTGCTGCGATGCCGAAGTCCGTTTCGCAGCGGGCGATATGCTGGGTTACGTCGATGAGTCCAGAATCCTCAAAATGCTTGCCGGAGGGATGCTTCTGGATGCGGAATCGGCCGGTATTTTGATTGATCGGGGTTTTGGCGCAGCCATCGGCTTGAGAACGCGGGAAATATTGGACATTGAGGCGTATGGGACGCCGACCGCCGAGGAAGTCGTGCATGGGGGACTCTGTTTTGTTGGGGAACAGGTGCCAGTTGATTCGGCGGGTTCGGACAGGTATGTCTGCCATCGTCCGGTGAAGGAATGTACGGTAATAACTGAAGTTCTTAACGAATATGGCAGGGCGATCTGTCCTGGTCTGATCTGGTACGAGAACGATCTGGGTGGACGAGTCGCCATTCTGCCTGTGGCGGGCGATCCTGCGGTCTGCTTTTGCGGCGTGAACTATCCGCTTCGGCGGCGAAAGGCGCTTCTGTACGAGACTCTCAGGTGGCTGGGGAGAGGTCATGTCGATATGTTCGTCGGTGGAAGTGTCCCCGTTCTTCCAACGCGAACGGATACGCCGCGAGGAATCATTCTGAGTGTTCAGAATATCAGTTCGAGCACAATGTTCAGCTTGGATGTGGAGGTGGGGCGATTGCCGATCCGGCCCACACGACTCTCACGGCTTGATTACGCCGGATGGTTGAACCAGATTCCGGAGGCACGGTTGGTTGAGATTGGTCCGTCCGCCGTTCGGATTTGCATGGTCACGAATCTGCCTCTGTATGGGCTTGAGGTCCTTGTCCTGAACTGAGCCATGCGGCAGAGACGTTTGTTTTCGCAAGCCCTGTTGAGGTTTACAGATTTTGTACCGGCGTCTCGGACGAGAGTTTATGCTCCTGGCATTGCCGAATCGCCAATTGGGTTCGGATGATTTCAGCGATGGACCACGCCTGGGCGATGCATCCTCGCGGCTTGTGGGGTTCATTGCCGTCGAATATTTCGCTGATTGATCCGATCCCCGCTTCATACAAGTGGCCTAGCAAGGGTTTCATGAAATCACGGGCGAGGGTGCCCGCCGTCATGGAATAATCGTTGACCTTGAGATATGCTTCGATGAACGGTCCCATCAGGTACGCCCAAACCGTTCCCTGGTGATAGGCGCTGTCCCGCTGGAACTGGTCGCCGGTGCACATGCCTTTGTAGGCCGGGTTCGCCGGGTTCAGTGTTCTCAAGCCGAAGGGAGTCAGGAGGTTCCGCTGTACGCAGTCGACCACCAGTCGCTGCTGATCCTTTCGCAGCGGGCTATGTCGCAGGCTTACGGCATAGATTTGGTTGGGGCGGATCGTGGGATCGCTAAAGTCGTCCCGGACGCAGTCGTACAGATATTGACCGTCGCGGTACCAGAACCTGGTCTGGAAGCTTTCCGCCACTTTTTCCGCCAATTCGGTCAATTCCTGCGATTTTTTCTTCTTGCGGCTATCGAGTCGCTCGGCCACGATTTTCAGGGCGTTGTACCACAGGGCGTTGATTTCGACCGGTTTTCCCCATCGGGGCGTGAAGGATATGTTTCCGCACCGGGCGTCCATCCAGGTCAATTGGGTCTGACTATCGCCGGCGAAGACCAGTCCGTCACTCGCGTCGACCTTGATTCCGTACCGCGTCCCCGCGATGTAGTTGTCGATGATTGCCAGGCATATTTTCTGGAGGTGTTTCTTCCAACTCTCGGTGTCTCCACTTGTGCGAAGGTACTCGTCCACGGCGTAGATGTACCACAAGGAGGCATCGACCGTGTTGTATTCCGGTTCGCCGCCGTAGTCATCGAATCGATTCGGAATCAAGCCGTCCGATTCCGCCGATCCGAACAGCAGGAGGCAATCGAGCGCCTGTTCGTATCGTCCCGTGGCAAGCAGCAGTCCGGGCAGGGAGATGAACGTGTCCCGTCCCCAGTCACCGAACCAGGGGAACCCGGCCAGGATGGTCCACCGGTCCTTGCCCTTAAGGTCCTTGCGTCGCACGACGAACTGCGTGGCCGCCTTGCGAAGCGTCGTTTCCACAGGTTCATTCAAGGGATTATCGCTTGTACTGTCTACCGATGGCGCCAGCGTCGATGAGACTTCTTCCACAATGGTCAGCGGTCCCTGGGCTGACTGCAGATGGTAGTTGACTTTTGTCAGCAGCTTGTCCAATTCGCCGTGACTGAGTCCTTCGGTGTCCAGCCAGAGTCCGTATCCCACTCGGCCTTGGCCCTGAAGTTCGAAGAACCCGGGCATGAAGATGTCTTCACCGCAGTCCTGGCCTCGCTCAGCTTCCACCCGGTAGCGGAAGTTATACCACCAGTCGGGCATGGAGGTGAAATCGGTCTTTACCGGTCCGCGAAGACCGGTCGGGGTCAGGTACAGTCCGTAGAACTTGTTCATCTTGTCCGGACCGAAGGCGGGGACTTTCACGCTTATCGTCTGATTTTCCTGCTTCATGCTGAACGGATTGCCCGCCGATTGCCTTCGCAGCATGTGGAAGTCTCGCATGGCCAGAAGGGGGTGGACGCAAAGGCGGAGCGGACGTATTCCTTTGCCATCGACCGCCAGCCAGTAGGCCAGTGCCGTATTATGGTCGGCGAACAGCCACAGCGTGCGAATGAACGTCACGTCGTCCACCTGGTACACAAACGAAACGCTGGACAGATCGTCCTCGCTCTGGCGTTGGAACGACGTCTGCGACTGGAATCCATGCGGATGAATGGCGCCGTTGAATTCGAAATTGCTCAACTGATGTTCAACGCCGTCGATGATCAACCGTTCGAGGAAGTTGCTTACGGTGACGACACGGCCGAGCGGCGGAATGTTGGCTGAGATCATCATTCCGTGATAGCGGCGGGTGTTGCAGTTGAGAACCGTGGACGAAGCGTAGCTCCCAAGTTTGTTTGAAATCAACCATTCCCGAGAGAGTAACGTGTCCATGTCCCCGTGAAGTAATGGCGTCTTTGGCGCAGAACAAACGTTTGTCATTGGAATGCCCTCTCTAGATTTCTGTATTCAAAAATAATACATTACCTTCACAGACCCTGCAAATAAAAAATAACGACCGTCGGAAACGGATTCAGATGCCACGGTGATCCCATGCTTTGCCGTGCCTTCTTTGCGTATTTCCGCTTCATTTGTTCTCCTATCGGAGAATTTTCCGGGCGAATGAGACCGTAAACACGGACATGATGAGGATGCCGAGTAGTCCCTCTATGGCGGCCACGGGCTTGGCATAGTGCACCGGGTGCCAGTCGCCGTATCCGACCGTAGCGAATGTGATTACGGAGAAATACATCGCGTTACCGAATCGATAGTACCATGTGTTTTCGACCGCCAGGTTGTGGTTGGGCATGGTCGGATCGCAGGAGGTCCAGAGATGCTGCGGCAGCCAAAAGGTATACACCAGGGCGAAAAGAACGATCGTTACCAATCCGGCCACCAACACATGCCTCGGATACGCGCCGTACCCGAAGCACCACTTGAGGAACAACCAGTTGGCCCATCGCTGAGGACAGAATAACCGTCTTCGCGTCCGCCGGTGCAGGTCAAGATATCGGAAGTGACACCAGTCGCGTGTATCCCAGGAGTCCGCGTACGGCTGGACGCTTACGTTCGCCTCCAGGACGCCGTACTGCTCGCAGGCGGCGAGCATGTCTTCTCTCGCGTGGCGATAGTGGCGGCGGTAGTGTTTCATGAAATCCCCCACTCGTTCCCTTCCCCTCCATATCTGCCATATCGTCTGACCCAGGGCGATGAACGACACAGGCCACTTGCTGTCCCCGTGGATCAATCCTATCCATCCGGGCAGGAACCACTTCCAGCGGTGCAGGGATTCGCTATTGATGTGAAGATGGCCGGCGAGGATCGTGCTGCCGTTGAACTTCACGTTGTGGAAGTTCCAGGTCAGTTGGTCCGTATGTTCTATTTTGCGAAGATCGAGCGGCTGCGCGAAATCGGCGTCGCGAAAATCCACGGGACCGCTGAAAGTAGTCTGCAAGAACTCGTTTGATCCGTCGAACCGCGTTCCGGAGAAATTGGCGCACCCGTGGAACGCAGCCATGAAGAATGAGGCGCTTTCACGAAACTCGCTGCCGCAGAATTCCGCGTCCTTGCAGAACCGCACGCCTCGGAAATCGGCATCCCCCTCGAATTTGACCAGGTAGAACTTGGCTTCCGCGTGGAACTCGCTGTAATGGAAATCCGCCATCGAACCGAAGGTGACATCCGTAAAATAGATGGAGTTCGGCCAGAGGCACTCGTGGAAGCACAGGCCAAATGGGATGCGAGGCATGGTCCGGGACAGATTTCCACAGCCCTCGATTCGACACTGGGACAACTGCAGTTTCAAAATCGGCGTTGTGCATTCCGGCTGAGGTTCCAGAACGTGTCCCAGCGCGGTTGCGGTCGCGCGAAAGGCGACCAGTACGGTTTTCAGATCGCTGATCCTTTTCTTCTCGATTCCTTCACCTTTTGGGTCAAAGGCGTTGGCGAGATCCCGGAGCAGTCCTCGTCGCGTGGCCTCTTCTGTGCGTTTGCCCGGGCTCGTTTGCGGCATGAGTTCCCGCAATGCGTCCAGAGCTTGCAAGTCCGCCTCGGAAGGCAAGTTTACCTCGGGGTAATCGCGGCCCCAGTCTGCATCTTGTCGCTCAAGCATACACCAACCTCAACCAACGTTGCTCAGAATAACCGTTTTGAGTCCAGCGGGACGCAGATCGGACCGTCGTTCACCGCCGTCACTGTCATTTTGGCCTGGAATTGACCTGTCTGGACGGTCAGTCCCGACTCCGTCAGTCCGCGAACCACTTTCTGATACAGGGTGTTGGCCATTTCCGGGCTTGCGGCGTTATCGAACGAGGGTCGGCGGCCTTTTCGTGCGTCCGCCTGCAGCGTGAACGCGGAAATCACCAGCACGCCTCCGCCTTTCTGAGACACATCCAGGTTCATCTTCTCCGCTTGGTCTTCAAAGATCCGCAGATACCGTACTTTGTCGACAATATATTCCACGTCGGCGTCCGTGTCGCCTTTCTCCACGCCCAGGTAGACCAGCAGCCCCGGCCCGATTTGGCCAACGGGCTTGGCGTCCACCGTGACCGTCGCCTCATGGACCCGCTCAACCAGTGCTCGCATTGTCATCTCGAGTATATAACTGGACCATCTTTTCCGCCATTGACTTAATTTTATCCGCCAGGGCCTTGGGTTTCATCACCCGGACCTTATCGCCGTATCCAAGCACCCACCAGGAAATTTCGTTCAGTCCATCCACCGTCACCTCGTACCGCAGCGAACCGTCGTCGAGGAATTCACACTTCTGCGTCCGGTGCCACCGCACCTCCGCCACGTTGCGAGACACCATTGGACTAAAGAGCAGTTCCACCTTGTGGGACTTGCCTTCCGGAATCATAACCCATGCATCGCCCAGATACTCCTCGAGCGAGAAGTCCGGCCGGTCCGCATACATCTCTTGTGTTATCTCGATTGAGGCGATCCGTGCCATCTTGAACGTCCGTACCTGGTTGTGCAGGCTGCTGAATCCGATCACATACCACGCGCGATGAATGAAGACCATTCGATAGGGACTGACGGACGTGTCGATTGTCGTGCCCACTGGATTGAGGTTCCTGGCTTCGTAAAGCGACTCGTATCGGATTCGCACTTTCCGCTGGCGTTCGACGGCCTGGCGAAGGATGCGGAATTTTTCATCCAGGGCCTCGTCGTCCGCCGTGGGCGGCCAGCGTACATCCATTCGATTGATCGTCGGTCCGCAGTGATCCTGGATCACGGACGGCAGAGAGGACTCCACTTTAATAGCCGCTCTCGAAACCTGTTGGAACAGCGGGAGCGGTACTTTTCCGATCATCTTCCGCGTCGCCAGGAGCAGCGCCATCGCCTCGTCGACCGTCAGGTTGATAGCGGGAAGAAAAAAAGTTTCGTGGATCGTGTAGGATCCCGTCTCTTCGTCGAAATAGTAGGGGATGCCCGCGGCCGTCAGAATGTTCAGGTCGCGGAAGATCGTGCGTCGGGAGACCTCCAGTTGCCTGGCCAACTCGCCGGCGCTGTATCGTCGCCCTGATCGCAACAGAGTAATCAGATGCAGCATCCGGTGTAGTCGTGAGATCTCCATGGGGTATAAAATACCATACGTGCTTTCCTTTGCGAAAGACAATATTTATAATACAGTATTCTGAATTTAAGGGCTGATGTATGAAGTGGATGAAGCTAGCGTTGGTGTTGATCCTCGCCGTCTCTGGATGCTCCAGGGTAGCCAGGACCGTCTCTCGTCCTATCAAGGCATTCACCAGCTCCTTCGAGGAACACCGCCCGAATTACTGGGAGCGGTACGGAAAGGTCTACTACCTGGACGGCGCGGGTAATCTGGGGTTCGGGCAGGAAACCGTTCCCAAGGCCCTCAAGGCTGCGGGTTTTCGAGGAGATATCGAGAATTTCTCCTGGACCTCGTACACCGGTCCTTTGGGCGACCAGCTTATCCGCGAACAGGCGAGGTTGCGGGCGCGAAGTTTGACCAAGCGGATTATCGACTATCGCAAGCGGCATCCTAACACGCCGGTTTACATCATTGGATTGTCGGCCGGTACGGGCGTTGGGGTCTGGGCGGTGGAGAATCTCCCACCCGAACTTCAGGTCGATACGCTTGTGCTTCTGGGAAGCAGCCTGTCGACCACGTATGATATGACCAGGTGCCTATCGCACGTGACGAACAAGGTCTACGTGCTCCACTCGCCGCACGATGCCATCCTCAAGAGTTTCGTTCGGGTAACCGGGACGATTGACGGGGCATACTTCACCGAACCGGCGGGCTTGGCGGGTCTGTATCCACCCACCAAGGCCACTCGAGCCGCGATTGAAATGTACAAGGAGAAGGTCATCAATATCCCGTGGCGGAGCAGTTTTGAGAAGCTTGGAAACGACGGGGGACATACCTCGGCAACCACCTACAGCTTCGTTCGACACTACATCGCGCCGAAGCTCCTGAAGATTGGAGTGGCCCCCGAAACCCGCAGCGCTGACTACCCGATTTTCGTGGATCCCAATACCGAGGAAGCGGAGGCGTCCTGGGATGATGCGACGTCTATCTCTTCCCCCGAATAATCTTTTCAGAGCTATGGCGAGCCGCTGGGCCAGCGGCGGTGAGCTTCCCGAATCGCCGCCCGCAGACGCTCATGGATTTCCAGAGGTTGGTTGATATTCTGCCAGCTCACGTCAATTCCCGCTGTTCCCGCCGTGGCGAACAAGATCGTACCTATCGCCACCACGCGCTCGTGCAGCGCGAAGGTCAGATACGTGTTCTGGATTTTGACGAGGGGGGCCTCAAAAACGTCAATATTGAAGACTCCTTTGATCCGAATCACCCGCCGATCAGTCAAGACGTACAGCCGGCTCACCCATTCGAGAACCGCGACGACCAATTGCAGAAAAATGATCGCAGCCGCGATCTGTATGGCGTACGCCCGCCATCCGGAGGCGTCGGGGAAATATTTCAGAGCGTTCAGGACGGCGACAAGAATGGCCATCACCAGTACGACCACCTTGGCGGAGTAGAAGACGATGAACCAGATCGACGGCTTGATCGCGAAGATAATCTGTTCGCCCTCTTCCACCAAATGCGCGGGAACCACGCCGGATAGCGATCCCGCGATCGTTGCCTGACCGGCCCCAACCCGGAAGGGCTCGGGATGAATCCGGCAATGGTCACTAACCACTTTGTCTTCCCTTTTGGGGAGTGTTTCTTCAGCCATTATGCTTCCAATACCGCGATTTGCGGATAGTTGCGATATAGATTATCGTAGTCCAGTCCGTAACCGACCACGAATTTGTTCGGGATCTGGAACCCGACGAAATCGGGCGACAACTGCTTCGGGGTTCCCAGGAGTTTATCCAGAAGAACGCACGTTCGGACCGAGCCGGCGCCTCGCTGCCGGATTACATCCACTACGGCCGACAGGGTTTGACCTGTATCCAGGATGTCGTCCACCACCAGCACATTTTTACCCCGGATATCTTCTTTTAGGTCGTAATTGATCTGGACTCCCTTGGCCTGGGTCGTGGCTCCGGGATAGTTGCTGACAACCATGATTGCGATTCGGAGGGGAAGCGGCAGGGCCCGGACCAGGTCGGCCAGGAAGATCAGCGATCCGGTCATGATCGCCACGATCAGCAACTCGGGCTGCTCGTTCTGGTCATACGTTCGCATGATTTCGTCCGCCAGTTCTTTCACCCGCTGGGCGATCTGCGTCCGTGTGATGAGGACCTGTCCAAGCTTCGGATTGTCCTGCACGGTTTCTATGGCGAACTGGTTTTCGTCGATTGTATCGGACATACGTCTGCAGATCCTCTGTGGGATCACCCGTGTCGTCTCATGCGGTCGATTCCATGTCAATATTCTATCGGCCGGGCAGTCGAAATGCCATATGCATAATACCGTGAACACTGGCGTTGCGGGCGATCTATATCGAACATCATCGGGCCGACACCTATTGGACTTTAGAGGAGTCTCTTGCGGTAGAAGGGGGTATGGCGTGCGCTTGTCATAAAAAGGGAGCGAACCTTTCGCGTTGACTGTCATGCCAACCACCAAAGATTCGCTCCCGTCGCGACACCATCCAGCCGTGGCTACTTCCGATCCGTCGTTTGGCGATGGTGTCTTGGTTTCGCTCCGTCTTGAGCCAACCGCTATCAGCTTTAGAGCAGAACGTTCTCCCAAATGGCTCTTCCTCTCCAAAGCTGATACCGTCTGGCTCAACCGCCGTGTCTATTCGTTTTCTTCAAAGAGCTTTGTCTGGCCCGGAACTTCGCGAGTCTGCCCGTTCATGATGCCCCTGGCTTCCTCGATGAACTCGCCGAGATCCCGGAATTCCCGGTAGACGCTGGCGAATCGCACATAGGCGATCTCGTCCACATCCCGCAATGCCAACGCCGCCTGTTCGCCGATGAACTTGCTTGGTACCTCGCGATCGAACCCGGCCAGGATCTTCTCTTCGATCCGATCCACCAGTTTCTCGAGGCGATCCTCGCTCACCGGTCTTTTGTAGCACGCCTTTTGAAGCCCCATCAGAATTTTGCCCCGTTCATAGGGGACCCGCGACCCGTCTTTCTTGATCACCATCAACCGGATCGACGTTTCCGGCCGTTCGTACGTGGTGAATCGCTTGGTACACTTGACACATTCGCGTCGCCGACGAACCGTGCTTCCGCCGTCCGTCACGCGCGTGTCGATAACCCGCGAATCTTCGGTCTTGCAAAAAGGACACTGCATACCATACCAATTCTTTCCACCACTACGACATGTGCTACTAGGCGAAGATTATAGCACAACATATCGGGGGGTCAAGGAAAAATAGCTTTCAGCTATCAGCTTCCCTGCCGAAATGCGACCGAATCCGCCTGGCATGAATGGTTCGAAATCCTCGAACAACGAAAGGTCCCGCCGTACGAGTGGAAGGAGAAGAAGCTTCCCGGCCTGAAGGATATGATCAACAAGTATCGCGGTAATGTGTTTCTCGCGGGATGTTTTCCCTTTGCCGGGTTTGAGCGGACCATTATCGTGAACTATCGCGCCCGGGCTGCCTTCGATGCCGTTAGGATGATCGTTGCCATTCTCCGCCCCCATGAATACCAGAATCCCGCCCGGCTTCAGGGCTTCGCGGAAACCAGCCAGGGAGGCTGTGAATTCTTCGTGAGAGGTAATCCACGAGAGGGCGTCGTTGAAGATAGCGTCAAACCGCAAATCCGTCTGTTGGGGCAGGTCGTCCTAACGGGCGGTGAAGTATTCGATCTTGAGCCCCTGGGTATCCGCCAGTTCCCGTGCCTTGGCTACGGCGAAGCTGCTGGCGTCGCTGCCATACACGCGCATCCCCAGTTCCTTCATCACAATCGTCTTGAGGCCAAACCCGCATGAGCAATCCAGAACGGCCGGATCAATCCTATCCGCCAGGATCCTCTGCAACGCCCGCGGCGAGTTATGTTTGACGGCTCGGAATGAGCCAAGCCATCGCGATCGTTCAAACCAGTTCCAACGGTATAACGTATCCCACGAGTCACTCATCGAGGTTCTCCTTGATCAGAGATTCCTTTCATCATTTCCCTATCCTGCGAGTGCTCGGCGTGGCCTTCGTCTTTGCGGTCTGGATTTTCGCCATTTTCCACGATCACCGGTACCGAGAATCCTGGCCAAAATGGATGGATCGTTCTGGGTGAGACGAAGCAATCGCAGGGCGGCACCCGTGGGGAGATTGCGGCCTTGCTCCCACGCCTGAACCGTCTGAGGGGCGACATTGACCAGATCCGCGAAAACCCGTTGACTGGTCTTCAGCAAATTTTTCCGCAAGTCAACAATTTCGCGAGAACTCATCGGTTTGGGCTCGGGGATTTCCACTTCATGGTGTTGAAGGCGTCGTCCCTTCTCCATTGCATCGATAACCCCTAACATCCCGTCTCGAATTCCCTCGAAGAACTCATTTTGCTTTCTTTGACCCATATTTCATCTCCATTGTCAAATCCATCTGTTTCTTTATCCTCTTGAGCTCGTTGGTTTCCTCCGGCGAGAGATTCTCCTTCACATTCTTTGGAAATCCGACGAGCAGCACCGTTATCCCATACGCGGGATAATCGGCAAATACAATCCTCCATCCACTGCGTTTGCCTCTGCCATCGCCCCGACAACGTATCTTCTGCAGACCGTTCGTGCCTGGAATTGTCTTTCCTTGGCCCTGCATAATCTCAAGTTGGACGATTCGAAGGGCCTCTTCTGTCAGGACCCCCGTTGTCTGCCGAGTAAATAGCTCCGAGTTGATGAAGGTTCGTTTCATGAGGAACCCTGTTTGTTGCTATACTATTGGATAGTATACATAAGACCGGGGTAAAGTCAACATTCCCACAGATATATCTGTAAAAACAAAAAAGGCGGCTGATGTTCACCAGCCGCCCTTGGGATGCTTATTGTTACTTCGCTGCGCCGAACGGGTCGCGGGCGAGGAGCACGTTTTTGGCCACCTGGGGTTCCAGGTTCAGAGCACCCAGGACATTGGCCGTCGCGTGGCGGATGCCCGGGTTGGTTTCCTTGATGGCCAAGTCCTGCAGCTGGGCCACTTGCTGGGCCGTCAGTTTGTTGCAGTAGCTTCGCACCGAGTCGGTGAGGAAGTTGAGCAGGCAGATCTTCTGATCGACGTCTTTTCTCGCCAGGGCCGCATCGGCCAGTGTTCGCTGGGCGGCAGGTGACGGCAGCAGCGACAGGACCTTGCCCGCCACGACAGCGAGGGGCCAGTCCGCACTGTTCAATGTCTCGGTGAGATTCTTGCCGGCCACGTCCACGTTATACTGCGGAAGCTTCAGGCGAGCCAGACGCTCCAGGGCGGCGGCCGCCAGCAGCGAATTTCTCGCGACGATTTCCTTGTCCAGGACCACGCGTCCGAGCTGGCGTCGCAGATAATCCACCTGGTTGGCCAGGACATCGGCGGCGGCGCCTTCGGCAACGACCGACACGCCCGGCATGCGTCCCACGACGGCAGCGGCGTCCGAGATCTGGGCTTGGCTCGTCACGACAAGCACCGGAACACGCCGGAGGAACGTGTTTTCACGAATCCGGTTGAGCACCTGATCCACGCTGGGCGTGGCCAGGTTGTAATCAAGAACGATCAGTTCAACATCGGCGGGATTTTCCGTCAGGGTCTTCATGCCAGCCGCATAGTCGCCCGCCTCTTTCACGTTATACCCCATGCCCTTGGCCAGAGCAGCCGCCGCCGTCCGCTTCGGGGCGTCCGGGATGATCAGCACGGCGATGGGGCTTTGCGTACCCATCAGCACGTGTCCCAGCAGGGGAACGACCGTCTCCATCGAGGGATACTTGTCGCCCGGCGCCGCCCATCCCAGGGCCAGGGCTGCGTATGTCTGCACCAACTGATTGCGATGCGTCAGAGCATTGACCATCGGCTGAGATTCGCATGCCGTCGCGAGAATATCGTTCCCCGATGCTACTTCACGCAGGGCTTCGAGTGCGGCGATCGCGATTACGTTGTCGCCGTCCTTGAGGGCGGTGGCCAGGGCTTCAAGCCCGTATCGCGTGCCCGCGCACCGGAAGAAGTATTGTGCGTCCGGAAAATCTTTGGCGTGGATCGGGTCGACCACTTGGGCGGAGAGTTTCGACTCGCGCTTGCAGTTGGCCATCAGCCAGAGCGTTAGTGCCGCCCGATATCCGCCCGTGCTTTCCAGTCCGAGCGACCGCCGGGTAAGGCGCATCGTCATGAGTTCGTAGTAGATTTCCCAGGGCACCGGCTGCGGGATGAGTTTTCCGTCTCTGAAGAACCACACATTCGGCTGATCGGCGGCGATGTCGCTCGCCAGACCGGCGGCCTTGGTGTTGTCCAGGCCGATAGCGGGGGCCACGGCGCTGTCACGGTAATAGTACCGCAAAGCCAGTTGGTAGAACGACCTGGCTGCATTGGCGTCGGTGCGGTACTTGGGATTTCGCGAGAGGATGCTCTCCAGAGCTCGGGTCGCCGCGGCTCGGACCGTGGCATTGACGGTTCGATTTTCGATGATTTCCTTCAGATAGGGGATCGATTGGGAGTAGTCCAGCCGGCCGATCGCCCGCAGGACCAGGAGTTTCGAGGGTTCCGGAAGGTCGGTCACCGCCGCCACCAGGGGTTCCACGGCGCTGGGTCCCAATGCCACGAGGGCATCGATGATCTTGGCGTGCATGGCTGGGCGATTCGCGTCCGCCAGGTATTCCAGCATGACCGGAACGGCGTATTCACCGGCTTCTTTTAATCGTTCGGTAGCCTGGAATTGGGCCCGAGGGGTTCCCGTCAGGCGATCGATTTCTCCTTGAATTCGTGGAATATCCCGCCGTCGGATTTGCCAGCCTTTGTCAATTTGGTCCAGTGCCGCCCGGGCCAGAGACCCGAGTGCCGGATCGGTCTGCAGCTTGATCAGAATCTCCACCGAACGCGGGTCCTGTTCCGAGAACTCCAGCGTCTTGACCGGGTCAACCTTGCGGTCCAGGTAGGCCTGCAGGTATGCCTTACCGTACTCCATCCGGCCGATCTTCAGATAATACATGGCATCGGTCCATAGGTCTTTTTCCGTCTCTTCTTTCTGGATCTCGACCTGGGCGAAAGTCAGTGGGCCGAAGACAAGGATCGATAGCAGGATCAGCAGTAAGGTTCTCGAACGGGGGTTCATGATCTTCTCCATTGTTCTCCGTAAGAGTCACTCAGGTTCGGGCGGGGTTCCGATTGCCGGACCGATCTTACGTAACTACAATTTGCAAAATAAATTGCCGTAAACCGATGCCCAAATTTTAATGAAACCCACTGACTTGTCAACCCAAAATTCCGGCGGGAACCCGCAAATGCGAAAATCCCGCCGGCGGGGGAGTACCGGCGGGATTCTCTTGGCTCTTCTTTCCCTTCAGGCAACTGAGCCTTTCCGGAAAGGCACGATGTATCGGTGGATAATCCCGGCGATTCCAGGAGTTCTAGTTCGGATAGTTGCTCACCAATATCGTTGTTCTCATCGGTCCTTTTTCCATCGTCTTCATTTTTTGGGGCCTTTGGCTCTTTTTTGCTTTTTCTGTTATTTTTTCCAAGTTCTTTATGAAGAGTATTGGCAACGGCTGTGCCAAAGGGTTACAGGCCTTGGTCGAGTCAAGAATGCGGTTTGTGTTATAAGGTTGGACGATAGTTGGGGAATTTTCCCGGTAGCAGAGTTCCGCGATGGGAACTATTTCCCAGCGATTCCTTCCTCGGGCTTGTACATTTCCAGGGGGAATCCTGGCTGAATTCCTTCGTTGGCGTCAAATCGCTCTGGCGGTGCGAGTCCAGGGAGTCTGGTTGTATAAAGAACAAAATAAAACAATATAAGACGGTATAAAAGATTTTGCTGTAGGTGGTTGTGGGCAATCAATGTATTTATGTAATATGTTGAGTTGTGAAATGTTTTATGTTATTATGGAATGAATGACAAAATGGAACAAGCAGCAGTCCAAGTCGTACGAGCCGCTAAAGGATCGTACGCGGAATTTTTTGCTCGACGGTATCCACCGAGGCATCCTGAAGCCGGGGAGCTACCTTCCGACGGTACGTGAAATTGCCAGACAATTGGATGTCAGCACCAACGTTGTGTTTCTGGCGATCAAGGAGTTGAGGGAGGAGGGGATTCTCGAACGTCTGGAGAATGGTCGGCACCAAGTCCGTTCCAGGTTGTCGGGCGATCGGCAGAACCGGTTGACGCGCGTTGGTTTCATGGGTATTGGCAAGGATCATATTCTCCATCCGATCTATCAATCCCTGCATAACTATCTGGTCAGGCTGGGCAGTCATGTGAATGTTACGGTGGACTGCCAGCTTGATCTGAATCATACGCTCGAAGAGGTCGAAGACGGTTTTTACGATTTTCTCGTGGTGGCCGACTGGCTTCCAGAGGACGCGCAACGACTCTGCCGGTGTTTCACGATCGGATTGGACAATTGGAGGGATGTTCAGACGGACTGCGTTGTTGAAACCGATCACCACAAGGGTGGCGAACTGGCAGGCCGGCATTTGTGGGAACGCGGGTGCCGCAAAGTGGCGTATTGGGATAACCATCCGACGGGGGAAGCCCGTTTGCGCGCGTTGCCGCTTCGACGGTTGGGGTTTATGAAAGGATGGGTTGAATCGGGCGGCCGGCTTGAGGACATCGAGTTTTATCAGCTTGTCGAGTCGAGGGCCGAGCTCAAGTCGCAGGTCGCCGAGGCGATCAAGGATTGTGACGGCATTTTTGCCTTTTGCGACAATGTGGCCCTTGGTCTGTGGGATATTCTTTCGGAGCTGGGTGTTCGCGTTCCTCAGGATATCGCGTTGATGGGATACGATGGGAACTATGAAGCCTATCGTCATGATCCGCCATTGACGACGGTTCGTCAGCCGTGCAAGGAGATCGCGGAAGCGATCCTTGAGTTGATGATCGCGTCGCAATCGGGCGATACGATCTCGATACCTCAAGAACAAATCCTCATTGCTCCGGAGCTAACCAAAGGGGAGTCGACCTGACAGGCAACCATCCATGCGGTTGAGACGTGTCATGTGACAGATCTCGGTGCAATAACAGTATCAAGGCAAGATAAGAGAGGAAGACCATGGCGAAGATCGTGATGATTGGCGGTGGAAGCTACAACTGGATGCCGCATTTGGTGCGGGACATGATGGTGAAGCCGGAACTGGCCGGGTCGGAATTATGGCTGGTGGATATCGATAAGAAGGCCCTTAAGGACCTGGAGCTGTATTGCCATGCTGCGATCCAGCGTATCAACAGCGATTGGACGGTCCATGCGACGACTGAGCGGGATGAGGCGCTGCCGAAGGCGGACTTTGTGGTGATCACCATTTCCACCGGGGGGTTGGAGGCGATGCGGCCGGACCTGGAGATTCCATACAAGTACGGCATCTTCCAGGCCGTCGGCGATACCGTTGGTCCGGGTGGAATTTCTCGCGCCCTGCGGAATATTCCTGTTTTCATGGACTTCGCCAAGAGCATCAAGAAACATTGTCCGAAGGCGTGGGTTTTCAATCTGACCAATCCGATGACGGTACTTACGCAGGTGCTCTGCGAGCAGGGCTGCAAGACGATCGGTCTGTGTCATGAACTCTATGGTCTGTGGGGCTGGCTTCGCGAGCAGTACAAATGTGGCTGGGAGGATATCTGCCTCAGCGTGGGTGGGTTGAATCATTTTGCGTTCATTCTCTCGGCCCGGTACAGGGATCGCGATTGTTTCGAAGCTTTCAAGAGACTGGCGGCGGACCCGCTGAACCACATGCTCAAGCCCAAGGTCAATCTGACCCATGCCGAGACGCACGGGGTTTTTGTTTTCATGTGTGAATTTTTCCGCCGGACCGGATTCCAGTTGTATCCCGGCGACCGTCACACGAGCGAGTTTGTCCCCAATGTTTTGACGAAGGAGACAGGCTACGGCAAGGCGTACAACATTAAGCTGACCTACATCAAGGACCGCTACAGGTGGCTCAGCAGGGCCAAGAAGAATACGTACGATCTGACGAAGAATCCGTCGAAGATCAGCCTGGAGCCCTCGCGTGAAGCGATGTCCAGTCTGGTGGTTTCTCTTTCGACGGGCAAGCCGGTGGTCGAGGTGGTGAACTTGCCCAATGAGGGGCAGATAGACAACCTGCCTCGCGGGGTGGTTGTCGAGACGATGGGGACCATAACGGCCGACAAGGTTTCCCCGCACACCGTTGGCGCCCTGCCGGACGAATTGACTGTCCTGCTGACTCCCCACGCGATTCGGACCAGGATCATCATTCGGGCTGCGTTAACGGGGGATCGAAGGCTCGCGCAGGAGGCTATGGCCTCGGACCCGCTCGTTCGGGAGTGGAACACCGCCGGTGAATTGCTCGACAAATTGATCAAGGCCAACAAAAAGTACCTGCCTCAATTCTAACGATTGTCCAGGAGACAGCACGCTCATGAGATCAACCTCGAGAAGAACCGAAAAACTTGTAGGAAATGTGTCGAAGAAACGCACGGCGGACCGATTGCCGGTGCTGACTTATTGGCCCGAGGATGACGCGATCGTTGTTCGCAACGGTACGGTTTGGGACAATCGGCCGTTGTACTGCAACGGTCGGTATGCGTTTGTCATGTCCGGTGAGATGCCGTCGCTGACCGGGCCGATGGGGACGCTTTATGTGGGTGTTCGGCGGGGTAAGAAGACCGTGCTGCTCCATCAATTCGCGGAGCGGGTTGCGCGGTATCGGCCGGGGCGGATGGAATGGGAGATGACCGACTCGCGTCTGCCGGGATTGACGGTGCGTCTGACCGGTACGACTCTCGCGGATGCCAGCGGGTTTACCGCCCGGCTGGTGGTCGACGGGGCGAAGAGCGGTGACGTTGCGGCATGGTGCGTATTCCCGCCTGGGCCGGAGAAAGGAGTTCAACAGGCGGATGGGTTCTGGTTCAAACACGTGCATGGTCGTTTCTCCGAGCCGGTCAGCAAGTGGGAGTCGTTCGCTTTCGACGTTCCCGAGAATCTGCCCCAGGCGATTAGGGACGCCGTTGGCGATGGATTGGTGGCGCAGATACCGTTGAAGGCGGGGAGGCCGCAGTATGTCGCAGTGATTGCGGACGAGGATGATCGATATTTCAAAAGGCCGATGGCCCCGGCGCTGGTGGCCGATCCGGTTACCGCGTTTGCCGAGGGACTGGCCCGCGCTGAACGGGTGGGTCGGCAGGTGGTGGTGGAGACGCCGGACCCGTATTTTGACGCCGGGGTGGCGGCTTCGTGCGCCGCGATTGACGGTTTGTACGTTGAGCCGGGTTTTGCCCACGGCGGATCGACATGGCGAATCCGGTTCCCCGGTTGGCGGGTGATGGGCGGCGCGACGGCCTACGGCTGGCACGACCGCGTCGCCAAGGCGTTGGAGCATTTCGACAGGTTCCAAGTCAAGAAGGACAACACAAAGACAGTCCCCGCTCCATCCGAGGACGGCTGCGAACAGGCCGAGAATTCGCGGTTCTACGGAGCCGGGTTCGTCGGATATGAAGAGTGTGGACCGCGGTCGCTGTATGAATTTCAGACGCAGTTTTTCGACCAATGTATCCGTGACTGGCGGGCTACGGGCGATCCGGTATTTGAGAAGCGATTGCTGGGGATGCTGGAACTCCATCTTGATCGATGCAAGGCGTGCTATGATCCCGACGATGACGGGCTGTACGAGAGCTTCAACAACACCTGGCCCAGCGATTCGGTGTGGTTCAACGGGGGCGCCACGCCGGAGGAATCGGCGTACATATATTACGCACGCCGGGCCGCTGCGGACATGCGCCGACGAATAGGCGATAAAAAGACGGCTGCCAAACACGACGCGGAAGCGGATAAGATTCGCGAGGCGATGAACCGGGTATTGTGGCTGAAAGACAAGGGGCAGTTCGCGTCCCACATTGAGCAAGGCGGTCACCGGCGAATACATGACGACGCCTGGGTGTATGCCCAGCACGTGCCGATCGAAGCCGGAGTGACGACGCCGGAGCAGGCGTGGCAGGCGATGTATTATACGGAATGGGCGATGGAGCGATTCAAATTGCCGTATGGGGGCGAGATGCGGCAGACGACGAACTGGGTGCCGGCCAAATGGTCGGTCCGCGAACTGTATCACGGCGATAACTTCGCGATGGCGCTGGGTTATTTCCTGGGCGGTCAGGGCGACGATGGTTGGGAGATTCTGCGCGGGACGATGCTGCAGACGATGTACGGCGACCCGGAGCCGAAATCCGGTTTTCGTTTTGCGGGCGGCCAGCGCAGCGGAGCGGTCACGATCCGGTCGCCGGGGGGACTCAGCCATTCGGATTGCGGGATCGATTTCAGCGATCTTGTCATGATGTTCGGCAGATCGGTGGTCGAAGGACTCTTCGGATATCGGCCTGATTATCCGAATGGTGTTGTGCAAATTGCACCCGCGTTTCCGTCCGCGTGGCCACACGCGTCTATCCGGACGCCGGATTTTTCGCTGGCCTATCGGCGGAAGGGGGAGCGGGACGTTTATGAATTTTCTCAGGTCCGGCCGGCCAAGGTTGAATTTCGGGTGCCGGTGCGGGCAGAGAAGGTCAAGCGGGTGACCATCAATGGTCAGTCGGTGAAGTGGAAGATCGAACCCTGGGCTGGATGCGGGATGCTGACGGTGAAAACGTCGACCTGCGACAAGGTTGATTTAGTTATCGAACTGAGTGAACGGATCGGACAATTGCCGTATTTGACGGTTGAAGAAAAGGAAGGCCGACCGGGATATCATCTTGTTTGGAAAAAGATCAACGGTGCGGTCCCTCGTTATCAGATGACGAAGGTGCATGTGCCCGAGCGGCCCGGAGTGCCGCTCCTTCGCGCGGTTCCGGCGAATGCGCGGTGGAAGAAATTCGACCTTTCCGGTTTGTGGAACGGTGATGTTCAGACGATTTTTAAGCAGGAGTATCGGTCACCGCGGCCGAACACGGTTTCGATGCGCATTGGTTACGACGGCTATAGCGCGTGGACCTTCAAGCATTGGGATATCAAGCCGCCGGAGATCAAACTTGCCGGTCCCGGTAAAGCGGTAACAACGCCCCAGGGCGTGCCGTTTGCCAAGCTTGGCGAGAAGAAGAATATTGCGTTTACCTCACTATGGGACAATTGGCCGCGGTCAGTGACGGTGCCGGTCAGCGCGAGCGGGGAAGCGATCTGGCTGCTGGTGTGCGGATCGACCAATCCGATGCAGGGGCGGATCGCCAATGCCATTTTGCGGTTCCGTTACGCCGATGGGAAAGAAGAGACGCTGGAACTCATTCCGCCGTTTAATTTCTGGTCGCTTTGTCATTTCGGCGGCGCGGACTATGATTACGCTCGCGATAGTTTCTCGATGCCGAAGGAACCGCCGCCGCAGGTGCAGCTTGGGGAGAATTGCCGGGCGATGGTCTACGGCTGGAAGCTTCGTGAAGGTGTTGAGCTTGAGGATGTGACGCTGGAGACGCTTTCACAGGAAGTCGTGATTGGGCTGATGGGCGCGAGCATGATGAATCCGAAATAGACGAAGACGGGCGAACCACGTGGACCTACCATTTTCCCTTGGCCACTTCAGAGTCGGGCAGGCGGGGGGAAATATTGCTGTTTCATTGAGAGTTGACAGATAGAATCTGGAGTGATAGGGTATATATCACGGTTTTATTGTTCGGCGGTTTCGGTCGAACGGGGCATCATTGGTGGAGACGCTTGCCATGAGAGGACCTTGGATTCGTTGTTTCCTCCTGATTGTGATCGGTATCTTTGCCACAGGGACGTTGTTTGCGCAGGAAAAGCAATGGCTGCAGTATGGGGTGGCGAGAGAGTTAGGTGAGAAGGTTGGGTGGGAGAATGTCTGCCATTTTTCCGTGCCGATCGAGAAAACATTACCCAAAGAGGTCAAGGCGGGGAAGTTTGTCGCTTCGGACCCGATTTTTGCGAAGTGGTCGACGCCGATGGCGAAGAGCGGGTTGGTGTGGATGGTTTTCGACCGATCGAAGCCGAAGGGCTCGTATGACCGAGTGGTCGTGGACTCGAACTGCGACGGGGACTTGACGAACGAGACAGCATATAAGCCGTTCGAGGTCCAGGAGTACGACAAGAACTACTACCGGGCGGTTTTTGCCCCGGTGAAGGTTGTCTTTTCGACTCAGGACGGACCGGTTACGTACCATTTTCAGGTTCAGTTTCACCTGAGTTCCAATCGGTCGAGCGTCAATCTGGGTTCGGCGTGTTATTATGAAGGTCAGGTGATGATCGGTGGCAAGTCGCATCAGTGTGCGCTGGTGGATGCGAACGCGAACGGGACGTTCAACGACAGCGCGGACGATTTCGGGCAGATCGACCGAATTCTGATCGACAAGGGAAAGATCTGGGACGCCCGGTTCAATGGCCGGTACATCGAGGTCGATGGCAAGTTCTATCACCCGGAGCCCTCGCAAGACGGGGCGTTTGTCGCGTTTACATCGTGCGAGAACATTGTGCTGGGCGAGGTGCGCGTTCCGGAAGGGCTGACGAAGGTTCGCGTGGGCGGGTTGAACGGTCTGCTCGATCTTCGCCATACGAAAGGGGTGGGCAAGTTGCCGGTAGGCAAGTACCGCGTATACGACTGGGAAATCGAGCGAAAAGATGAGGCGGGGGTTCCGTGGAAACTGGCGGGACGATCGTTTCCGAATAGCGTGCTGTTGGAGGTAACGAAAGAGAAGGCGGCGACGCTGGATGTGGGCGAGCCGGTGGTGTCGTCACTGGCGATGAATCCCGAGGGTGGACAGTACAGTTTCAATCAGGGATTGCAGGGGAAGCTTGGCGAGCGGATCGATGTTGAGTGCAACGGGACGCGCCCGGCGGCTCCGAAGATTCGGATCAAGAACAAGGCAGGGACATTTGATCAGACGTACTCGCTGGAGTATGGCTGAGGCGGAACCTGTTCGCTCTCGTGGCGAGAGCCTAAGGATGTGAAGGGGCCCTACACGGCTTCGGTGGAATTCAGCGGACCATTCAAGATCGAAAGCAAGCCTTTTGCTTTCACGGTAACGGCGCCGGCAGTGACGGCCAAGGGGGTGAGTTCCGATTCGGCGAAATCAGCCGGTAAATCGACGGTTACGGCGAAACCACTTGCTGCGACGACGGCTCCGGTGGCGTCCGGGACTCCGCGGTGGGTGAAATGGTATCGTCCGATCGCGCTGGGGTTGCTGGTATTGATCGTGGCTGTGATTGTGCTGAGGCGCAAATCTGAATCTTAAGCGAGATGAAGGAGACAAGAACCATGCGGGGAATCTTGGCGACTGCGGCGTTTTTTGTGGTATTTGGCGCGGGCATTGCGCGTGCGGACGAGGCAGTTTGTTCCGGGCGGGTGCTTACGAAGGACGGTAAACCGGTGGCGGGGGCGACGGTGAAGCTGATCAAGTTCACGTATGATCCGAATCTGATGATGCCGGTTTCTCAGGGTGTTGAGACCATGAACGCGAAGGCGGACGGTGCGTTTATGTTCAAGGTATCAGGGGAGCAGAAGTCACTCGGGCATGGGTTCTATATTGTGATGGCCAAGGGTCAAGGGCTTTCGTTCGGTTGGCTTAATTGGGATTTTCGGCAGGAGAAGAATCTTCGGGAAGACATTACGCTGACCGAACCGTTGACGTTTGGCGGAGTGGTGGTGGATGAGGGGGGCAAGCCCCTGGCTGGGGTCAAGGTTATTCCATTCTTGACGATATCCGGCAGTCAGCCGCAGCGTCCGAAATGGCTTTTCGGCAGCAAGGACTTTTCGGAACTGGTAGCGACGACCGATGCCGGGGGGCGATTTATTTTTTCGGACATGCCGAGCAACGCGACAGCCGAGTTCACAGCCGAGGCGCCGGGTCGGGCGAAGACGACGACGATGAAGGGCAATGTGATTACAACGCTGCAGTTTGCGGCAGGGAAGAAGGACATCAAGATCGTCATGCCGGTCGAGTCGCGGATCACGGGTCGAGTGGTGGAGAAGGGCACGCAGAAGGGGATTGGCGGGGTATCGATCCGGTTGGTTCCGAGTACGCCGTCTGGCGCACTCCAGGCATCGCAGTTCGTCTCGCGGACGGATGGTACGTTTGCTGTGGGGCAGTTGGCAGCGGGGACTTATATCCTTCAGCCGGCCACTTCGTCGGACAAACTGGCCGACTGGGTGGCGGACCCGGTGGTGGTGACGGTGGAGGTGGGGAAGACCAAGTCGGACGTGGTCGTATCCATGGTGAAGGGCGGAGTTGCGGAGATTGCAGTACGCGATAACGCGACGGGAAAGCCCGTGGCGGATGTGATGGTGGGAATTCGGAATGTATCGAATAACCAGTGGATTAACGCGGGAGGTTCGGACAAAGACGGGATCGTCCGAACGCGTTTGTCGCCCGGACAATATCAACTGGTGATGATTCAGCCGTCCAGTGGTTACCGGATGCAGCAGTTAACGATACCGTTCACAATTGAAGAGGGCAAGACGTTCAAATATGAAGCCAAGGTTGAGAGCAAGATTCCGATGCAGGGGGTGGTGAAGGACGCGGCGGGCAAGCCGGTGAAGGATGCCGGGTATTTCATTCTTCCGATAGTCGGACCGAGGGAGATGCGTCAGACGGATGAGAAGGGTGGAATCCTGATTGATTGGGATCCGGGCTGGTGGGGTCAGCAGAGTACGGAGTTCTACCTGGTGGTCCGGCATGTGGAGAGAAATCTGGCGGCGGTGGTTCCGGTTCAGACGGATACGAAACGAGTGGAAGTGAAGCTGGAGCCGGGGGTGACGCTCACGGGGTTGGTGGTGGATTCTGAGGGCAAGCCGATTCCGAAGGCGACGGCTATGGTGATGATGCAGGCCAGCCGGTGGGGCGCATATATTCAGGAGAACGGTCAGATTTTTACGGACGACAAGGGTCGATACGAGATCACAGCCATTCCAAGCGGGTACAAGTACACTGTGACCGCATCCGCGGAAGGATTCGGTCAGCGAGGCGCTCGGATCGATCTGACGACCCGGCCGGCCGGGCGAGTCGAGGTGGAGAAGCTGTCGCTGGATCGAGCCAATATGTCCGTGACCGGCGTGGTGGTCGACAGTGAGGATAATCCGATCGCGAATGCGCAGATTCACACCTATGGCGACAATCAGCCGCTTCGCCGGAGTACGACGGATCAGCAAGGGCAGTTCAAAATTGAAGGGGTTTGCCAGGGGAGCATCCAACTGAGTGCCTATGTGCAGGGACCGATCGGCATGTCGGGCCGTGCCCGGGCTCAGGGCGGCGACACGGATGTTCGAATTGTCATGTCCGAGAATAGGGGGTGGGAGGTTCCGGGACCGACGACTCGTCCGGCGAAACTGACGGGTAAGCCGTTGCCGGCGATTGGCGATTTCGGGATTCCCGTGAAGGCTGAGGATATTGAGGGCAAGATGGTGCTGGTGTGTTTCTGGGACATGAATCAGCGCCCGTCGCGGTACTGCGTGAGCGAGTTGGCGAAGAGAGCGGGCGAGTTGGCGACGAAAGGTGTGGTGATCGTGTCGGTTCAGGCGGACATGGCGGATGCGCAGGCGCTGAAGTCGTGGACGACGCAAGCTCATCTGCCGTTTCCAGTGGGAACGATCAAGGGCAAGAGTGAGAATGTTCTTCGGAAGTGGGGGGCGGGACGTCTGCCGTGGCTTGTGTTGACGGATCGGAAGCATAACGTGGTGGCGGAAGGGTTCCGTTTGGAGGAGATTGGTGAGAAGGTGGAAACGGCCGCATCAGGCAAGTAATTGCCCGTTTCATTACCAATTGTCGTGTGAGGGAACTTTGTCGTCGGGGACGCGCTGGAAAGTCACCCATCCGGCAGGTTCGCCGTCTTTGTTAGTGTGATCGACGGCGATGTCGGAGGATGGATTGCTCCCGGTGACGTGGAACTTCCAGATGGTATTGTCGGTATCTTTGATGGAGATGGTTACCGGGAACTTATATTCGCCGTTGGATTTGTCGCGCATGGCCCGGACCCGGATGAAGGGCTGAGTGGTGGTGGGCCTGGGCGCTTCCCACGTTTCCAGTTCGTAGTCGCTATTCGACTTTGCGGGCGGATAGGTCAGGTAGACGATGAGAAGGACGAAGGCCACCAGGATAATATACAGGAAATCCATGACCCGTCGGATGGGTATCTTTATGACGTTTGTCTCTTCCGCTGGGGGAAGGTCACTCTCCGGCATCGGATTCTCCTCAATCGCCTTACCTTTATTGTGCCCAAATTCGATGTGATCCGCAAGGCCTCCGTTGGTCAGGGCGACAAGTTTTGAGGCAGGGTAAAGCATCACTGCTTTTTATCTTGACGCTTAACGGCAGAAATCTATAACATGAAAAAAAAGAGCAGCTTACAACACGGATACGAAAGGAGAATGTCGAATGAGAACGCGCGTTTCCCTTCTGGTGGCATTGGTGGTGGTTCTTCTGGCAGGCTTCTGCGGTTCGGATGTTCGCGCGGCCGATGAGATTACCCTGACTTACGCGAATTTTCCGCCGGCTCCGTCATTTCCGTGCGTTCAGATGGAACGATGGAAGAAGGAAGTGGAGACGCGGACGAAGGGGAAGGTGAAGGTTCAGACGTTCCCGGGCGGGACGCTGCTGGGCGCGAAGAACATGTTCGACGGGGTGATATCGGGCGTGGCCGACATTGGCAATTTCGCGATGAGTTATCAGCCGGGACGTTTCCCGGTGTCGGAAGCGGTGGATCTGCCGCTGGGATTTCCGAATGCCAAGGTGGCGACGCTGACGTTGTATGATCTGATGAAGGAGTATAAGCCCAAGGAGTTTTCCAAGGTGAAGGTGATAACATTTTTCACCTGCCCGCCGACGAATTTCATGACGAGCAAGCCCGTAAAGACACTGGCGGACCTCAAGGGTCTGGAGCTTCGGACGTCCGGGACGGGGGCGGACATGCTCAAGCGATTGGGCGGCGTCCCCGTGGCCATGCCGCAGTCGGAGGTGCCGGAGGCTATCCAGAAGGGTGTGGTGAAGGGGATGATTTCGTCGCTGGAAGTATTGAAAGATTTCAACTACGCGAGCTATTGTCCGTACGCCACGATTGTGGACCTGCAGGTGGTAACGTTCGCGGTGGTGATGAACAAAGATAAGTGGAACAGCCTTCCGGCGGATGTGAAGAAGGTGATCGACGACCTGAGCTATGACCAGGCAGTCTGGACGGGCGAATACGTCGACAATCATGTCAAGGAGGCATTGGAGTGGTCGAAGAAGAAGTATAACCACCAGGTTTTCCATCTCTCCGATGCTGAAATGAAGGAAGTCCACAAGCTGCTCAAGCCCATGATCGAAGCCTATGTGAAGAAGGTGACGGCGGTGGGGCTGCCCGGAGAAAAGATTGTTAAAGACGTGGAAGCCCTTAAGACGAAACATATGAAGGAAAGCAAATAGGTTTGAGTTCGCGATACGATGGCGTTTCTTGAGAAGATAAACCGGCTCGTTAATAAACTGTTCATGGCTATGGGCGGAATCGCGGTGCTGGGGGTCATGCTCCTGGCGACGGCGAACGTGGTCCTGCGACTATTCGGACATCCCTTCAGCGGATCGTATGAAATCATCGGTTTTCTGGGTACGGCGGTGATCGCTTTCGCGCTCGGGTACACGCAGCGCCGGAAAGACCATATTGTGGTGGACGTGGTGACGAACCGTTATCCGGCGTGGCTGAAACGGACGATTGACATTGTCCGATTTCCGGTGGAGATGGTATTTTTCGCCGTTGTCGGGTGGCAGTTGTTCCGGCTGGGGTGTCGGATTCGGGATGAAGGTGAGGTATCGGAGACGCTGAAGATCATTTACCATCCGTTCATCTTCTGCGTGGCGGCGGGGTTCGTGTGTTTGACGCTGAATTTGCTTTTCGATTTCTGCACGGTGGTGTTCGGGCCCGTGAAGAAACCCGCAGCTGTGCCGCGGGCGGTGACCAAGCGAGTAGAGGTTCTGGAGGAAGTGGGTGGGATATCGGGTGAGAAGATTTGATGATGGTTGCGGCTTATACATTAAGACAGGAACGTGATCAATGAACGGACCGATGATTGGCGTCTATGGTATTGCGATCATGTTCCTGGCGCTGTTTTTGCTGCGGATCCCGGCTGCGTTTGTGATGGCGATGGTGGGATTTGTGGGAATCGCGGTGCTGCGATCGTTCGATACGGCGTGCAACATGGTCGGGTCGGAGATGTGGACGATTTTTTCCAACTACGGCCTGACGGTGATCCCGATGTTTATCCTGGTGGGCGAATTTCTGCAGTATGCGGGGTACAGCGACGATTTGTACCATTCAACGTATAAGTGGTTCGGAAACTACCGGGGCGGACTGGCCATGACGACGATCATGGCGTCGGCGGGTTTTTCGGCGATCTGTGGATCGAACACGGCCACGGCGGCGACGATGAGCGCGGTGGCGATCCCGGCGATGAAGAAGTATAAGTACCATCCGATCCTGAACGCGGGAGCGGTGGCGGCGGGTTCGACGCTGGGCGTGATGATTCCGCCGAGCATTGTGCTGGTGGTGTACGGATTGTACACCAGCCAGTCGATCGGAAAGCTCTTTTTCGGGAACGTGATTCCCAGTGCGATATTGACCGTGCTGATCGGGTTGACGGTATTTTTGATTTGTACGAAACATCCGGAGTGGGGTCCGCGGGGTGAGAAGACCACGTGGGCGGAAAAGTTCAAGGCCTTGCCGCTTGCCCTGGACATCTTCATTCTCTTTGCGGTGATCATGGGGGCGCTGTTGACGGGGATGGTGACGACGACGGAGGCGGCGGCGCTGAGCTGCTCGCTGGGATTGGCGATCTGTCTGCTTCGGCGAAAGCTCTCTTGGCCGGGGTTCAAGAAGTCGCTGATTGATACGCTTCGGATTTCGTGTCTGGTATTCATGATCCTGGCGGGGGCGACGATTTTTGGGCGATTTCTGACCATGACCATGCTTCCGCAGGCGATCTCCGACTGGATCAGCCAGCTGGCGATGCCGGGGTGGATGGTCTTGTGGGTGATTCTGATTGTGTACATCATCGGCGGGTGCATTATGGACGCACTGGCGTTCCTGCTGCTGTCGCTGCCGATTCTATTTCCGGTGGTGCAGAATCTTGGATATGATCCGATCTGGTACGGCCAGATCATTACGATCGTGACGACGATGGGCGCGATCATGCCGCCGATCGGAATCTGCTGCTACGTGGTCGCGGGCATGTCGGATGATATTCCGATTTCCACGGTGTTCAAAGGGGCACTCTACTATATTCCCGCCTACATCATCGCAATCATCATCCTCATGCTTTCGCCGTATTGGACAGTGATGGTGCTGTCGGATCTGGTGAAGTAGGGCGAACCAGGCTTTGGGCTTTGGGGGGGAATGACGAATGTCTGATGACGATTGGAAATCGACGGGTTTATAACCCGCCCCACAGGGCGCGGTGACAATTGAGAGTGGGGGAAAAGCCGGGGTGGGCGCTTGAATAAATGTTCGAAAACGGCAATAATATAAGGTTCTGACAAATTTCGGTTGAGTAGGGACACCATGGGGGCGGCCGATGAGGTCGCCCTTTATTTTTGGAGACGCAAAATCGGATGGAACTGTTATCGGGTAATGAGGCGATTGCGCGAGGGGCGTATGAGGCGGGCGTGAAGGTGGCGGTGGGGTATCCAGGGACTCCATCGACGGAGATTCTGGAGGCCGTCGTTAATTATAAGCCGGAGATTTACTGCGAATGGTCGCCGAATGAGAAGGTGGCGTTTGAAGTGGCAGCTGGCGCGGCGATGGCGGGTGCACGGTCGATCTGCACGATGAAACATGTGGGGTTGAACGTGGCAGCCGACCCGCTGATGACGCTGGCATATCTGGGCGTCGAGGGTGGGTTTGTGGCGTGCGTGGCCGACGATCCGGGCATGCACTCGTCGCAGAATGAACAGGACACGCGAAACTATGCCCGATTCGCCAAGATTCCGATCCTCGAGCCCGCGGATTCGCAGGAAGCGAAGGATTTTTTGAAGCTCGGGCTGGAGATTTCGGAACAATTTCAGACACCGGTGATTCTGCGGACGACGACGCGGGTTAGCCATTCGCGAAGTTTGGTGGAACTGTCCGATCGCAAGGGCCGGGAGAAGGCGGTGGGATTTGAAAAGAACCCGCCGCGGTTCGTTCCGATTCCGCTGTGGGCTCGGGCGATGCGGGTTCGCGTCGAGGAGCGGCTGGAGAAGCTTCGCAAGGCGGCGGAGACGTCGCCGGCGAATCGGATCGAGTGGCGAGGCCGCGAGTTGGGGATCGTGACGGCAAGCATCTCGTATCAATATGTGCGGGAAGTTTGGCCTGAGGCATCGGTGCTGAAACTTGGGTGGAGTTATCCGTATCCGGACGGGCTGATGAAGGAATTCGCCGCAGGCGTGAAGAACGTGCTGGTGGTGGAGGAGTTGGATGATTTCCTCGAAGAGCACATGAAGGCGATCGGGATTGCGTGCAAAGGCCGAGAGTGGGTACCGGGGATTGGCGAACTTTCGACGGGGCGATTGAAGGGCGTACGGGCGAAGATGGAAGACCGCCCGGCGACCCAAGTCAAACCGTTCGAGCAGGCGAGCGATCTGCCCGCGAGACCGCCGGTGCTGTGTCCGGGATGCCCGCATCGTGGGATTTTCTATGCATTGTCGAAACATGACGTGGTAGTGACGGGCGACATCGGGTGTTACAGCCTGGGCGTATTCCCGCCGCTGTCGCGGATTGACACCATTTTGTGCATGGGCGGCGGCATTTCGATGGCCCACGGAATGGACAAAGCGGGCGAGCCGAAGAAGGTGGTGGGTATTGTCGGCGATTCGACGTTCTTCCATTCCGGTATCACGGGCCTGATGGATATCGCCTATAACAAGGGCGTTTCCACGATTATCGTCGTGGACAATCGCACGACGGCCATGACCGGTCATCAGGATCACCCGGGAACAGGGATGACGCTCATGGGCGAGCCGACGGTGGCGGTATCGATCGAAGGGATCGGCAGGGCCTGCGGATTCAAGCGTGTTCGAACGGTGAATCCGTACAACACCAAAGAGACGCTGGCGGCGGTGGAGGAAGAATTGGCGGCGGCGGAACCGTCCTTGATCGTGTCGAAGGCTCCGTGCCCGCTGCATCAGCGGAAGCGCGTGGGCAAACTGCGGACCATCGACGCGGCGACGTGTAAGAAGTGCGGGGCATGTCTGAAGGTGGGTTGCCCAGCCATCGAGAGTAAAGGTAAAGGCGAGGTGCCGGTGATCAATCCGCTTTTGTGCAGCGGCTGCGGTGTGTGCCAGCAATTGTGCAAGTTCGCGGCGATTGCGGAAGTCAAAGCAGAGTAGGCACAAATGAACACGAACAAGAGATAGAACTTAATAAAGAGAAGAAAGAGATATGAATTCAGATACGACGAGCGTGGTGTTGGTGGGCGTGGGCGGACAGGGGATTCTTCTGGGCAGTGAGATTGTTGCCCGGGCGGCGATGAACGCGGGATTCAAAGTGAAGACGAATGAGGTGCACGGGATGGCGCAGCGGGGCGGTTCGGTGGTAGCGCAGATTCGCTATGGGAAAGACGTGCACAGTCCGCTGGTGGAAGAGGGGACGGCGAGGGTGCTGGGATCGTTTGAGCGGATCGAGGCGATTCGCTACGCGCACTACTTGATGCCGGGAGGACTGGCGGTGGTGTCGAGCCAGATGATCGTGCCCGTGACGGTGTCGGGCGGCGGGGCGAAATATCCGGATGATGCGGAGAGCCGGCTTAAGAGTGTGTTCAAGCGACTGGTGTACTTGGACGCCTCACAGAAGGCCATTGAGATAGGAAACATCCGCGCAGCCAACGTGGTGATTCTGGGCGCGATCTCAACGGGCCTGGATCTGCCGCCAGAGGCGTGGCACAAGGCGGTGGCGGATTCGGTGGACGAGAAATATCGTGAGTTGAACCTGCGGGCCTTTGAGGCTGGGAGAAAAGCGGTATGAGCAAGATCGCAAAGAGGATGTTCTTCAACAAGGAAGCGGAAACAACATCGCAGGACGAATTAGCCAGTCTGCAGGCCAAGCAGCTCAGAAAGATCGCACAGTACGTATACGACAACAACCCGGTTCAGCGGAGTCGGTTCAAGAAGCTGGGGGTGAATCCGAAAGACATCAAGAAAGTCGAGGACGTGGTCAAGCTCCCGCTGATGGACAAAAACGATCTTCGGGATAATTATCCGATGTCGCTGTGCTGCGTTGATCCCAAAACGGTAGTCGAAATGCACATGTCGTCGGGTTCGACGGGCACGCCGATCGTCATGCCGTACACACAAGGCGATTTGGACCAGTGGGCCGAGTGCATGGCGCGATGCCTGGTGATGGCGGGGGCGAGGAAAGGCGACGTGGTGCAGATCACGCCGTCGTTCGGCCTGTTTAACGGCGGGTTCGGGTTCTATCATGGGGCGCGGATGGCGGGGATGTTCGTGATTCCAGCCGGTGCGGGCAATACGAACATCCCCG